>JAZKBU010000009.1 GCA_040388375.1 Bacteroidota bacterium | reverse complement strand
AAAGACAGCCTTTTTTATTTTTTAAACTTTTTAAGTAATTAACTATGTTTGTTGTTTCGCACAGTCTTAATCTTCAAAGATGATAGAAAGATTATAAATGATCTTATAGCTTTTTATGCAATTTGGGGATGCTAAAACGAAATAAGTTAGGCGTATGATTTTTGGTTGTTGTCCTCATTACATAAAACTAATTATGCTCTATATAGTAAGAGCATATAGAATTGAGTTTGTAATTATGAGATATAGATTAATCTGAGTGTTCAAGTTTGAAACTCAATTGTGAAAGTTGTTCCGGTCCCTAATTCACTTTTTACACTAATCTGTCCATTGTTTTTTTCAATAAAGTCCTTACAAAGATGTAAGCCTAATCCAGTGCCTTTTTCTTCTTTTGTTCCTAATGTAGTAAATGTTTCTGTACTGAATAGTTTTTGTAGTTTATTTTCATCCATTCCGATTCCTGTATCTTTTACTATAATTGTCGTTTTGTGACTTGATACAATTGAAGATATGGTTATTGTGTCGAATTGATTACAGAATTTGATAGCATTGGAAATTAGGTTTCTGAATACTAATTGCATCATGTCTTTATCTACTAATAGGGTACAATCGCTACTGATTAAATTAATAACTTCGATTTTTTTGTCTGCAGCATTTTTGGATAGGTAAGTTATTTCTTTATCAAGAATTTCTTTTATTGAATGTATTTCTTTCACTGTGCTTTCCTGATCAATTTGGCTTTTTGACCAGTTAAGTAAATTATCAATAAGGGAAGAGGTGTAATCGACATTTTCTGAAATGCTAGGAAGCACGGCTTTCAATTCATCAAGTGATAAATAACCCTCTTTTGCAATAGCTAATAGACTTACTAAATTAGCTAAGGGTGTTCTTAAATCGTGAGAGATAATGGAGAACAGTTTATCTTTTAATGCATTTGTTTTTTGTAACTGCTCTGCTTGATTTTGTAGTTTTTCTTCTGCTAATTTATTTTCGGTAATATCCCTAAATAATAATAGTGTTCCATTTTGTATAGCATTTTTATTGACGATTGTTGTAAAAGTTATTTCAAAATGTTTGGAGTCTAAATTGATAATTGTTTTATCATCTTTACCATGCTGTAATAGCGTAGTTAGGTTTTGATTATTTATTACTTCATTTAGTTTTTTCCCAATTATGTTGTCACTTGTAAGCCCTAAAAATTGACTTACTATTTTGTTGGTATCAATTATTCTCTTATCCCAATCTAATATTATTACTCCATCATTCATGCTTTCAATTACTTTTTCACGAGCAAGCGGAATTAAATTGAACAGGCTGAATTTTAGTAACGCAAAAGCAATAGCTGCTGAAGTAGTAATAAATGCATAAGGAGTTAAATCAATATGTTGGAATGGCCTGTAACCTATTAGATAAATAAGATTTGTAATCCATGGAATGAGTGCTGCTATTAAAATAGCTATGTATTGTTTTTTGTATATTAGATATCCTTTTTGAAAGAATCGAATGAGCATAAAAATACCCCAGCCGAGCATAAAGTAAAAATATACTGTATGTACATGGTACCAGATTCCGGGTTGAAAAGATAATAAAGGGAAGTTGCTTTCATTACTTACGGATACTGTTTGGTAGTGTAAGTGATGTAGATTGTTAGTCCAAACCAGTAGTAAGGCAATAGCCGGAAATATGAAGATTTTAAGATAATTTAGTGGGGTGAGCCAATTAGATTTTCCTGTAAATTTAATGACAAATACAATCCAAGCTGAGGGGAGAAATGTGATTCCTATATATTCAAAATTGATGAATAGTAACATTTGGTTAAGGTCACTACTTGCCAGTTCTAAAGCGTATGCAATGGACCAAATGGAAATACAAAGCATCATAATTGAAAACCACTTCACTGCACTTCCAACTTTTTGGAATACGAATAGTGCTAGCAATAAATTGGCTATTCCTGACATTAATAAGGTTAAAGCAAATGCATTAAATTGAATGTTCATAGGAAATATATTGCTGCAAAATACTATAAGATTAATATTTATGCTAACTGATTTTAGTGTTACAAAATATATAACAGAGGTATAATATATTAAGGGGGAATAGATAATATTTAATAATTTGCACAAAATTTAGAATGAGAGAAAAATTAACAAGCCCTATTTTTAAACAACTTCAACAATGTGCTGATTCGTTGGGTTTAGAAACCTATTTGATTGGTGGTTATGTTCGGGATTTGATTTTAGATAGAGCTTCGAAGGATATTGATGTTGTTGTAATTGGGGATGCTCTTCCATTGGCAAAATCATTTGCTTTACGAAATAAGCAAAGTGATTTTGCGATTTTTAAAAACTTTGGTACTGCTATGGTTAAAACAGATGAATGGCAGGTTGAGTTTGTTGGATCAAGAAAGGAAAGTTACCAAGCAGATAGTAGAAAACCAAAGGTATTTGCAGGTACATTAGCTGATGACCAAAACAGGAGGGATTTCACAATAAATGCACTGGCTATATGTTTAAATGAAAATAGATTTGGCGAGTTTGTTGATCCTTTTGGTGGTTTAGAAGATATACAACAAAAGTTGATAAGAACTCCTTTGGAACCGGCTATTACTTTTAGTGATGATCCTTTGAGAATGTTAAGGGCTATCAGATTTGCATCGCAATTAAACTTTACCATAGTACCGGCTACTTTTGATGCTATTAAAAATAATGCGGAACGTATAAAGATTATTTCTTTTGAGCGTATCAGTGAAGAGTTAAATAAAATATTGTTATCTCCTAAACCTTCTATAGGTTTAAAGTTGCTTTTTGACAGCGGGCTGTTGGAACTTGTCTTTAAAGAGCTATATAATATGCATGGTGTTGAAGTAAAGCAAGGGAAGGGACATAAAGATAATTTTTACCATACTATTAATGTAGTTGATAATATAACTGAAGAAACAAATGATCTTTGGTTAAGATGGGCGGCCTTGTTGCATGATATTGGCAAGCCATTAACGAAGAGATTTATTGCAGAAGAGGGTGGCTGGAAGTTTCATGGGCATGAAGATAAAGGAAGTAAAATGGTACCTCAAATATTTAATCATTTAAAGCTGCCCCTTAATGAAAAAATGCGCTATGTACAGAAGTTAGTTGCATTGCATCATAGGCCAAAGGCTTTGGCTGAAGATGGCGTTACTGATTCGGCTATCAGGCGCTTGATAGTTGATGCTGGTGAAGACTTAAATGATTTATTTGTTTTGTGCAGGGCTGATATGACTACCCGATTTGAGGAAAAAAAGAAACTTTATAAAGCCAACTTAGATAAGGTACAGCAATTGGTAGCTGAAGTAGAGGAACGTGATAAACTGCGTAATTGGCAGCCTCCTATTGATGGTGAAATGATAATGAAGACATTTAATTTACAACCATGTAAGGAAATAGGCATTATAAAAAATGCTATCAGGGAGGCTATATTGGATGGTAAAATTAAAAATGATTTTGAGGAGGCTTTCAACTTAATGAAATTGGTAGCTAGTGACTTAGGTGTAAATGATTCCAATTAATATTGTTAATTTGTTATTGGTAATTAATTGGAGTAGAGAAAAGCATTGAATTTTATTATATAAAAACAAACTATTGAACTTATGAAAACTAAATTTTTGGGTGTATGTGTTATGACGGTATTGCTATATACTGGCGTCTTGAATGCACAAGTATGTAATGTAGATTTGAATATTAAATCTACTGGTGTTTTTCCTTCGGTTTTGCCAGCAGGTAGAGTAAATGTAGCGTATAGCCAGGTTTTACAATATTATGTAACTAAAGATACCATAGTAAATGTACCCAATTTTGGTCTGGTAAATGCCAAGGTTGATTCATTAAGGATAAAACAAATTATTGGTGTTCCGAATGGAATGGCTTATGAGTGTAACAATGGTAATTGTGCTATTGGTGGAGGCACTAATGGTTGTATATTGGTAACAGGTACGCCTACTCAAAAAGGAGTTTATCCATTACAAATTGTTATTGAAGTGGATGCTTCTGTATCTATCTTTAAACAAACTATAACGGATACGTTAACGGATTTTACTCTTACCGTTAATGCTGGTGTAGGTGTAAATGAAGTAATGGATTTTAGTGGAAAGGGGTTTATTATTTATCCAAATCCTGTAACGGAAAATGTATTGCATTTAAGTGCCTGGAGTAATCAATCGGATCAATGTAATATGAGTTTAATTGATGCACATGGGAGCTTGGTATTGGAGAGCAGTTATTCACTGGGTAAGGGTACTAATGAACTAGGGATGAATATTCCAATATTGCCTTCAGGATTGTATTATTTAAAGTTGAGTTCATCTTCAGGAGTGTTTTATCAGAAGTTTTTTAAACAATAGAAAACCAATAGCAATAATACTTCGTAAATACTGTCAAAAAATTGGCATGTAAATGTTTTAGTGCGACATTTGATTATTTTTTTAGTTCTTTTTTTATGTAAATGGCTGATTTTGGATTAAAACAGCACTTTTTCTAACGGTTTTCCTATTTAAATAGCAGTTTGTTTTGAATGCTTAATAAGTTTAAATATTTGAAAACAAGCATTTTGTGGACGTTTCTACCCATTTAATCATTATTTAACAACCATTCAAATAGGTTTTACGTATATTCGAATAAGAAAAAGGACAGATTTAAACTTTAAATAATTAGAACTATGGCAACTTTTACAAAAAACGAATTAAACAGAACTTCTTTTGCTAATTTAAACCCAAAGTTAAATAGTGTAAGCCAACCTCTGTACATCAGAGCGTTTGAATCGGTATTGTTTTATGTGAAAAACATGCTTGATTTCATGAAGTTTTTATACTTTGTAATAGTTATAGCCATGGTAGTTGGGGTTTTGTTTGAAATAAAATGCATTTATCATATTGATATATTTCAAAATGTAGATACTCCTTTTGATACTTATTTTTATTCAGCTAAAGAATCGATGCCAACTGCGCTACAATAAATAAACGGAATTTTGTTAATTAAAGCTATCTCACGAGTGAGGTGGCTTTTTTTATGCACTTTTGGTAAATCTTATTACTGTTCAAACAGTAAATTTTATTAGTTTCGCTCACCTATAATTTTAAAGTAATTAAATTGAAATATGACTAAATTAATTGAATGTGTTCCTAATTTTAGTGAGGGAAACGATTTGCAGGTAATTAAGCAGATTACTGATGTAATAGAAAGTGTAGAAGGTGTTAAGTTATTAGATGTTGACCCGGGAAAAGCTACTAATAGAACGGTAGTAACTTTTGTAGGGGAACCAAATGCTGTTATTGAAGCGGCTTATTTAGCAATAAAAAAAGCGGCTGAAGTTATTGATATGAGTAAACATAAAGGGGAGCATCCAAGAATGGGAGCCACTGATGTTTGCCCATTAATTCCGGTAAGTGGGATTACCATGGAAGAAACGGCTGCGTTTGCACAAAAACTAGGAAAAAGAGTTGGAGAGGAATTGAATATTCCTGTTTATTTATATGAGTACGCACAACCGAATAAAGAAAGAAATAATCTTTCAGTTATTAGAGCAGGGGAATACGAAGGTTTTTTTAAGAAAATAAAACAAGCAGAATGGAAACCTGATTTTGGACCTGTTGAGTTTAATGAAAGAGCCGGTGGAACAGTTATTGGTGCACGCGATTTTTTAATAGCCTATAACGTAAATTTAAATACAAAGTCGGTTCGTTTGGCTAATTCTGTAGCTTTTGACATCAGGGAAGCGGGTAGGGTTTTACGTGAGGGAAATCCTATTACGGGTAAAATAGTAAAGGATGCTGAGGGTAATGAGGTAAGAATACCCGGAACTTTGAAGGCTTGTAAAGCAATAGGGTGGTATATTGAAGAATATGGTATTGCGCAGATAAGTATTAACCTGACTAATTATAAAATTACTTCTGTTCACCAGGCATTTGATGAGGTTTGTAAAAGCGCTGAAAAAAGAGGCATGCGTGTAACTGGTTCGGAGCTGGTAGGCTTAATTCCTTTGGAAGCTATGTTAGCGGCCGGAAGACATTATTTAAACAAACAAAAACGTTCGGTTGGCGTAAGTGAAGAGGAGTTAATTCAAATAGCTATTAAGTCATTGGGATTAGATGAATTGGTTCCTTTTGATGTCAACAATAAAATAATTGAATATAAATTAAGGGATGCCGGTAAGGAAAAATTAATTGGGATGAACTTACGTAGTTTTGCCAATGAAACTGCCAGTGAAAGTACTGCTCCCGGAGGTGGTTCAATTAGTGCATATGTTGGTAGTTTAGGTGCTTCGTTAGGAACTATGGTTGCTAATTTATCAGCAGGTAAGCGTGGTTGGGAGGAGCAAGTTGCTTATTTTAGTGAGTGGGCTGATAAAGGACAGGTTATAAAGGATAAATTATTGAAAGCGGTAGATGAAGATACCAATGCTTTTAATGAAATTATGTTAGCCTTTGGTTTACCTAAAGCTACTGATGAAGAAAAAGCAGCCAGAACTTTGGCTATAGAAAATGCCACTAAATATGCTTGCGAAGTTCCTTTGAAGGTAATGCAAACTGCTTTTGATACTTTGGATTTACTGAAAGCAATGATTGAAAAAGGAAATCAAAATTCTATTACGGATGCAGGCGTAGGTGTATTGTGTGTAAAAACCGCAGTACGTGGAGCATACTTTAATGTTTTAGTAAATGCCAAAGAATTAAAGGATAGAACTTTTGCTGATAAATTAATTGCAGATGCAAAAAATTTACTGGCTAAGAACCATCAACAGGCTGACGAATTAATAACTAAAGTAGAAGCTGCCTTGGTATAAACATGTTGAGATTTGCTTCACTTCATTTTATATGAAGTGAAGCAAATTTTTATAAGATAAATTGGAATGATAAAATCGTTAGTTGTAAAGATATTTTCTATTTTGTTAATGCTCGCAGCCCCTATAGTTAGCGGCATGGCTTTTATAGAATATTACCATGTAAGATACCAGCATTTAAAACCAGCTTATCCTTTTGGTAAATGGATAAATGAAACAGGACTTTCTTACGAAAAATCAATTTTATACATAGGTATAGCCGCACTTATTTTTGCGGTGTTGGCTTATGTAAGCTTATTGATAAAAAGTTTAATACGGGTTGTTTTGATTTTATTGGTTATAGCCATCGTTTATGTTATAACCCGATAAACTTTCTTATTAATCTATATCACCTAACTGAGGCCTTATTATTATTTCTTCTACAACGGTGTTGTTTGATAGGGAGTATATATTCCAAATGGTATTGGCTACATCTGTAGTTTTGATAAAACGTTCTGCAGGTAATTCTGTATTACTCCAACTATCTGTTAACGTGGCTCCCGGCATTACCGCACTTACTTTAACGTTATAGTTTTTTAATTCTTCACGCAAAACTTTAGTCATGCCCAACATAGCATATTTACTTATGCAATAGCTGCTTCCGTTGGTATAAGCTGTAATGCTGGCTGTGCTGCAAATATTAAAAACATAACCTTCTTTCCTGTTTTTCATGCCCGGTACTATTTCGCGGGTTAAATGGTATGCACTGGCTAAATTGGTATTTATTTGTTGTTCAAAAATGCCATCCTCTTCTGTGAGTATGCTTCCCGGAATAAATACTCCTGCATTGTTAATTAACACATCTATATTTTCAAACTCTTCTAATACATCGCTGGCAAATGCTTGCACTGCAATTTTATCGCTTACATCAACTGAGGCCAATAAGAATCGTTGGTTTTCGTATTTATTCCAGAGTTCTGCTTTAAAGGCGTTCAGTTCTTTTTCGTTGCGTGCACAACCTGCTATATTAAATCCTTTTTCTGCAAATAATTCTGCTAAGGCACGGCCTATTCCTTTTGTTATTCCTGTAATTAAAACTGTTTTGGTCACGTATGTTGATTTAGTTTTTTATAATTTTTTGAACAAATAATTTATCGCCTACGCTTACTTTTACAAAGTATAAACCTGATTTAAAATCAGAGGCGTTTAATACAGCTGTTTGGTGCTGATTGTTTAATTGGTAAATTGATTTTCCTTCCAAGTTTATCACATCAATATTAAAGGCTTGCATAAGGGGTAAGTTAATTTGTAAGCGTTCGTTGTTATTGGCAAATCCGTATGTATTTATAAACTGTATAGGTAATTGACCTTGTATATTATCAACTGAGGTTGGATTAAGGATACTGCGTTGGATAAATGAATTGGTAAGAGTTGTATAGTGTGCTTTATTGAAAAGAATACTATCGTTTTGTAAAACTATCTGAGCAAACTGTGGAATGGTCATATTGTTTTGGTATGATGCCATTGATGTTATCAATAATTTAATGGTATTGTCCACACCTATTGACTCTGCTATATCAGTAACGGCCCCACTCCAAATATCGCCTAAAGCGTAGCGTTGTAATGTAAAGTCTGTTTTATAGTTTTTGGTGTTTAAAGTGTTCCTGCCGTTCCATGTTTCGTTACCATCCCAATTAAATACTTTTCGCCAATTATAGTCGCTTAATTTTAGTGAATATAAAACAGCCATAATATCTGCATTGCCTTCATCTATACCTATTCTTTCTTCTCCATCGCTTGAGTTTGGTGATATGTAATAACCTATAGCGTGTGTGTATTCATGGGTAATTACATCGGCATCTTCTGAATCGGGAATACCTCCAATGGCTAGTATCATGTATGGATTGGTATCTGTAAATTCAAATCTTGAGTTTTCGCTTAAATCGCCTAAAGCATCTACCCATAATTGATTTTGTAAATTGGTTATACCTACATTCTGAATGATGTTTTGGTATTGGCTAATGTGGTACATAGCCATTTCCTGTTTGAATATATCGGTATTGCGGGTAACTGCTAAGTTTGAAATATTGTTTAGTTTAAACGGATCAACAAAGGGGGCAAAAATATCTTTAATGAGTACGTATTTGTTTGCTGCAATAAATTGCCCGCTATCACTGTATTGTAATGACAGTGAAACATTTTTCCTCTCATTGTTTAGCGAAGGGGTATCTATTTTGTTGTAGTTTAAGTAGGGTGCTACGTAAGGGCTTCTAGCTGTTGAAAGTGGATCAGGGTTAAATAGTTTTACTGTAACGTTTGTATCTACCGGGCCTTTGTTTAAGCTTTTAATTTGCTGGTAAAGTATATTGTTGTTTTGGTCAATAATTTGTTCGGTATTGCCAACTGTTTTTTTGTTTGCGTTTATCAACTTACTACCATCAAACATCCATAATTCACTATTGGTTAATGATTGGATATTGTTGGTTTTTATATTGCGTAAATCGGATAGGCTATTTAGTATATTGATTATTTGACCTTGACTATTAAGGGCTATTTTTATATTGGACTGGTATACTTCTTTGTTTAAATAGGTTTGTATAAACTGGTAATGGGTACCTACTAAACTCTGGTAAGTATGTTGCAGTTTTATATCTACATTATCAAGTTGTAATTCGGGTATGGTATTGAGTAAAATTTGTTTGGCTACATCGGCCATTGGTGTTGCCATTTTATTGGCTGCTATGGCATTGTTGATTCCTGTTTCGGGTATGCTTAGTGTGGCCGTTTTTTGTTTAATATAGGTGCTGCAATTGTTTTGTTGCGCCTGAATTAGTAAGCCTGACAATAAGGTTATAGCAGTAAACAGTTTTTTCATAGGATTTGGATAAATTTTATTTGTGTTATTCCTGCATCGTTCAGTTGCTTAATAACTTCATCGGCTTTCGATTTTCTAACCTCAAATGTAAATAAGTTTGGGTTAAAGTTATCTGTTTGGTAAATTTTTATTGTAAAATGTTTGCTAACTTTATAGATGGCATTATGCATTAAATAATCTGCCTCTAATTGGTATTGTTCTATTATTTGTTTTTCAAGAATAATGGCATTGACTAATGCATCGGCAGCTGCTGCATGGTAGGCATTGATAAGGCCGGGTACTCCCAATAATTTACCTCCAAAATAGCGAACCACCACTACGAGTGTTTGTGTTACATTTTTCTGTAGTATGGCTCTTAATATAGGTTTGCCTGCTGTATTGGCTGGTTCACGGTCGTCACTACTTTTTTGAAACTCTTTCTGCGCACCTAAAATTAATGCCCAGCAATGGTGATTGGCTTGTGAATGTTCCTTTTTTAATTGTTTGATAATTTGTTTGGCTTCGTCTTCAGTTTTAACATGAAAAGCCAGCCCAATAAATTTGCTGCCTTTGTCTTTAAACTCACCTTGGGTTGTTTGACCAATGGTATAATAGGTATCGTTAAAAAATAAGTCCAATGTATTGATGGAATGAAATGAGAATAATAGCAATTAAAGCCAGACCTAAACCAATTAGGTTTTGTTTGTTTAGTTTTTCATTGAAAAACAAAACGGCTACTAAGGTACTTGCTGCAACAATACCAATGTTGTTAATGGGGAATATGCTTGCACTTTCAGTAGCATAATAGCTCAATGTTTTTACTAAAAAAAGCATGCTGAAATAATTGGGTAGGCCGAGCAGAAATCCCCAGAAAATATTTTTAAGTTTAATTTTTTCCTGCCTAAAAATAACGAGGTTAAGGAGGTAAATAAAACCAATAACAAAAGCCATTGTAAAGGTAATGGTAATAATATGTGATTCGCTGGTGGCGGGTATAAAATGGGTTTGTATAAAATTGAGTATGGTGTCAATAAAACCACTGCCAATAAATACAATAAATGGTAGTAACCATGTTCCTTGGTTTGTACTGGTGGCGTTTTGTTTTTTGCTGATAAAATAAATGGAAAGCAATGAAAGTATAATACCCAATATTTGAATGGGAACCAGATTTTGCTTATACATAACCAGTGCAAACACAATAGGTATAACTACAGATAGTTTGGCTGAAACCATACTGACAGAAACGCCCATTTTCTGGGTTGTTTGACCAATGGCAAAAAATATACTGATAAATAAAAAACCTAAAAGTAACGTGTATTTAAACCATTCCTCGCTATAAAATGTGGTTGTTATAACAGCTTGTTCACTGTCAATTAAATTACCGAGAATAGCACAAGTCAGGTAATTAAAAATAATAGCTTGTAGTGTGTTAACACCCACTTTTTCAAATATCTTAAAGAAACTAACGGTAATGGTTGATGCGAGTATACTGAGTAGTAAAAAAATCATTGAGCGTTATAAAAGTGCTGTTATGTGAAATTAATTTTGAGGGGCTAATAACCAATTGGCGGTTACTCCATCAATGGTATCGGATTGATAGTTTATGCCATTTATAAATGGTGCTTTAACTCCATCGTTTATAGTTTTGGGCGAAATAAACTGAATAGCTTCGTCCCATAGGTTAGCATCAATAATGGTATTCAGTAACTGACTTCCTCCTTCTACAATTAAGCTTTGAATTTGATTTTGGTACAGGTGATTCAATATATCCTCAAACCAGTTTTTAGAAAAATCTATCTGTACAAAAGTTAAGTTTTTAGCTGATTCTTTTTGTTGCTCTGTAAATACAATAGTTGGTATGCTTTTATCAAATAGTTTTAAGCTATCGGGTAAACGCAAAGTTCTGTCAATAACAATCCTTATTGGGTTTTTACCATGCCATGCTCTTGCATTTAAAGCAGGATTATCCAATAGTGCGGTATTGGTTCCAACCATAATAGCGTCTTCTTCGGTACGCCATTTATGTACCAGTTTTTGTATGGTAAAGCCTGTAATATGTCTTTGTTGTTCAAACTCCTCGGCAGTTAATTTACCGGCATCAGGAGCAATATAACCGTTGTGGGTTTGTGCCCATTTTAATATAACATAGGGTTTATGTTGGGTAACAAATTTGATAAAACGCCTGTTTAAAAACCGGCATTCTTTTTCTAATACCCCCACTGTAACATGAATACCTGCGGCCTCTAATTTGCTTATGCCATTGCCTGCTACTTTTTCAAATGGGTCAACTATACCTACTACCACTTGTTTAATTTGGTGTTGTATAATCAAATCGGCGCAAGGAGGTGTTTTACCAAAGTGATTGCACGGTTCGAGGTTTACATACAAAGTAGCTTCGTTCAGCAATGATTTATCTTGTACGGCTGCAATGGCATTTACTTCAGCATGGGCCTGGCCAAACTGTTGGTGCCAGCCTTCGCCTATCACTATATTGTTATGCACTATTATACACCCTACTAAAGGATTTGGCGATACTGAACCCGCTCCGTTTTGGGCCAGTTCAATACAACGTTGCATATAAAGTTGGTGGTTCATGAATGTGGCGCAAATTAAATGAATAATTTTAAACCACTTGTTTAAATAATGAAAGATAGGTGCCTTTTTGTGTATTGGGAATAAATTAAAAACAGGGTGTCAATTATATAAAATGTAGGTAAGTTTGCGCTTTATGATTTTGCAAGATTATTATAATCAATACTATTTAAAGTTACAAAAACTATATGAGCCCGGTGAAGCGCAAAGTATAGCTAACTGGGTTTTTGAAGAGGTGTTATTGATTAAACCGCACCAAATTAAACTGCTTAATAAGTATTTAACAGAAGGCGAGGAAAATATTTTAGAAGCTATTTTGGGGCGTTTGTTAAATGCGGAGCCAGTTCAGTATATATTAGGCTATGCTTGGTTTTATGGCCATAAATTTAAAGTAACACCTCAGGTTTTAATTCCACGTAACGAAACGGAAGAATTGGTGGAGCTGGTAATTACTACTTTGCAAAATAATAATTCACAAGGGCCACTTAAATTAATAGATATAGGAACCGGTAGTGGCTGCATTGCCATTAGTTTACAACTGGCATTGCCTCATTTAAAAGTTTCTGGTATTGATAAAAGCACGGAAGCACTGGCTTTAGCCACTAAAAATGCAGCTGAGTTAGGTACGAATGTTATATTTAGTGTGGAAGATATTCTGGAACCCTCTGATGCTTTGAGCAATGAACTGTTTGATGTAATAGTGAGTAATCCACCTTATATTTTATTGGATGAGCAGGAAGGGATGGAAAATAATGTTACCCAGTTTGAGCCACATGAAGCCCTGTTTGTTACCAATAAAAACCCGCTACAGTTTTATATTGCCATTGCCGATTATGCAAAAAAGTGTTTGAAAAATCAGGGGTATTTATTTTTTGAAATTCATCAGGATTACGGATTACAAACGGCTGAAATGCTGCGCAGTAAAGGTTTTGTGGAAGTAAAGGTAATGAAAGATATTAACGGAAATGACCGTATGATTGTTTGCCAAAACGCATAGACTTCCATTTGTAAAAAAAACGAGACATTTATTGAGTTTAAGTATATACTTGCGCCTCAATTCAAAATTCAGTATTACAGCATAATGAAAAAAATAGTATTTGCACTTTCTTTATTGGCAGGTTTACAGGCTATTGCTCAAAACAATAATAATGTAAAACAAGCCACCACTTCACCTCAATACGTAACCTTACAAAAAACTTCGGCTAATGGAAAATATACTTATACCACTGTAGCCAACGACCCATTGGGAGTACGCACCTATAAGCTGCAAAATGGCTTAACGGTAATGATCAGTGTAAACAAAAAAGAGCCACGTATTCAAACTTTTATAGCTACCAAAGCGGGTAGTAAAAACGACCCGGCAGACAATACAGGATTAGCGCATTATTTAGAACATATGTTGTTTAAGGGAACGGATAAATATGGCACTAAAAACTGGGAAGAGGAAAAAAAGCAGTTGGATAAAATAGATGCTTTGTACGAGGTTTATAATAAAACAACTGACGAAAAAACCAGAACAGACATTTATCACCAGATAGATTCGGTAAGTGGTGTGGCCAGTACTTTTGCTATTGCCAATGAGTACGATAAAATGATGAATACCATTGGTGCGCAAGGAACCAATGCATTTACCAGTTTGGAGCAAACAGTTTATGTAAACGATATTCCTCAAAATCAATTGAGCAAATGGATTACCATTGAAGCAGAACGTTTCCGTGCGCCTGTTTTGCGTTTATTTCATACGGAATTAGAGGCAGTATATGAGGAAAAAAATATTAGTTTAGATAATGACGGCAGAAAAGTATACGAAGCCTTATTGGGTAATTTATTTAAGAAACATCCTTACGGTACACAAACAACTATAGGTACGGTTGAGCATTTAAAAAATCCTTCGTTGGTTAAAATCAGGAATTATTTCAATAGTTATTATGTGCCTAACAATATGGCTATTGTTTTAAGTGGAGATATAGACCCTGATGCAGCGATAGCTATGATTGATGAAAAATTTAGTTACATGCAAACAAAGGCAGTACCTGCTTTTAACAGCCCAGTTGAAAATACGAATAATGAACCCACTATAGTAAACCTATATGGGCCTGATGCAGAGAATTTAATGATAGGGTACAGGTTATCGGGCTCTGGTACGAAGGAAGAGTTATTGTTAACTATGTGTGATATGATTTTGGCAAATTCAAAAGCAGGGTTAATTGATTTGAATTTAATTAAACAACAAAAAGTATTATCGGCCTCTTCAAGCCCTTGGGTAAACCACGATTACAGCATTTTGTTTTTAACTGGTAAACCAAAACAAGGACAGTCGTTAGAGGAAGTACGCCAGTTGTTACTAGCGCAAATTGATATAATTAAAAAAGGCGATTTTGATGAAAACATATTGAAAGCCATTATTGCTAATTTAAAAATATCGAAAATTGAAGAGCAAAAAAGTAACCAAGGCCGTGCGTATGCTATGCTTGATGCTTTTACTTTAAGTCGTAAGTGGGAAGATGCAGTAAGAATGGTTGATAATTTGAATAGTATTACCAAGGCTGAAATTGTTGCTTTTGCCAATAAATATTTTACCAACGATTATGTGGTAATCAATAAAAACAAAGGCGAGGATAAATCGATAGTAAAAGTACCTAAACCTGCTATTACCCCCGTTGATTTAAACAGGGACGATGTTTCTGCATTTGTTACTGCCATTAAAGAAACACCAAACGATAATATTAAACCACGTTTTGTTAACTATAAAAAGGATTTAACCATTACTAAATCAAAAGAAAAAACACCTATTTATTATGTTCAGAATAAAGACAATGAGTTGTTTCAATTGTATTATGTACTGGATATGGGCAGGTTTAACGATTTAAAATTACCTGTTGCCTTTAATTTATTGCAATACTTGGGAACCGATAAAATGAGCAGTGAAGAAATAAGCAAAGAGTTTTTTAAACTGGCTTGCGATTTCAATGTTTCTGCCAGCGATGAGCAGGTATATGTGAGCTTAAGTGGATTGAATGAAAATTTTGAGGCTTCAGTCCAGTTATTTGAAAATTTATTGTCTAATGCCAAGCCTGATGAAAAAGCTTTAAACGATTATATTGAACGTTTATTAAAGGGTCGTGCTGATGCTAAATTAAACAAAGCAGCTATTCGCAGAGCTTTAACTGCCTACGCTATGTATGGCACTAAAAATCCGTCAACGCATATTCTTTCAACCGATGAGTTAAAACAATTAAAAGCAACTGATTTGGTAGAAAATTATATAAAAAAAATAAACCAATACAAGCATACTATTTATTACTTCGGCCCACGTTCTGTTGCAGGTTTAAACAAAACCTTGACTGCTTTCCATAAAGTACCGGCTAAACAATTACCATATCCGGAAGCGGTTAAGTTTACGCGTAACCAAACCAATGAGAATACTGTGTTTTTTACTGATTATAAAATGGTACAAGCAGAGGTTACCTGGTTGCATAATTCAAACAAAAATTTTGATGTAAGTCTGGTACCAACTTCACAATTATTTAACGAGTATTTTGGTGGCGGTATGAGCAGCTTGGTTTTTCAAACCATACGCGAAAGCAAAGCTTTGGCTTATTCAACTTATAGCCATTTTCAAACACCTAATAAAAAAGCCGATCCTTATTATACCATTGCTTATGTGGGTACGCAAGCCGATAAAATAAATGAGGCCATTCCTGCCATGAATGAGCTGTTAAATGGTTTACCACATACCGAAGCTAATTTGGTTGCTGCTAAAACGTCTATAAAAAGTGGTATTGAAACAGAAAGAGTAAATGATGAAAGTATTATTTTCAGCTATGTAAGTAACCAAAAGTTAGGTATTAATTACGATATGCGTAAGGATGTTTATGAAAAAATGGATAAGATTAATTTTGCTGATTTAAATACATTTTACCAAACTTACTTTATAGGTAAACCTTATTTTTATACTGTAGTAGCTTCTAAGGAAAAAGTAGATATAAACAGCTTGGCTAAATACGGTAAAGTAGTAGAAGTGAGTTTAACTGATATATTCGGGTACTAAGTATTCCGGTTTTTAATAAAAAAGCTTGTTAATGGTTATACTTTAACAAGCTTTTTTTATGGAACCAGTCATTTTTTACGTGTAAGTGGGGTTAGCAATCAACACATTGTTTAAAATTTGGGGTTAACTAGGCTTGTTTAGCTATTACTTTTGCGGCTCATGGATATATCATTTAACTTTTTAAATAGTATTTTTATAGGAGTACTGGCAGTAAGCTTGCTGGTGCTTTTGTATTATTACTTTTTTTATTTTGCTAAATTAAGTTTTTATAAGCCTAATCAAACGCTTGCTAACGAGCAAGCACCTGTTTCAGTTATTATTGCAGCACGCAATGAATACAAGAATTTAGAAAAAAATTTAAAAGCGGTTTTAGAGCAAGATTACCCGAGCTTTGAGGTAATAGTAGTAAACGATTGTAGTTGGGACGAAAGCCAGAAATTATTAGAGTATTACCAGGAAGTTTATCCCCATTTAAAAATAAGCCAATTAAAAGAGCAGGAAAAATATCCTACCGGTAAAAAGTTTGCTTTAACCATTGGTATTAAAGCTGCCCAATACGATAATTTAGTATTTACCGATGCTGATTGTAAGCCTGCCAGCAACAAATGGCTGGCGTTGATGGCTCAAAAGTTTACGCCCAATAAGGAAATTATATTGGGTTTTTCGCCCTATACTACACAAAATACCTTTATTAATTTAATAGCCCGTTTTGAAAATGCCATTACGGGTATGTTTTATTTTTCGGCCGCTATTCGTTTAAAACCATTTATGGGTGTTGGCCGTAATTTAGCTTATACCAAAGAGTTGTTTTTTAAACAAAAAGGTTTTGCCTCGCACCAGCACATAATGAGTGGCGATGATGATTTGTTTGTAAACAAAGCTGCTAACAATAGCAATACGGCTATACAGTTGGATGCTGATAGTTTTGTATATACCGAAAGCAAAAAAACATTTGGCGATTGGGTGAAACAAAAAACAAGGCATAACACTACCGGTAAATATTACAAACCTGAACATAAAATGTTATTGGGTGGTTTTTATGCCGCTAGTTTATTGTTTTATGTTTCGTTGATTGGCTTGCTTATAACTGACCTTTATTTATGGCAAATACTATTGGGTGTGTATGTTTTTAAATTGGTGAGCCAATCGGTTATTTATTTCATGGCCTTTAAAAAATTAAAGTACCAGAACCTTACCTGGTTTATTATTCCGTTGGATATTTTATTTGTTATTTATATTTACATTTTTGGTACCGTAGGCTTATTTGCCAAGCAAAAAAAGATTTGGTAACAGGTAGTTTGATAATGCGTTTGCAAGTATTATTTTGCACACTTTAATTTGGATTTATTATATGGGAAGAGTTTTTGAAAAGCGCAAACATAAAATGTTTGCCAGATACGCTAAAATGAGTAGAACCTTTACCAAAATAGGTAAAGAAATAGCTATAGCCGTAAAAGCAGGAGGTGGAAGTGGTGACCCTGACAGCAACTCACGTTTACGTGCCATTATAGCCAATGCAAAAGCTATCAATATGCCTAAAACCAATATTGATGCAGCCATTTCAAGAGCAACCAGCAAACAGGATAAAGATTTTGAAGAGGTTATTTACGAAGGCAAAGGCCCTCATAGTGTAGCCATGATTATAGAAACAGCTACGGATAACCCAACACGTACAGTAGCTAGTTTACGTAGCTATTTCAACAAAAAAGGCGGACAATTACTGGTAAGTGGTTCGTTAGAGTTTTTGTTTGAGCGCAAAGGTATTTTTAGAATAAAAAGTGAAGGTATTAATCCGGACGAGTTTGAGTTGGATATGATAGATGCAGGTTTGGAAGAACTGGACGTAGATGATGAAGGTTACTTTAACTTATCGGTTGCCTTTACTGATTTTGGTAAAATGCAACACGCTTTGGAAGAAAGAAAAATAGAAATAGTGAATGCCGAATTACAACGTATACCTACACAACCTATAGAACTAACTGAAGAGCAGGAAGCTGAGTTTAATATTTTATTGGATGTAATAGAGGAAGACGATGATGTGGTAAAAGTATATACCAATTTAGGTTAATTCAACTAACCGATAAAAAAGCCCTCTGTACTGTTTGTATAGAGGGCTTTTTTGTTGTAGATCTAAATTATTAAATAGTATGAAAATTATGAATAAGCAAGGAATTAAAAATATAATCGGGCTAGTTGTTATTACAATAACAATTGGTTGTTCTTCTCAGACAGCGCCTATTCAATCACAAGGAAACAGGACTGGAGATACAGTTGAAGTAAAGCGCAAAATTATTAGCTGGGAAGAATTTGATCCTACATCAACAATGGGGCTAATAGATATAAGAAAAGAACACCTACAGGGAGTTTGGACAGCCTATCAGGGCGCATTACGTAATGGTTATTATGCTGATGCGATACAATTGACCACCCCTGCACTCATGGAAGTAAAAGATGATACTTACAGGCGGAATGCAGCAGATACTTTTACCAAATTTATTATCTCAGATAACCTGATCATAAAAGCAACGGAAGCAAAAATGGATACGGGAATCATTAACAAAATTACAGCAACCGAACTGACCATTTCATGGAAAGACAAAACAAATTACACCAGGTATTATTACAAAGTAGCATAACAAGAATTTAAAACAAATGCAAAACCAGAGCTTATAGGTTATACTTGTTGGTAAGAATAGCACACGCCATAGGCGTGCGCTAACTTTAGGCTTGGTAAATTTCATTCACCAAGGTTTTTTATAGGCCTTAATAATTTACAGTACTTTACTTGCAAAAGTGTTGAAGCCATCACGAAGTGCTTTGAATAAATTGCAATAGGTGTCTACTTCGTCTCGCAATTCAACGTGGTCAGGAGCCAGTTTATGGTCAGTGGCTACCGGATTTTTCGATTCTTCACTGGCAAATGCTACTTCAGCGGCATTTATTTTATGCCTTAATTCATCATTTACTTCCAATTGTCTGATGAATTGATTTTGGTAACTTTCAACCAAAGCTGTCATTTCCTTTTTTGTATTTGCTTTTACTATTTCTTCTAATCTGTTTTGTAATGATTGAATATCATCTTTGAAAAATTGTAAAGTATTTAACCATTCTTTTCTTTCTGAATGGAGTGCTGATACGTGTTTCTTGTTTTCCATGTTTTATGTTAATTTATTGCTACACCGAAGATGGGCGTAAAAGATGTCCTATAAAATGAGTAACATCACAATAATTAAGGATAAAACGCAATCATTTTTATACTCCAACGAATAAAAGTCGATGAAACAATAATTATTGAAGCACAATCAAAAAAAATATTGTTAATACTACATTTGCAAAGCAGGTAACGATTAATTATAATTAAAATAATAACAAAATATGCAAACACTCGGACTTATAGGAGGTATTAGTTGGGTATCGACAGCAGATTATTACAGGCATATTAATGAAGGAATAAATGAAAAACTGGGCGGGCTTAATTTTGCCCAATGTGTTATTTACTCTTTTAACTATGCCGACATCAAAAAGAACAATGATGCCAACGATTGGGAAAGTACTTTCCAAATGATAGCAAAAGCTTGTAATCATTTAAAATCGAGTGGGGCAACAGGTATTGTTTTGTGTGCAAACACCATGCACTATATTGCGGACAGGGTTGAAAAGGAAGTAGGGCTTCCTATTATTCATATAGCAACAGCTACTGCAAACGAAATAGAAAAAATGGGATTGAAAAAAGTAGGTTTGTTAGGCACGAAATTCACAATGGAGCTGGACTTCTTTACCTCGAAATTGACAGGTAAAGGTATTGAAACTATTATACCCAATGAAACGGACAGGGCATTTGTGCATCAAACAATTTTTGATGAATTGGGCAAAGGGATAGTTACCCCACAAACCAAACAACATTACCTAGCCATTATTGAAGACTTAATCAATAATGGTGCAGAAGGAATTATTTTAGGTTGTACTGAAATACCTTTGCTTATTCAACAAGCGGATGTTTCTGTACCGACATTTGACACCGCATTATTGCACTCAAAAGCAGCCGTTGAGTTTGCATTAGCATAAAAAACACTAACACTGAAAATACAATTAGATAAAAAATGAATATTAGAGAAGCGAGTATTGACGATATAAAACAAATACAAATAGTAAGAAATGCAGTAAAAGAAAATATGTTGTCGAACCCTAACTTAGTGACAGACGAAGACTGCAAAGAATTTATGACGGTAAGAGGAAAAGGCTGGGTTTGTGAAGTGAATAATGAGATAGTTGGTTTCTCCATTGCTGACCTGAAAGACAATAATATTTGGGCTTTATTTTTAAAACCTGAGTTTGAAAAGCAGGGAATAGGTAAGCAATTACACGACATAATGATAGACTGGTATTTTACACAAACAAGTGATACTGTTTGGCTGGGTACTGCACCCAAAACAAGGGCTGAAACATTTTACAGGAATGCAGGTTGGAGAGAAATTGGTATACATGGAAAAGGTGAAATTAAGTTTGAAATGACTTATCATGATTGGATAAACAGGAAAGCGTAATGAAAGTAATTATAACAGCTATAATCAGTTTTATTTTCCCGACAGTACTATTTTCTCAGTCAGCAATGAGTCCTTTAACAATAACGCATTTAACAGGCGACTTTTATGTATATACGACTTATCATGTATATAAAGGAACACCATTTCCTGCTAATGGACTTTATTTGGTAACAGACAGTGGCGTTGTAATGATTGATACACCTTGGGATACCACACAATTCCAACCTTTACTGGATAGCATTCAAATGAAGCATCGCAAAAACGTAGTGATAAGTATTGCTACGCATTCGCATGAAGACAGAACGGCTGGATTGGAATACTACCAACAACAAGGCATAAAAACTTTTACCACTAAGCAAACAGCATTAATTTGTAAAGCACAGAATCAAAAGCAAGCGGAGTTTTTAATTGATAAAGACACTGTTTTCATGGTTGGCCAATATAGGTTTCAAACTTATTATGGTGGTGCAGGGCATACGCCTGATAATATTGTGGTATGGTTTGAAAAAGATAAAGTTTTATATGGTGGCTGTTTAATAAAGAGTGTAGAAGCTATTGACCTTGGCAATTTGGGTGATGCAGATACAAAACAGTGGCCAACTACTATAAAAAACATACAAAAGAAATTTGGTAAACCTCAATATGTAATTCCCGGACATCAGGATTGGACAAACAAAAGTGCATTGATGCATACTTTGAAATTGTTGCAACAACATGCAAAGAAAAACTAATGGCGACAAAGGTTTTACGTTTCTAATTTACCGTTAATACGCTTTCAATAAGTCAGACCCCAACAACTCATTTAAAAAAATATTTGTTGTTTTGAATCTTTATCGTAATATTGCAATATAGCTATAAAGAAATGGGCACTACCAAAACAGAGCATTTTACAGATAAACAAAACACCATTGCAACACTTGCAAAGGCATTAGGACATCCTGCACGGATTGCCATTTTAGAGTATTTAATAAAAGTAGATGCGTGCATTTGTGGTGATATTGTAAATGAACTTCCATTGGCACAGCCAACAGTTTCGCAGCACTTAAAGGAACTTAAAAATGCTGGACTTATAAAAGGCAATATTGAAGGTAACGCTATTTGTTACTGTATTGATGAAAAGGCTTTACAAAAACTGCAAAACTATTTCGGAGCCATTTCAACCAAGTTAGAAAAAAAGAAAAACAATTGTTGTTAACTAAAAAATAAACATAAAATGAAATTATCAGACATAAAAAAATACTTAAGTACTGCAGAGGCAGTAAACTTTGAACTTCAAAACGGAACTTTAGTTCCTGAACATTTTCATGTTACCGAAATTGGTGTAGTAAGCAAACACTTTATTGACTGTGGTGGCACCATAAGAAATGAGAAAGTAGCCAACTTTCAGTTGTGGGATGCAAACGATTTTGACCACCGTTTGAAACCAACAAAACTGCTTAATATTATTAAACTATCAGAGGATAAGTTGGGCATGGAAGATTTAGAAATTGAAGTGGAGTATCAGTCAGACACCATTGGTAAATACGATTTAGACTTTAATGGAAAAAACTTTGTATTGGTGTCAAAACAAACAGCTTGTTTGGCTTCTGACAGTTGCGGAATTCCGACAGATAAACTAAAAGTAAATCTAGCTGAAATGACAGCCCAAAATACTTGTAAACCGGGCGGTAACTGCTGTTAATAAATAGATAAAATATGACAGCAAATAATTGTGCACCAGTAGTAGAAAGAAAGAGACTAAGTTTTTTAGACCGATTTTTAACCTTATGGATTTTTATAGCAATGATTTTGGGTGTTGCCATAGGTTATTTTATTCCGTCAAGTAGTGGTTTTATCAATTCTTTTTCAAGTGGAACAACCAATATCCCATTAGCCATTGGATTAATTTTAATGATGTATCCACCGCTTGCCAAGGTAAAGTATGAACAGATGGGAGAAGTATTTAAAAACACAAAAGTGCTGGGCGCTTCATTGTTTTTAAATTGGATTGTTGGCCCTATACTTATGTTCTTTTTAGCATTAATATTCCTGCAAGGTTATCCGGAATATATGATTGGCTTAATTTTGATTGGCTTAGCCCGTTGTATTGCCATGGTAGTTGTTTGGAACGATTTAGCTGATGGGAACCGAGAATACGCAGCAGGATTGATAGCATTGAATAGTATTTTTCAAGTACTTTTATACAGTGTTTATGCTTATGTTTTTATAACAATTCTTCCTCCCATTTTTGGCTATAAAGGTTTTGAGGTAAACATAAGCATTGGTCAAATTGCCGAGAGTGTAGGTATATATTTAGGCGTTCCTTTTGCATTGGGTATTATAAGCCGATATTCACTTATAAAATTAAAGGGAACTCAATGGTTTCAGGATAAATTTGTTCCTGTTATCTCCCCAATTACTTTAATAGCCTTGCTATTTACCATAGTTATTATGTTTAGTTTAAAAGGCGAACTCATTGTTCAAATTCCAATGGATGTGGTGCGGATTGCTATTCCACTCGTTGTTTATTTTGTAATCATGTTCATTGTTAGCTTTTTTGTTGGAAAGTATTTTGGTGCAGATTATTCAAAAAGCACCTCCATTGCTTTTACTGCTACAGGAAACAACTTTGAATTAGCCATTGCAGTAGCCATTGGTGTATTTGGTATTAATAGCGGACAAGCCTTTGCAGGGGTAATTGGGCCTTTGGTTGAAGTGCCTGCATTAATAGCTTTAGTTAATGTTGCTTTTTGGTATAGAAAAAAATATTTCACAGAAAACCAATAATTCAATTAACCAATGAAAGAAATTTTTGATACCATTGTTATTGGAGGTGGACAAAGCGGATTGGCATGTGGCTATTATCTCAGAAGAGCTAAAGTCAATTTCATCATATTAGATAAACAGCAAAACCCTGGTGGTGCTTGGCTGAATGCTTGGGATAGTTTAACCCTTTTTTCTCCGGCAGATTATAGCTCTCTACCTGGTTGGTTAATGCCAAAATCAAATAATAAATTTCCCCTGAGACAAGAAGTGATTGATTACTTAAATAAGTATGAAGCGCATTATCAACTTAATGTTAGACGAGGCGTAGAAATTAGCAAAATAACAAAAGAAGAAATAGGCTTTAAGGTTTATACTGACAATGGTATTTTCTATGCCAAAACAGTTATTTCCGCAACAGGAACTTGGGGCAATCCATACATTCCAAAAGTGGAGGGGATAGAAAAATATTCAGGCATCCAAATTCACTCCGGAAACTATAAAAAGCCCCATGATTTTGTAGGTTTGAAAACATTAGTGGTAGGCGAAGGTAATTCAGGAGCTCAAATCGTTGCCGAAGTTTCAAAGGTTACTACGGTAAAATGGTCAACTAAAAAACAACCTGAATTTTTACCTGACGAAGTAGATGGATATTACTTGTTTAATGTAGCCTCCGCAAAATACAAAGCAGAACAGGAAGGAAAACCTTTTGATGCATCGCAATACAGTTTAGGAAATATAGTTATGGTTCCGCCTGTTAAAGAAGCCCGCCAAAGGGGTGTATTAGTTTCAAGTGGAACATTCAGCAAACTTTATGACAAAGGTGTAATTTGGGATAATGGCGAGCAAGAGGAGTTTGATGCCATCATTTGGTGTACCGGTTTTGGTTATGATACTTCCTATTTGAAATCGTTGATAAAAACGGATGAAAGAGGCATTGCCAATACCAAAGAAAGTAAGTCTTTGGATGTAGATGGGTTGTGGTTGGTTGGTTATGGCGGTTGGACAGGGTACGCTTCCGCAACGCTTGTAGGATTAAACAGAACTTCGAAACAAACAATTCAAGAAATTGAAGAATTTTTAAAATCAAAAAATACATAAAATGAAAATTGCATTATTCAGCGACATCCATGCAAACCTTCCTGCATTGGAAGCCTTTTTTAAAGACCTTGAAACTACAAAACCCGATGCGATTTATTGTTTAGGGGACTTGGTAGGCTATAATATTTGGCCTAATGAAGTAATAAATGAAATTAGAAAAAGAGGTATTCCAACCATTGCCGGAAATTATGATTTTGGTGTTGGCAGAACTTCAGACGACTGTGGTTGTGCCTATAAAACAGACGAAGAAAAAGGAATGGGTGTTCAGTCAATTGCGTTAACAAATCAGTTAGTAAACGCTGAGGAACGCCATTATTTACGAACACTTCCTGCACATATTCAAGTAGAGCATCAACTCAATAATGACCAGTTATTTTTATTGATGGTTCACGGTAGTCCACGAAAAATAAACGAATATTTATTTGAAGACCGTGAAGAAAAAAGTATGCTGCGTATCATGGAAACTTCTAATGCAGACCTTATGTTTTTCGGGCATACACACAAACCATATCACCGTATTTTCGAATATGATAAAGATGGACAAAAGGCATTTCGCCACGCTATCAATTTAGGTTCCATAGGTAAACCAAAAGATGGAGACCCAAGAGGCTGTTATGTAATGATTAGCCTAAACGACAATAGTAGCAAATTTGATAAAGACAGTATTCAAGTGGAGTTTATACGAGTGGCTTACGATGTTGAAAAAGCAGCAAAGGCTGTAGAAGAAAGTATTTTGCCTAATGTTTATGCTGATATGTTACGCAAAGCGTATTAGCAATACATACATAAACAATGTATTAATAAATTTTAGCCAATAACTCCGCACAGACCAACTGTGCTTCTGAAATGCTTATACGTTGTATACATGGATTAGTTGGATGCACACAGGTAATTTGGTTACACGGATTACATTCCAATACATGGTGTATATATGCAGTGTTTTTACCAAACGGATAAAATACAAAAGGTTCACCCGGTCCGAATAAACCAAGCGCAGTAGCACCACTTACGGTGGCTATACATAAAGGTCCACTTTCGTTACCTACATACAAAGTGCTTAGTTTGGCTAAAGCGCTAAACTCAATTAAGTTAAATAAGCCGGCAGTATTGTAAGTTTTAAAAGGAATATGCTGTTGTATGTTTTCAATACTTTTTATATCAGATTGATCGCCTGTAAAAAGAATATCGAGCTGATGTTTTTCTTTTAAATAAACAGCCAGTTTAGCAAAGTTATCAGCAGGCCATTTTCTTAATTCCTTGCGTGCTCCCGTATGAAATAGGGCTATGTTATTTAACTGATGTGTTTGCAAATACTGCTTTACCTTTTCTATATTTTGTTGGCCTACATATATTTCAGGTTGCGGGTTTGCAGGTATATTTTTTAGTAAAGGTGTTATAATTTGCAAATTGGTAAATACCTCGTGCGGGTGTTTGCCTGCACGCATATTGGCAAAGCGCACCATGCCCCTGTCTAACCTTACTTTTGGTTGGTGTGCTGCAGCATACCTGATGCTTCTCCAGTTGCCTCTTAAATCAATAATCGTATCGTAGTAACCAGTTAAATCGTTCCATGAATGTGTAGCCACATCAATACCCGGATGATGCTCCACCAAACTCAATGCAAAAGGTTTGCATAACAATGTTATTTCTGCTTCAGGATGGTTTTGTTTTAATAAATCAAACACATGCAGGCTGTAACATAAATCGCCTATTTCATCAAGCTTAATACACAATATACGTTTAGGCGAGTAAGTGCTTATATTTTTATTAGCATTAACAGCTTTGCTTAGCAACATAGAGGCTGCGTAAACAGCTTTTTCTTTCCAAGTAAAACTGAAAAATTTCATGCTAAATCCAGGTAATTATTTCTCGGTGTAAATAACCTCTAATACGGTTTGACCAACAGCTTTTAAAGTAGCCCTGTCAATATTGCTCATATTGTCGTTAACTGTATGCCACCAAGCAGGGAAGCCGGTTTCTTTATTAAAGTTTATAATATCAATAGCCGGAATTTTGGTGTATTTATGAACGTAAAAATGGTCGTCAGTTATTTGTCCGTATTGGTAGTAATAAAAGAAATTACCATAGTTTAATAAAGCCGCTTTTTCCCATACTTTACGCAATACATTTTCGCCCTGGTTTATGCTGTGTTGCTCCCAGATAAATTTTGCATCTTTACCACCAACCATATCTAAGTTAATCGCAAAGTCAGCTGTGTAGTTTTGTGGCACTATATTTTGTCCCCAGTATTGCGTACCTAAACAATAGGTATCGGCATCTTGAAATTCAGCCGATGGATTTCCCCAATCTTCCGCATCAAAACAAATTAAATCAACACCAATTCCGTTTAGTTTATTTTGCTTAATAACTCTGGCTATTTCCAACATAACCGCTACGCCACTGCCACCATCGTCAGCAGCCAATACAGGTTTTGTTCTATTGCTTTCCACAGGGTCGTTATCGGCCACAGGGCGACTATCCCAATGCGCAGTAATCAATATACGTTTTTTTGCTTCAGGGTTAAACTGTGCAATAATGTTTATACAATTTAATTTACTCTTAGCCCAATTGGTTACCTGTCCTTTTTGCTCGGTTACTTTAGCACCATAGTTTTTAAACTGCTGGCTTAACCAGGCTGCACATTTAATACTTTCTTTGGTGCCTGTTACACGTGGCCCGAAATCAACTTGTTTTTGTACAAAGTAATAAGCCGAATCAGCATTAAAGTTGGGCGAAGCCTGTTGGTAGCCGGTAGCTTGTGTGGTAGCCGTATCGGTTTGTTTGGTGGTACTTGGTGGTGTTTCATTACCACAAGCACTTAGCAACAATACACTGCTTACTAAACTTATAAATATATATATGTATTGATTGTGTTGTTTCATTTTTTCAGGAAAGAATGTTGTTATTAATTGATACTATAAGTGGTTCCTTCTTTACCATCTTTAATTTCAAAACCAATTTCTTTTAGTTTGTTACGTATGCTGTCGCTGGTTGCAAAGTCTCTGTTGTTTTTAGCAGTGTTGCGTTGTTCAATAATCATTTGCATTAAACCGTCCAACTTATCAGTGTTTTCTGCCTGCTCTGCCTGTAAGCCCAATACATCAAATACTATGCTGTGCATAAGGGTTTGCAATGCTTCTTTATCGCTTTCAGTAACGCTTTCTTTACCATCGTTTATAGAGTTAACTATACGCACTACTTCAAACAAATGTGCTAAGGCAATAGGCGTGTTAAAATCATCATTTAACGCATCGTAAATGTTTTGTTTTAGTGTAGCTATATTGATGCTGGTTTGTTGGCTTGCTTTTAACTCGCTAACCAATTTGCAGGCATTCATTAATCGGGCAAAACCTTTTTCAGCCGCTTGCAATGCTTCGTTACTAAAATCTAAAGTGCTTCTGTAATGTGCCTGTAACATAAAAAAGCGTACTGTCATTGGACTGTATCCTTTTTCTAATAATTTATGTGAGCCACTAAACAATTCGTGTGGTAAAAAGGAGTTACCTAAACTTTTACTCATTTTTTGTCCGTTTACGGTTAACATATTCGTATGAATCCAATAACGGGCAGGTTGTGTTTTATGGCAAGCTAAATTTTGTGCTATTTCATTGGTATGGTGTGTAGGTACTAAGTCCATTCCGCCACCATGTATATCAAACTCATTGCCCAAATATTTACTACTCATAGCTGAGCATTCCAAATGCCATCCCGGAAAACCAACACCCCAAGGGCTAGGCCATTTCATAATATGTTCAGGTTTGGCATTTATCCAAAGTGCAAAATCTAAACGACCACGTTTTTCATTTTGTCCGTCTAAATCGCGGGTGTTATTCAACAACTCATCCAGATTACGGTTTGATAAAATGGTGTAATTATATTCTTTGGTAAATTTTTCTACATCAAAATAAACAGAGCCATTTGTTTCATAAGCATATCCATTGGCTAAAATTTGTTTAGTCATTTCAATCTGCTCAATAATATGGCCGGTAGCTGTTGGTTCAATGCTTGGTGGCAATGCATTGAACATACGCATCATTTCACGGAAATCAATGGTATAGCGTTGTACTATTTCCATTGGTTCCAATTGCTCCAGCTTTGCTTTTTTTGCTATTTTATCTTCGCCTTCATCTGCATCGCTTTCCAAATGACCTGCATCGGTAATGTTTCTAACATAACGTACTTTATAACCTAAGTGTAAAAAGTAACGGAATATCACATCGAATGAAATAAAGGTGCGTGCATTGCCTAAATGCGCATTGCTATAAACCGTAGGGCCGCAAACATACATGCCCACATGGTTGGCTAAAATAGGGTTAAATTCTTCGGTGGTTCGGGTTAAAGTATTGTATAAAGAAAGCTTAGATGCCATGTTAAAATTTTAAATGGCGAATATAGGTAATCTGTTTTGGAGATTTTTTGATTTTTTATGGATTGGCGAATGACTTTATATAGCCCGTTTATTACTTGGGTTGGGCATTAATCCACTTCACTACTTCATCAATTACATATTCCGGCACATTGCTCCTGGTAAAGTATTCGGCCGGGGTTGATTTACCTGTGCCTTCTAAAAACAAATGATTCAGCTTTTCAAACGAAGCAAACATGTAATTGGTTTTACCATTTAAAAGTGTTTCCCACTTTTTATACTCGGAAAATGGTACCTGATAATCGCGTTGTCCTTGTAATATTAATACAGGCTTGTTGTTTTTTAAAGCCATGGCATGTAAGTCTAGTTTGCTTAGGTAATTCCAGTAGCTAAACGGATAGCTTAGCGGAAGGCTATCGTTAGGCGTAGTTTTGGCTAAGTTGGGTTGTTGTGCCAATAAAACTTGCTTTTTTAAGTTTTCAAATGCAGCAGTATCGGCTGCTGTTTTGGCTTGCAGGGGCATTAAATAATCAAACTGATAAAGCATTAAATCTGTTAAGCTACTATAGTTTCCAGCTAACATAATACCACCGGCTACTTTTTTATTTTGTTTCAATAGTAATGGCATTAAACCAGCTCCCTGGCTATGCCCCATCAGGTATATTCTATTGGGGTTGATTTGTGTTTTTTTACTTAAGCGATTAACCAAAGTTTGTATGTCTTCTAAATATTCCTGCTCAATGGTATAATAACTTCCAGCCTTATGCGCTTCCATTATTTTACCAAAGTAGGCCTTGGTTCTTTTATCAAAACGCAATGAAGCCACCCCTTTGTTGGCAAGCCCCCAAGCAAAGTCTTTGTATATACGATTGGGTCCAAAAGTTAAATCTTTATCTACAGGGCCGCTGCCCCCAACTATAATTACACAAGGATATTTTTTTTCGGTTATTGGTACCGTCAATATAGCTTCGCCTTTATATTTATCGCCACCAAAAGGAATTCTTATTTCGTAAAAGCCGAACGTATTGGCATAAGTAGGTATGCTGTACATGGGTTCTGCATCTACAATAAAAAGCCCGGCTATTTCCCAGTTTAAAGTATAAATCAAGCGCAAACCAACGGCTCCGTTTTTGTATTTAAGTTTGGTAGTGGTTATGTGTAAGGTATCAACAAAATTATATTTGGTACTGCCCACTTCTTTTAGTTCACCGTTAATAGTTGCTAAACTTTCCCATACACTTTGCAGCCTGTCGGGTGTTGACCTGCGTCTGAAAATAGAATCACCTGTATTATAAACAGTTTCATATTGTTCTGTTTTAAAAAACTGAATGGTATTGTCAGTCATTAATAAAGCTTTAGGCTCATTCTTTTGTGCAAAAATGGGTATGGCTATTACTAGTGTAAGTAGCGTAATAAATGCTTTTATAAAGTGATTCATTTGTTAGTGAATAATGTATTGGTATAGCACCGAGGCTATAATGAGTGAAAAAAATACAGCTTCTTTCAGGTAGAATAGTTTTTTGCTGATAAAGTAGTTGGCCATAACAATACTGGTAGGAACCGTTAAATAACACAATGCAAAAACAATGTTATGATCTTCAATAACTACAATGCAAAATGAAATGATAATGAACAGCGCAACAGTAAATAATATCCTGCGTGTTTTTACTTTGTTTTTAAAATAGTTTGCCTGTAATGATATGCCCGAAATTAGCACTACTGCAGCCACTAAAATCCATGGGAAAATTTTGCTCCAGTTAATGCTTAGCTCGTTAATATATTGGCGTTGCAAGCTGTTGTTTACAATTATTTGCAACTCATTTAAACTGTCAAACATAAAAAAGGTTACACCCAATAAATAAAGCGGTAATAAAATACCAAATACTGAAACCAATAAGTAACGTATATTGAAATAAGTCATTAACACTACACTGATTAAGATAAAGGGTAAGTATATCAACGTATCGTAATTAAGCAATACGGCCATACCCAAATACAAACCACCATCTAACACAAAATACAAAGGTTTTTCTGCTTCATATAAAAAGCACAAACGCTGAAACATAAATATAATAAACAAATTGGCTATTAACTGCGGGCTCAAAAACATTTGAGCAGGGTATAAGCTGTTTAGTACAATGAATAGCAGGCCGGGTAGAAAAGTATCGGTAATTAAAATACTATGCTGAACAACGATGTGGTTAAGCAACCATGCCTGTGCAAAAACCAAAACACTGGCACTTATAATACTGAAATAATAATAATCGTTAAATGATTTAAACCAATCAAACAAAAACTGAGCTAACGGAGCATTCGTATTTAAATCAATAGGAAGTGTTTGTAAAAAAGGCGATAACCTGAGTAATACTAAAAAAAGTAGTGCAAATATTAAAGCAAATATGTTATTGTTTCGGAATAAGTTCAGCAAGGTTTTATAGAATTAAAAAGTAACACGCATCAAAGTAAAACGTTTATCGCGAATGGTACAAGCCAAAAACGAGTTGGCCGAAATTTGTTTACTTTCAGCAGGTATCATTAACAAACTTGCATTGATGGCTTTCACCAATATTTTGTTTTCATTTTTGCCCAATACATCAAATTTACTCATTTGTAAATCGCCTTCCTGGTTTACATCGTTATTGTATAAAGTATAAATAGCATCGTTGTTTATAAAATTACTGAGCGATGAATAATAACCACCATCACTTACTGATTGCTGCTCTTTTTTTACTACTGCACCGTGTTGTAATGAACCATCGGCATTGATGCTTAAAAGCATCACATCATTATAATTATAAACGGTGCGTGTATTGGTTTGCGGAAAACCATTGATATAATAAGTGTATGACTGACGTGTTAAAAAATATTTTTCAGCAATCATAAAACAACCACCATCGCTGCGGGCAATAATTTTTCTTATATACATGTCGTTTAGGTCCATGGTTTTGCTGAATGAAAGTTGTTCTCGCAAGGTTTCTAACGAAGAGGCATTGATAACATTTTGCAATACCTGGTTATTAGTTAGGTCAATACTTTGTAAGAAAAAACCTTTTACTGTATTTTCCTTTTCGCTGCCATAAAAACCGGTTATGCATAATTGTTTTTTTACACTGTTAATGCAAAAGCCAACATCGTCAATATAATAGTCAGAACTGTTAATGCTGTTTTCATTCACATCTGTAGTATTGGGTTTGTTAATTTCGTAAGTTAACAATTCATCCTTATCCTTATAATAACTGTACAGCACAAAGTTGCGTAGTTCTGTTTTTCTTTTGTTGTTATATGATTTCGGAAAATCTAAAATAACAAAAAAATTGCCATCATTATCATTCTCACGGGAGCTGCTTTCAATATCGCCCAACGGAAAATTAATGGTTGCTGTTTTATTGTATATTTTGTTCAGCTCCAAATCAAATCCATACAGGTAAAAAACAGATTTTTCTTTGTCCTTATCGCGGCTTAACAAACTAAGGCTAAAATATTTTTTGTTGCTACTTAGCCTTATACCAATATCGCTTTTAGCACTTATGAGCTCTTCTTCAACCGAGGCAAGTAATATCATACCGCCTATTTGGTTGGCGCCTAAATCAAATTTCTGTACTAAAAAATCAAGGTTTTTGGTATTGTTATTTTTGGCCGCAATAAAAGCATAGATGCTTTGGTTAATCATAAAAAATTTTAAAATATCGGCAGGAATGCTCAATTCAAATTCTTTGCTCGACTCCAGGTTTAGCTTGGCATTGTACTTTTCCAAACTAACGTCCTTACTAAAAGCATTGTCTTTACTCCTGATTAAATAAGTGCCCGACTCATTACTGCCCATTATTTGCGAATAGCTGTTCCTGTTTTTTAGTTTAACGCCCTGTCCAAATTCAATTGTTTGACCAATTGTAACATTTGTTAAAATAAAAATACTAATTATGTAAAGCAGTGTGTGTTTATGCATTATTTTGCAACCTTTTAAAATTGGATTGCAAATTAACAAAATGACCGATTTTAAAAATGATGATTACTTAAATGGCAAAAAAACTTTACGATACAGCAAAACCTCAGGAAAAAGCAGTATTGGTGGGTGTTGTTACCCCCAATATGAAAATAGAGAAGGCTCAGGAATATATTGACGAATTGGAATTTTTAGCACAAACAGCGGGAGCTGTAGTTGAAAAGCAATTTTTACAACGTTTACCACATCCAAGTTCACGTACTTATGTGGGCGAGGGTAAGCTGGCTGAAATACTGGAATATGTTACCGCACGCGAAATTGATATTGTTATTTTTGACGATGAGCTAAGTCCTTCTCAACTGCGCAATATTCAGCAGGAGTTAAAAATAAAAATATTAGACAGAAGCAATTTAATACTCGATATTTTTGCCAACAGGGCAAGTACGGCACAAGCCAAATACCAGGTTGAATTAGCACAAGCACAATATTTATTACCTCGCTTAACCCGTATGTGGACCCATTTAACCAAACAAAAAGGTGGAATTGGTATGCGTGGTCCCGGAGAAACAGAAATAGAAACAGACAGACGTTTGTTGCGTGACGAAATAAGTAAGCTGAAAGAAAAGTTAAAGCAAATTGACAAACAATCAGTAACACGCAGGCAAAATAGGGATGAGAAAAAACGTGTAGCTCTGGTTGGTTATACCAATGTAGGTAAATCAACCATTATGAATTTGCTGAGCAAAAGCGAAGTGCTGGTGGAAAATAAATTGTTTGCCACGCTTGATAGTACAGTACGCAAAGTAGTATTTGACAATATACCTTTTTTATTAAGCGATACCGTTGGTTTTATAAGAAAACTCCCACATCAGTTAGTAGAGAGTTTTAAATCAACTTTAGATGAAGTGCGCGAAGCTGATTTATTGTTACACGTAGTAGATATTAGCCACGAAAATTTTGAAGATCAGTTGGATTTGGTAAATAGTACTTTGCTTGAAATAGGGGCAAGTAATAAAAAACAATTATTGGTTTTTAATAAAATAGATCAATTAAAAGAACCGCTTCAACCAGATGATCCTTTTGGTGAAGATACGGAACAGTTAACTTATATAGAACGCTTGAAAAATACCTGGATGGCCAAAGAAAACGGACAGGTTATATTTATTTCAGCCACTAAAAAAGTGAACATTGATGAGTTGAGGAAAAAAATTATTGAATTGATTAGTTAAATATAAGAGGCTTTTTAAATGCCTGAACATAAAATAATTAAAAAATGATTTTATGTTTGTATCTATAACGCTTAAAACATGTTTAAAAAGTTAGCTTACATATTCATCCTGCTTAGTATCTTTCAATCATGTTGCAAGGACGATTATTACTCGCCAGGAAGTAGCGGTAAATATACGCTTATAGTGCAGGTCAAAGATGTAAACAATAATTACATCAACGTAAAAATTAATACCATAGAGTGGCTTGGTTCCGATTATGTACAACAGGTAGCTACCGATACGGCAACTGATTTAACTTTAAACCCGAGGGCAGAGCAAACGCAGTTTACAATAAACCATGCCAATGGAACAGATACAGTTACTTTTACTTACAAGTGGGGGCCAGTAGCTTATAATAAAGGTTGTTGGGGCGAAAATAACAGAATGGAACGCCTTGCGAAAGGATTAGTTGTTACAGGAAGTAAACCCGTTAGTAGCATAAATTCAGGGCGATATATTTTAAGACTTAACTAACATGAAAAAAAGTATTATCATACTACTGTTTTTTATTGTTGGGTTTAATTCATTTGCTCAATCAAAAAAGTCAATACCATACGATACCGTTGGTACTGATTTGTTATCGTTGAATTACCGTATTTTTGAGTGGTCAGCCGGGTTTGAGCTCAAGTATTTCCATTTGGCAGAACAAAGTGGTTTTGCGCCAACCATGGCTTTGGGTTTTGTTAACTATAATAATGATAACAGCGTAGGGAATGCCGTATATAAAGTAAATGGAGGCTTTGGTAAAATTGGGTTAGCCGCCTACCACAAATTTTCAGGTGCGGTTATATATATTGGACCCAATGTTATATTTTCTTATGCCAATCAAAACTTAACGGCAGAATTTAAAGATAAAGTATGGGACACTTACAGTCAAACATTTCAGACCAATGATTTTAACATAGGTTTAGAATTAGCCTTGGGCATCATAGTAAAAGTCCATAAAAAAGTATTTCTTCATTTCGAAGGGTCGTCAGGTTCTAAATTCCTGCATCAGGATAATCCCTTGTACTCATCTATGAACGTAGATGAAAAAGAAGCCTACAGTCTACCTTATTTTTCTCCGGGAATGGGTAGAGGCGGGGCTTTGTTTATTAATGCCAGTATTGGTGTTGGTTATCAGTTTTAGGTATTTTTTATCTAGCTAAAGTCATGCTTATAAACTTACTGGTCATAGTAAAAAATTAAAGTATTATGCTATTTTCGCCAGCATAACTTAAAAATAATTCATAAATGAAATACGTTGCTTTAAATGATTTGCATGCCGGTTTAGGTGCTAAAATGATTGAGTTTGCAGGTTACAATATGCCTGTACTTTATACCAATTTAATTCAGGAACATTTAGCTGTTCGCAATTCAGTGGGGGTTTTTGATGTTAGCCACATGGGCGAGTTTGTGCTTAAAGGCGAAAAGGCATTGGATTTAATTCAATTAGTAACAAGTAACGATGCTTCAAAGTTAACTGATGGTAAAGTACAGTACAGTTGCTTACCTAACGATAAAGGCGGTATAGTCGATGATTTATTGGTGTACCGTTGGAGTCAGGATGAATACTATTTGGTAGTAAATGCTTCAAACATTGAAAAAGACTGGAACTGGATTAGCCAACACAATACATTTGGTGTAGACATGCAAAACATAAGCGATGAGTTAAGCTTATTAGCAGTACAAGGTCCTAATGCCATTAAAGCATTGCAAAAATTAACTGATGTTGATTTAAGCGCTATGGAATATTATACATTTTGTGGTGGTACTATGGCTGGTTGCGAAGATGTAATTATTTCAAACACGGGTTATACCGGTGCAGGCGGATTTGAAATTTATGTATGGAATAAAGATGCTAAAAAAATGTGGGATGCCATATTTGAAGCAGGAAAAGAGTTTGATATTATGCCGGTTGGCTTAGGTGCCCGCGATACCTTACGTTTAGAAAAAGGTTTCTGCTTATATGGTAATGATATAAACGATGAAACAAGCCCGATAGAAGCAGGTTTGGGTTGGATTACTAAATTTACCAAACCATTTATCATGAGCGAGCATCATAAAGCTATTAAAGAAAATGGAGCTACCAAAAAATTAGTTGGTTTTGAGTTAATAGACAGAGGTATTCCTCGTCAGCATTATGTTATCAAAGATGCCAATGGTAATACCATAGGTGAAGTAACTTCAGGTACACAATCACCAAGCTTAAACAAAGCCATTGGTATGGGTTACGTAGATGCAGCCCATAGCAAAGCCGATACAGAAATTTATATTGAAATAAGAGAGAAATTGATAAAAGCTAAAGTGGTTAAAGTGCCATTTTTGTAAGCAAATAGTCTAAAATTAATTAAGCCAAAGCCTTACTTATTGAGAAAATAAGTAAGGCTTTTTTGTATTGAAGTGGTATTAGCTTAAAGTATTAATCAATTAACCTTAAAGTATACGGCCTTTTATATTTTTAATGTTTACCTTTTCCTTATTAGCCACCTTTCTTTTAATTAATATTTGTGCTTCAGCAGCATAGTTCTCTATCTGATAACTATTGCCACCATAGTTAACAAATACAATTCCTTCTTCATTCTTAAAAGTATTGAGCATATATATTTTTACATCAGACTCCACCGTTTTAACTTTTTTAAACTGTAAAAATAAATCGTTGTTGTTTTCAAAAGCTATGTCAAGCGTGGAGTCAGTGCTGCGTATGCATATACCCGGAGTAAGGTTTTTAATGCTTAAAATTTGAACATTTTTGCCTTTATATAATTCAATTTTGCCGGATGTTATTTTAGTAGTATTAGAGGCTGCTTCCCTTCGTAAATCAACATTGCGGTCAATATAAAATTGTAGCTTTTCAGGTTTTATTGATTTTAAATCGAGGTTGTTTCTGAGGGCTTCGTTAAAAGCAACTTTAGGAGTACATGCAGATAAGCAAGCTATAAAAGCCAATAGCACAATGATGGTTTTCGTTTTCATAAAAGTATGTTTTAGGTTTTAAAACCTACCATACAATTACTTTGCCAAAATTTAAGTTGTTCATATACTTTATAAAGAATACAGTATTTAATTTATTTTTTTAAATGAAATGGGTATTTCAACGGCAATACCAGTTTGGATATCCGGGGCATTGTTTACCTTGAAGTCTTCGTTTAAGTAAAAACTCCAAATCCATTTGTTACCATAGGAGCTAATCAAAGACCAGTTTTGGTTATTGCGATAAAGGTGTGTAAGTGCTAAGTGCCAATGTGGACTTATTCTATTACCTATTGGGGTTAATTGGTCAAAATCCTCCTCATTATTATATGCGCTTTGATAATAAAAGTTTAAACCAATTTGCCAGAATTTACCTTTTTCCAGTTGTTTCCGGTATTCAAACATTGTTTCATAAGCAAAGAAGTAAGGGCTACTACTAAAGGCTGCCTGAGAGTTTATATCAATAACTTTTTGCTTTAGAATACTTCCAGCTAAAGCAAATGTAAGCGCGTTTTTCTTTCGTATTTTTATTTGTTTTTGTATTGCTGCAGAAGCACCTAAATCTAATGAACGGTTATACACGGACGTATTACAACCAATATGCAAACCACTGTTGAATAGTAATTGATGTTTGCGAAGGAAATTCCATTTTAGATAATGAAATAAATTAAACTGAATGCCGGGTATTACAAATTGACCATTTTTTATTTGTAGAGTATTACCTTTTAAATCTTGGTAGTAAATATTAGCCTTATTTAAACCATAACTTTTGCGAGCAAAAGGGTCTTCACCTCCAGCTATTTTACTATGAAAAAATTCTATCAATTCATCATTGGTTAAAATAGAAAAGGGCATTTCACCTTGGGTTAATAAAAAGCTCCTCATGTTTACCGCCAGTTCAATACTTTTTGAAAAGGGGAGTCTAACATTAATATCAAAGGTTTTTATAACCCCATCAGCAGAAAATACGCTAGAGTCGTAATTCTGTGGGAAAGCTTGAAATACAGAATCCCTTTTATGCCAAGGGAATAGTTTAAGATGTTCCATTACCGCAGGGTCTTTAGGTCTGTATGCTTTTACTTCAGGCAACCATACATTGGCACTCCCCAAATCAATATTTAACTTTATTACTTTTGGAGGAGCCCCATTAAAGTTATGGTTAATTCTACTAATAAATAGTCCGAAAGGATGTGATACAAGAATATTAGGTTTATAACAACCGTTTAATTGGTTTGTAGAGCTGATGCTGTCGTTTAAAATACTTTGTGAGTTAATTGAGCCTGCGAAAAGTAACATAACGGGCAATAGAAATAATCTCATGTAGGTTATTAAGTTCCTCATTAATTATTTAATGTAGTTAAGTTTATTTTACGATAACAGCACCAATTTTTTTAGTAAGCTCAGTGCGTTGTTTCATTAAGTCCATATGTAAGTGCTGGTGTAATTGTTCTTCCTCTTCATTTCCTATTGATTCAAGCACTTTCATGTTTTGCTTCATTAGCCTATCAATATATTTAATGTGCAAATGAAGAATAGCTGTATCAATATCTTGTTTTATATTTTTAAAAAACAAGCTCATATTTACTTCAGCCTTTTTTTCCCAGTTAGGGCTAATTATATACTCTTTGCTAATAACACTGGCTGTTAAAGCCGTTATAAGCGGGTTTTGATGGTTGGTAAAATAAGAGCCACTCACCACTTCACCTTGTTGCAAAGCCAGATATGTTTCTTCTAAAATTAGTTTAACAATAGGGTGCTCGATGGCTATTTCCTTTGTTACTAATTCTTCTAATAAATAAGCCGCAGCAGTTTTATTATCCTCTAATGTTCTGTCAGCATAATTAACCAGTATACGGATTAAATCCTGTTCCAGACTATCAAATATAGTAGCATCGTCAAGCGTTTCCTGTAAATCATTCTGGTAGCTACTTTCATTGTTTGTTGATTGCTCCGGTAATTCACTTATGTATTGACGGTCTTTATCACTTAAAAACTGTTTGCGTAGTTTGTTTAATTCTACAATTAATACCTGTTCATCAACCTGTAGTAAACGCGAACATTCCGATACAAAAACTGAGCGTTTAATGCTATCAGGTATTTTACTTATACTCTCAACAATATCGCGCGTTACCGATGCCTTTTGTATAGGGTCGTTACCCGCAGCCGATAAAAGTAAATTAACTTTAAAAACAATAAAATCCTGACGTTTCGTTTCTAAGTATACTTTAAATTCATCACTACCTACTTTCTGGCTGTAACTATCAGGGTCATCTCCATCAGGAAAAGTGAGTACCCTAACATTTAAGCCTTGCTCCAAAAGCATATCAATACCACGAATACTTGCTTTAATACCCGCAGCATCGCCATCAAAAAGTACCGTTACATTTTCAGTAAAACGTTTAATGAGTCGTATTTGTCCTTCGGTTAATGAAGTGCCACTGGAGGCTACTACATTTTCAACCCCCGACTGATGCATGCTAATCACATCAGTATAACCCTCCACCAAGTAAACAGAGTCCTGCTGACGAATTACATTTTTAGCATAATTTAAACCATATAGCTCATTACTTTTATGGTATAGCAGTGTTTCGGGTGAGTTTACATATTTGGGGCTATTGGGTTCTTTTTTTAAATACCTGCCGGCAAAGGCTATTACCTTTCCATTTATGTTGTGTATAGGAAAAATAACCCGGCCTCTGTAAGCATCATATTTTTTTCCGTCTTCCCTGTGTTTAACTAACCCCGAACTAAAAAGCAATTCTTCCTTAAACTGGTTAGCTATGGCATCGTCATATAAAGCTTGCCAACTATCTAAACTAAATCCAAGGTTAAACTTTTTAATAATATCGTGCCTGAAACCACGCTCTTCAAAATAGCTAAGCCCGATTGCTTGTCCTGTTTCATTTTCCCAAAGTATTTTTTGAAAATACTCGTTAGCCCAATTATTTAAAATTTGTAAGCTTTCTTTCCCGTCACGTTGTTTTTTCTCCTCGTCAACATTTACAAATTCCTGTTGAGGCCATTCTATGTTAAACTTATCGGCTAAAAACTTTAATGCAGGTATATAGCCTAAGCTATCATGCTCCATAATAAAATTAACCACATTACCCGCTTTTCCACAACCAAAACACTTATAAATGCCTTTGGCCGGACTTACAGAGAAAGAGGGTGATTTTTCATTATGAAAGGGACAAAGCCCGGATAGATTTGCACCTTTACGTTTTAAACGCACATAATCGCCAATAACTTGCTCAATATTAGCGGCATTAATTATTTCATCTATTTTGTTTTGAGGAATCAATTGGCGGTAAATATACTACTTGAATTTATTTTCGTTTGCCTAAATAATTAAATGGTGTTTTTTTCTAAATTTATTTATTATTGACTGCCTGATAATTAATAACTTTATATTAATGATTAAATAGACTACTACTGTATGAAAACGTTGCGTGATAAACTTTTATTTTTAATTGTAGCTCTGGTACTATTATCAATTATATTTTTTGCGTTAGCCTCTTTTCAATTATCAAACAAAATAAATGATACTGTAGTGAGTATTGCGCATACCAATGAAGTGCTTTATCAATCACAAAATTTATTGACCCTTTCTATTGATAATGTCTCCCTGTCGCGAGGTTATGCTTTAACAGGAAAAGACGAATACCTGGCACTGTTAAAAAAATCGGAAAAAGATTTATATGAAGCATTGGCTCGTATTCAAAATTTAACTTCCGATAACACTGAACAGCAGAGAAATATTTCCTTACTAACTGATGCTGTCATTCAGCGGATTGCCTATACCAAAACAATTATTAATCTTAAAAACAAAAGTAGTTTAGATGCGGTCTCTCAGTATATAGGCAATGGCAAAGGCAATACTTTAATGGATAATATCAGGCAGATAGTACAGAAAATGCAGTCAACAGAAAATGAACTATTAATAGAACGAAAAGCAATTAATGTTTTAGTGTCCGATAACTTAAAGTACTCATTAAAAGGTATTACTATATTGTTTGTTTTCTTGCTTTTTTTATTGCTACTAACGGAGCGTAAACAGTTTTTAGTACGAAAAAAATCAAAAGAAGATGTACTGTATTTAGCCAAGTTAATTAATACAGTAAACGATGTTATTTTTTCAACAGACGATAAGTTTAATATTGTTTTTTGGAACAAAGCGGCTACTGATATGTATGGTTATACTGCTGCTGAGGCTATAGGAAGGAGACCTTCTCAATTATTGCATATCAGATTAAATAAAGATTTGTATGAAGACTCTGTAAACTTACTAAAGCAACAAGGTTTTTATAAAGATGAATATGAGGCCGTAACCAAAAGTGGAAACATTATTTTTATATTGGCTCACTCCAATGCGGTTTATGACGACAAAGGAAATATTACCGGTTACGTGAGTGCACACAGAGAATTAACCGAACGTAAATACTTAGAAGATAGCTTAAGAAAAGGGAATGAAAAATTAATAAAACAGGTAAGCGATAAAAGCAATGAATTGCGTAACATGTTTGAAAAAATTAGTGATGCGTTTATTGAAATGGACTCAGATTGGTCTTATACCTATATGAATTTAAAGGCTAGCGAAATTTTAGGTTGCTCACCCAATAATAGTATAGGAAGAACCGCATGGAATGAATTTTCTGAAGATCAAGCAAAACCCTTTTACGATGTTTTTTTGAAAGCCAAAGCAGAACAACAGTTCACTCATTTTGAAGCTTTTTATGAGCCTAAAAAAGTGTGGCTCGAATGTTATTTATATCCTTCAAAAAATGGAATTTCAGTATTTTTTAGAGATATCAGCCAGAAAAAAGCCAGTGAAGAAATTTTACAGCGCTCAGAAGAAAAATACAAATCGCTGTTTTATAATTGCCCTCTACCTATGTTAATGTATGACATAGAAAGTTTGAAAATTGTAGATGTAAACAATGCCGCTGTTAGAAAATATGGCTATAGCCAAGAAGAGTTTTTAAACTTAAAAATTCAAGATATTAGGCCCAAAGAAGACCTGCAAAAACTATTGGATTTTATTAGTATACCTAAAAAGAACTTTAGCGATAGCGGTGTTTGGAGGCATGTTAGAAAAGATAGTTCTGTTTTTAATGCGCATGTTTATGGTTTTGAGTCGTTTATAGGCGACAAGCCTGCTAGGTTGGTTATTATGATAGAAGAGTAACATCAGTTAATTAGGTGTAATGAATAGCTGACTTCTGTCATTCAAATAAACAAGCATATAGAAAACCATTTGAGTAGAGCCTTGTTCTATTTATTATGAACTCACAGATAATTAAGCAGTACATTGAACATACACTAGAGCATAATAAAGCGCCCGAAAGTGTTTATTTATTCTCAAAAGCCATAGGTATGGAGGAGAAAGAGTTTTACAACCATTATGCTAGCTTGGCTAGTTTAGAAGCTGATATTTATAAAGTATGGTTTGAGAAGGCTTTCGAATCATGCGTTCAGAGCGAACCCTGGATTAATTATTCTGCAAGGGAAAAAGTATTGTCAGTTTTTTTTAGCTTTATTGAAGAAGTAAAAAATTATAGGAGTTTTGCAACTTATTTAAAACAAAGAGATACGAGTACACTACCTAAATGGCCAGCTTATTTAAAGGAGCTTCACCTATCTTTCCTCGAAAAAATGAAGCCGCTTTTATCTTCGGCTATTGAGAATAAAGAAATAGAGCAACGAAAGTACTTAGATGACAAATACGTTTCTGGATTATGGTTAAACTTTTTGTTTGTATTTAATTTTTGGTTAAATGATACAAGCAAGTCGTTTGAAAAAACAGATGAATCAATTGAACGGTCAGTAAATTTAGCATTTGATTTGATGGGTAAATCAGCCCTAGATGCAGCGTTGGATTTTGGAAAGTTTCTATTTCAAAATAGATAAAAAGGGTCACAGATTATTGTGAAAACTAATTAAGTAATCTATTACGAAACAAGTATCAAAAAACCATTTATGGAACAAAATTCAATCCCTTCGAGTAAAGTAGAACGTGCTATGCGTTTTGTTAAAACAGGCGCACAAATAGGAGGAAACTACATTAAGCATTATTCAAAAAAAATAATTGATCCAAGTATAAGTAAAGAAAGACTACACGAAGACAATGCCGAGGATGTATACAATGCTCTGAGTGAATTGAAGGGTTCAGCATTAAAAGTAGCCCAAATGCTGAGCATGGAAAAGAATGTTTTGCCTAGAGCCTACGTAAATAAATTTGCACTGGCACAATATTCAGCACCCCCACTTTCTGGGCCACTTATAGTACAAACATTTGTAAAACAATTCGGAAAAACACCTCAACAAATTTTTGATACATTTAACATGCAATCAACCCGAGCTGCAAGTATTGGACAAGTGCATGAAGCAACAAAGGATGGGCGTAAACTGGCTATCAAAATTCAGTATCCTGGTGTGGCTGAAAGTATAAAAAGCGATTTGAAATTAGTAAAGCCTATTGCTTTTAGATTGGTTGGCTTAAGCGAAAAAGAGTTTGAAAAATACATAATTGAAGTAGAAAGCAAGCTTTTAGAAGAAACCAACTACGACCTAGAATTACAGCGTAGCCAAGAAATTTCGAAGCTTTGCGCCAATATTCTCAATATAAAATTTACCAAATATTATCCTGAATATTCCAGTAACAAAGTGTTAGTAATGGATTGGTTAGAAGGTTTGCATTTAGAAGAGTTTTTAAAAACCAATCCAAGTCAAGAAATAAGAAATCAAATTGGGCAAGCCATGTGGGACTTTTACGATAGGCAAGTGCATGAACAAAAAGCAGTGCATGCCGACCCCCACCCGGGTAATTTTTTGATGCAAAAAGATGGAACTTTAGGTGTGATTGATTTTGGGTGTGTAAAGGAAATTCCAGAAGATTTTTATTACAATTACTTTGCTTTATTGGTTCCCGAAATATTAAAAAGCCAAAAAAGTATTAAGCGAATAATGCTTCAACAACAAATTGTAAGTGATAAAGATGATAAGCATACTCAAGATGTAATTACAGATGCTTTTATTAAAATGACCACATTGCTTAGTACTCCATTTGCTACTGACGAATTTGATTTTAGTAATAATGAATATATTGATAGCATTTATGCACTAGGTGAAGAAGTAACCAACATGAAAGAATTGCGCGAAAGTAAAGAGGGTAGAGGTTCGCAACATGCTTTATATATTAATCGGACTTACTTTGGTATTTATAGTATTTTAAACGTATTGGGGGCTAAAGTAAAAACTGGGCAAAGAAACTGGAAAAAGGCATTGATGGATTATCATTTAAGTACCAAGGTTTAAAATGTTCATGCTAATCCTAATTGGTGGTAATCGAAATACTTTTTAACTCTAAACACAATATACCTTTTTAAGTAAGTTTCATTTATAAACATGCTCGAGTAGTCTTCAAAACGCTGACACTGTAAACCTAGGTAATAGAAATATAAACTCACTCCGAGCATAGGTAAAATACGTTTTTCTTCATCGCTTATTTTAGTTACCGATTCATAACCCTCTATAAAAGCATCCATTTTTGTTGTATAAATTGTTTCATCTGGCTCAAGCGTATAAAGTTGCATCATATAGTAGGCTATATCCAAGCAAATCCAACCATTTCCACACAAATCAAAATCATAGATGGTAATTTTATTATTGGGAGCAATGTGTAAATTGTCGAACCAAATATCCAAATGCACAACGCCTTTTCTTATTTGTGAAATGTTAACACATTCGTATTCCTTTAGTAAGTAATGTTGCATAGTTTGCATACACTTCATTTCTTCCGTTTCTAAAGCAATAAAATCTTTTAGAATATGCATTGACTCCACTAAAAGTGTTTCTGCATTGTATGCAGGTCTGTCTAGATATAAATCAGTAGTTTTCGTGTGGATTTGAGCCATTTTTGCACCAATAGCAAAATGAGTTTCTGTAGTGTAAGTAAATTGTTTTTCACCTTCTGCATACGAAAACAAAACACCAAATCTTTTACCCTCAGGAGCATTAAAAACTTGTATAAAATTACCAGCCTTGTCTGCAATTGGGTAGGCTATATCAATACCACTATTTTGTAAATGATTGAGTAGAGAAATTTCAGCTAAAATTTCTTTTTCGGTTCTCCAGTTGTAACAGTATACGCGGTAAATATATTTGTTTGTATTATGCTGTACCAGATAGTTATGGTTAACGCCTGCTTTAATTAAACCACAGTTCGCTTTGTTTGAAAAGTTAAACTGCTCTTGCAAAAAACTGGTTAAATGTACTGAGGAAAGTATCGAACTGGAAACAGGAAATAACTGCATGATTAGAATTGAAATTAGCCTGTAAAAATAGACAATGTTGCGACTATTTTAAGCTAGGTTTTATTAAATGTTAATCAATTAGGCCAACACAGCTAATTTATAAGCATTTAATTGACTAGTCATAGCAGGCTGCATACTAAACAATTCCCTGTAATACACTATACCATGGTTTAAATTAGTTACCATATTACTCAATTGTTTTTTTACTATATCACTAGGCTTAGCTAAGTAACTTTTCATTAAGTTATGGTAATAATCTATGTTCAATTCCAGTTCCTTTAAAAACAGGTGAGGCCTGTTGGGGTTATCAACCAAATTTTCTTTGCCATAAATATGATTACACATGGTTTGTAACGAAACTATTTTTGAGTAATAAGCCATATTTGGGCCCGGGCAAATAGCAACTCCTGTACCTTCCGTTCTTGTACTTAAACCATTTACTAATAAAGCGGAGGTTCCCAAACCTACACATAAACAAGTTTTTTGCATAGCTAAATCCATAGCTGCATCTAACTCTTCAGTTGGCAGGTTTTGTTTCTGCAACGATTTTAATTTTAAGTTTTGATACTGGCGGGATGCGGTACAAATAACTTCTTTTGTAAAGTCAGTATTTAGTTTGGCAAATTCACGTGGGCAACTGCTTCCTGGCCGGCCTTTAGCTATCCACCCCAGTCTTTCCATCTCTTTAGTATTACCTTTTACAGAATTAAAAGGAACACCCAAAGGAGAAATATTGCTTAAATACAAGTCTTTTTCCTTGGCTTTACATAACAAATCTAGGCTTTCATTATCTACAGAAGTAGCTTCGGGCACTAATAAAAAAGGAGTTCCCCAGCCTATGGAATCCAATTCATACTTGTTAATTAAAAACCGGTGTTCTTCGGCAGTGCCAACGCCCCCTTGAGCGGTAAATTTTACCGGTAATGATTGTGAAGGAACAAATCTTTTTTTATCAGCCAAAGCCGCTATATATATTTCATGAATAGTATGAATCAGTTCCTGTTTCTTTTGTTTAAATTCTTCCAAAATGGGCCCCATTAATGAGGCATCATTTCCAAATGCATGTCCACCACAATTCAGTCCCGACTCAACCCTGTATTCGGAAACCCAGATACCTTTTTTAGCTAAAAATTTGCCCTGAATTAGAGCGGAACGATAGTCACTTATTTTTAAAATAACCTTCTTTTTTAGGTCTCCGTTTTTATCAGGAAAGAATGTATCCAATTGCTCAAAATAGCTGTAGAGTTTGGGATTTAAGCCTGCTGAAAGTACAATGGATGAATGTAAATTGCTATTGGCAAAACCACGTAAAGCTGCATGGGCATCGTTATAAATAGCGGGTAGTTTTTCATGCTTAAATAAATTTTCTTTGTCAAGCTTAGTCATAATGTTTACATCAATGCTACCCATTTGTAAATAAGTATTTGCCCAGTTTTTTAACTCATCAATGGTTTTATTATGCTCCATAAAATGGTTGAATTGCTTCTTTATTTCAGCATAATCAGGGAGCATATTCATGTATTTTTCAAACTCACCTCCTTTTTCAGCAACAGACTGTTTAAGTTGCTCAAACTTTTGTTTGACTATTGAATTAACCATGTTTAAGTAAGCAGTAATCCGTTTTGCCCTCGAATCTTCCACACTATTATCAATAGATTCAAAAGGCATATTAAACTGTTCGGTATAAAAGGCCCGCATTTTCTCCATTAAAATATCATCAACCAAAGATATTGTAGAGGATATACCATACGCTGCTACTTTTATGGGAGAATCAATAGTGAAGCCAATACCCATAACAGGTATGTGAAAGCTATGTCCATTAAATTTTTTAGAAATCATTTCAGTAATAAAAGCCGCAAGGTGATGTGAAAGTCGTGTTTAATAAATGATGCGTATCATTTATTAAACAGATTTACGTCTTAACAGGAACTGATATAAATAAAGAAGCCCGTACTTTGGTTATAAATTTTACCAGAGTACGGGCTTCAAAAAATAGTATTCTTAATTTAACTAATTCATTTTTTCCAATTCTTTGTGTTTATGTAAATTACTGTTTCGTCTGCTGTACAAGAAGTAAACGATAATTCCCAACGAACCCCAAACCAAAAAAGCAATCCAGGTTTCGTGCCTTACTTTGCTCATCAAGAAAACATTGAATCCAATACCTAAACTTCCAACAATAGGTAAAATAGGCGTTTTGTAAGGTCTGTCCAGTTGAGGCTCTTTATAACGCAAAATCATAACTGCCAAACAAACCATAGCAAAAGCCAATAAAGTTCCCATACTGCACATTTCCGATATTTTATTAATAGGTGTAAATGCCGCCACAACAGAAATAATACCGCCAACCAAAATGGTAGATTTATAAGGTGTTTTAAATTTAGGATGCAATGAGCCAAACATAGATTTTGGTAATAAACCATCCTTAGCCATACCTAAAAAAATACGAGTCTGGCCTAACATCATTACCAACATAACCGAAGTTAAACCGGCAGTAGCCGCAATTACTATAAGAAATACTGCCCAGGTTACGCCCACACCTTCAAAAGCCGAAGCAACAGGCGCTTTTACATCCAGTTCAGAGTAAGGTACCATACCCGTTAATACTAACGATACCAAAATATATAAAACGGTACAAATAATTAAAGAAGAAATAATAGCAAAAGGAACATCCTTTTTAGGGTTAACAGCTTCGCCCGCCTGAGTTGATACCGCATCAAAACCTATATAAGCAAAAAACACAATGGTAGCGGCAGTAACCACACCATCCCAGCCAAAACTTTTAGTTACTATTCCATCTGTTATTGTTTCAATCTCAACAGGAATAAACGGATGCCAGTTTTCTACATTGATATAAAAAGCTCCGGCAATAATTACAAACAATACCACTGCTACTTTTAAAATAACTATAATATTATTGGTATTTGCCGCTTCCTTAATACCTTTTACCAATATGCTGGTAACAAGCCACGTAATTAAAATAGCGGGTAAATTAAATGCAAATGCAGGTGCTGCCTGTCCAAGTTCAGCTGCTTTAGTGGCTGCAGTAAACGGATCGTTCATCATCCAGATGGGTAAGTTAATATGAAATAAGTGTAGGAGTTTTTCAAAATAGCCACTCCAAGCTACGGCTACCGTTGTAGCACCCATCATATATTCTAAAATTAAATTCCATCCAATAAACCAGGCAAACAATTCACCAACGGTTCCATAAGCATAACTGTAAGCACTACCTTCTACAGGTAAAACAGAAGCAAATTCAGCGTAACATAATGAAGCAAACATACAGCCAATACCGGCAATAACAAATGAAAGCGCTAGTGCAGGCCCTGCAAAATCGTGTGCGGCTATACCCGTTAAAGTAAAAATTCCACCCCCAATTATTGCTCCTATTCCCAATGAGGTTAATCCCCATCTGGTTAGCACGCGGTTTAATCCGCCTTTTTTCATTTCAGCCTCAAAGGCCCCTATAGGTTTTTTACGCCAAACGCTCATATTTTATGTGTTATTTGAATGGCAATATAATAAGTATAGCAAATTATGCAAGCATGTAGCATAATTAAGAGGGGAAAGGCGTTTAGCGTAAAATAAATAAAACTTATTGCTCCCAGCGAACAACCCGGTTCACTTTTACAAAACGTTTGCGGTAGTAGGGGCTGTCCAAGAAATCAATTCTTACACCATCACTAACCGAAGAGTGTATAAAGCGAACAGGTTCGCCTTTGTTAGAAATAACCATACCCACATGGCCAATTCGTAAGCCTTTACGGCTTCGGCCTTTAAAAAAAATCAAATCACCTTTTTGAATGTTTTTGGTGTTGATTTCAATGCCTATTAAACCTTGTCCGGCACTGGTATGAGGAAGCCTGACACCGTATTTGGCAAAAATCATCATGGTAAAGCCACTGCAGTCGTAACCCCTGTTAGATGTGCCGCCTCTTCTGTAGTTAAGTCCAATAAATTTTTCGGCAAATTTAATCACGCTATCAGCCTTTAATGTTTTAGGTATTTGCGACTCGTTTGTAACTTTTACCTGACTTGAGTCGTTTGACTTGCGTTTTAAACTATCAGCAGCAGCTATAGTTTTGTTTTGTGCACAGGCGCATAAACCACATACTACCAGCAATATAACTAGTGAAAAGTATGGTAAATTTTGTGGTTTTGCGTTCATGTTAAAAAACGAAAATAAGTTTTATAATTCAAATGAAAAACCATACTTTCGCAGTTCTGTAAAAATGAAGTATTTAAGTTTAGCTTTAATAATTATAAGTTTGCTTTTAGGCTCTTGCAAAAGCAAGTTCCAAAAAGCACTTAAAAACCCAGACATAAAAACCAAGCTTGAAGTAGCAGAATACTTTTTTAAAAAGAAAGATTACTACCGCGCTCAAAGTTTGTTTGATCAAATAGAAAATGAAGTAACAAATACCGCATTAGGAGAGCGTGTATTGTTTTATCAGGCTCAGTGCGATTTTGGTTTAAAAGCATATTCATTGGCAGGATATAGGTATAAAATTTATTACGAAACTTATCCGACCAATGCAAATGCAGAAGAAGCCCTTTACATGAATGCTTATTGTATTTATTTAGAATCGCAGGATGTAGAGTTAGACCAAACCGATACATACAAAGCAGTAGAAACATTCAAAATATTTGTTAGTGTTTATCCGGATAGTAAATATGTGGAGGAATGCAATAAATACCTGGATAAATTAAGGGCAAAACTTTCGCAAAAAGCATATAACAATGCAAAACTGTATTACAATATAGGTGAATACAGAAGTGCTATAGTTGCTTTAAGGAATGTGGTAAATGATTTTCCTGAAGTGCCGCAAAGAGAAGAGATTGATTATTTGGTTTTAAGTTCCAGCTATATGTTAGCGGAAAACAGTATACCAGAAAAGCAAATAGAGCGTTACCAGGAAACAATTAATGCTTTTGATGAATTTACCGAATATTATACTGAAAACAGTAAGTATATGAGTAATGCAAAAACAATAAAACAAAAAGCCGAATTGGCTTTGAATAAATTAAAAAAATAAATAACAATAAGTATATGGCAAATTTAAATCACAACTATCAAAACGTACCAACAACAACTGTTACCCGTGATATGCGTAAATTAGAAGCAGAAACAGGAAACTTGTACGAGACCATAGCAATTATTTCAAAACGTGCTAATCAAATAGCTGCACAAATGAAAGAAGAACTTCATAATAAATTAAACGAGTTCGATAATGATAGCGATACTTTAGAAGAAATTTTTGAGAATCGTGAGCAAATTGAAATTTCAAACTACTACGAAAAGCTACCTAAAGCAACTTTAATTGCTACCGAGGAGTTTATGAATGGTAAAATCTATTACAATAATCCGGCTAAAAATGGCCGTGAGTTTTAATTAACAAATAATTTAAAAGGTTAGCTTATGTAAATAATGCTAACCTTTGTTTTGTATTTACAGTCCATTATTTATACTTTTACTTAAAGGTATTAATGAAAAATAAAAAAATTATACTTGCCATTAGTGCTAGCATAGCCGCTTATAAAGCGGCTTTTTTGCTTAGATTATTGGTAAAAGCCGGGGCTGAGGTAAAAGTTATTTTAACCGATTCGGCTAAAGAGTTTGTAACCCCGTTAACGTTAAGCACGCTTAGTAAAAATCCGGTTTATAGTAGTTTTGTTTTAAACGAAAATGGAGAGTGGACTAACCATGTTGATTTAGGTTTGTGGGCCGATTTAATGGTAATAGCTCCTGCCAGTGCCAATACCATTGGTAAAATGGCCAATGGCATTTGCGATAATTTATTAATAGCCACGTATCTTTCAGCCAAATGTCCCGTTATGTTTGCTCCTGCTATGGATCTGGATATGTATTTACATCCCAGCACCATGCAAAATGTAGTTAAGCTTCAGTCATATGGTAACATATTGATAGATGCACAGGAAGGCGAATTAGCCAGCGGTTTATACGGAAAAGGACGCATGGCCGAGCCAGAGGAAATAGTTGAGGAAATAGAAAAGTACTTTTCACAAGGCAATGATTTGAAAGGTAAAATAGCATTGGTAACAGCAGGCCCAACTTACGAAAATATTGACCCTGTTCGATTTATTGGCAATTATTCAAGTGGTAAAATGGGTTTTGCTATTGCAAAAGAATTAGCCAATAGAGGTGCTGAGGTTACATTGGTTGCTGGTCCGGTAGATTTAACCATTAATCATCCTCATATTACCAGAATTGATGTGCGTTCTGCGGCTGAAATGTTTGAAGTGGTAAATGAAAAATTTACGCAAACTGATATTGCCATTATGAGTGCTGCAGTGGCTGACTATACACCCAATGATGTTTCAGCTATTAAAATAAAAAAACAAAATGACGAGGGTTTAACCATTGAGTTAAAAAAGACCAAAGACATTTTGAAACATTTGGGAGCCATAAAAAGACAGGAACAAGTATTGGTTGGTTTTGCATTAGAAACCAATAATGAAGAAGCCAATGCCTTTAAAAAATTGAAAGAAAAAAATGCAGATTTTATTGTGTTAAACTCTATGCAAACACCGGGTGCAGGATTTAAACACAATACCAATCAAATTACTATATTGAAAAAAGATGGAAGTAAATTATCGTTTGAGTTAAAATTAAAAAACGAAGTTGCTGCTGATATCGTTAATGAAATAATTAAAACCATACATGCGTAAATTATTTTTAGGTTTTTGTCTGTTTGTGAGTTTTGTTGTGCAAGCTCAGCCAGATTTTAATGTACAAGTACGAATTACTGATAATCAAATAAACGTTACTGATAAATCAATATTTAGAAGGTTAGAGCAAGATATAAAGACTTTTGTTTCTAATCAGAAATGGAGTGTAGATAGGTTACAAGCCACGGAATTATTCGATTTAAGTATAGAGATTATTCCATCAGCTTACGACCAAGTGAGCGGAGCTATTTCAGCTGTAGCAGTAGTCCAATGTCGAAGACCTGTTTTTGGAAGTAACTACAATAGTATATTGTTTAATTTCAGGGATGAGAATTTCAATTTTACTTATATAGACCAGCAACGCTTTGATTATAACGATGGGCAGTACTCGTCAGAAATTACAGCTCTGTTAGCCTTTTATGCCTATTACTCGCTTGGCTTAGATTACGATAGTTTTGGCTTAGAAGCAGGTACACCTTATTTTAACAAAGCCTCACAAATTGTATCATTATCGCAAAGTGGTGGCGCTGCAGGTTGGGCGGCTTTTGGGCGTAGTTTGCGTACGCGTTACAATTTAATTGATAATATTTTAAATGAACGTTTCAAACCCATTCGTAGTGCCTACTATATTTACCATAGAAAAGGGATGGATAATTTTTACAAGAAACCATTAGAGGCCAGGAAACAAATTTATAAATCGTTAGAAGAAGTAAAACGTTTATTTCAGTTAGCACCAAATACCGTTATGATGCTCATGTTTTTCGATGCCAAACGCGATGAATTAATCAATATATACACAGGAGCAACACCCATAGAAAAACCAAAAATTGTGGAACTGCTGAGTGAATTGGATATATCCAATGCTACTAAATACGAAGCTATCAATAAATAGTTTTGGTTTATTTTGCAATTGTAATTTTTCTGGTCATACTGTAGTTATCCGCCTCTACTTTTACTAAATACATACCGTCAGCCACATTATTTAAGTCTATCGTTACTTCTTTGTTATTGGTTTGTTGTGTGCTTATGGTTTCTCCTAATAAATTAGTAATTACAATGGTGGCATTATTGGGTAACCCATCTATTTTAAATTGTCCATTGTTAGGATTAGGGTATATATTGATGGTGTTTTCTATAATATTTTTTGTGCCAGTATTAATTACATTTAAGATGGCGTAGCTACTTGTATCGAAGCAGGTGCTATTATATGCTACGCAACGATAACCATTATTGTTCATTAATAAGTTTACATTATTAATGGTTAATGTATCTTTATTTACACCATTATATATTCCAAAATTACTTAAGTTAATGAATCCTGTTCCGTTATTTTGCTGCCATTGAAAATTAAGACTACTACCTGAAGTTTGTATGTGGAATTGAGCATTATTACCCACAGGTACTGATGCGCTCTGTGGTTGTGTTGTAATTAGTCTTGCACAGTTTATAATCAGCTTAGCATTTGAACTGGTATCACTACAACCACCATAATTAGTAATACAGCGATATAAATAATTGTTTTGTGTAATGCTAACTGTATTAATAGTTAATGTACTCAAATTTGCTCCACTATATTGGCTATTATTGCTTAAGTTCACAAACCCTCCGCCATTGTTTTCCTGCCATTGGTAATTAGTAAGATTATTAATACTGGTAATACTAAAAGTAACATTGCCTCCACTGGTAGCATTTGAATTATTTGGTTGTATAACAATAAGTGGGGCACAATTGGTATTGAGAAAAACAGTATTGCTGTAGAACTGGCAAATGCCATCGCTAACAATACAACGATAGCTATTACCATTTTGGCTCTTAGTTACTCTGTTTACGGTTAAATATTTTGTATCGGCTCCTGTATATTGTACATTATTATTTAAATTTACAAATCCACTACCATTGTTTTCCTGCCATTGATAGGTTGCAGTAGTACTATTGGTATTGGTAAAGAAAATTGCATCTTGACCTACGCCTTTTGTTATACTGGTTGGTTGATTGACAAAATTTATAAAACAATTAACAGTTAGGTTAGCTTCATTACTGGTAGTGGTACAAATGCCATCCGTAATAATACACCTGAAAGAGTTATTGTTTAATGACATATTTGCGCTCACAATTTCTAATGTATCATCTTTTGCACCGTTAAATAATGAGCTATTGATAATATTAATAAATCCAGTCCCTGTATTCTGTTGCCATTGGTAGGTTGCAGTTACACTATTACATTTAATAATAAATTTTGAACTACTCCCACTGTTAACGGTAGATGGAGTAGGTTGTGACAATATATTTAAGTTGCAATTAACAGTTAGAATAGCAATATTACTAGTGTCAAAACAGCCATTTGTATTTACAATACATCTGTATCCATAATTATTAAAAGATAGAGGTGTAGCAGTAATAACAAATGTATCATTATTTATTCCATTATATAAACCAGAGGTGTTTAAATCAACAAACCCAGTTCCTGTATTTTGTTGCCATTGAAAGGTAGAGGTATTATTTGAAGAAGTAATAATTATAAAAGCAAGAGCTCCAATATTTACTTGTATATTATTAGGCTGTTTGTTAATGTAAGATGTACAATTGGCAGTTAATGTTGCCACATTACTAGTGTCATAGCAACCTAAATTATTAACTATACATCTAAACGTATTATTGTTTTGAGCAAGTTGAATACTGTTAATCGTCAATGTATTGCTATTGGTACCGCTAAATTGACTGTTACTGGTAATGTTGTTGAACCCACTTCCATTATTAACTTGCCATTGAAAACCTGCATTGATATTGGAAGAATTAATAGTGAATTGTGTATTGCCAGCAACATTAGCACTTTTATTAACCGGTTGATTAATAATTGTAGAAATGCAGTTAGCTGAAAGACTTGCTACAGTGCTGGTATCATAACATCCTGAATTACTTACAATACATCTAAACGTAGTATTATTTTGTGATAGACTAACGCTGCTAATGTTTAATATATTACTATTTGCTCCGCTAAATTGACTGCTATTATTTATGTTATTAAATCCACTTCCATTATTACTTTGCCATTGGAAGCTTGAATTAATTAAGCCAGAGGCAATTTCAAAAGAAGTATTCGCACCAACATTTACGCTCTTGTTAATTGGTTGTGTACTTATGAGAGACACACAATTTACAGTAAGATTAACAATATTACTGGTATCAGTGCATCCCTTGTAAGAGGTAATACATCTGTGAGAAAAACTATTTTGAGATCGGTTTATAGTTAACAAATACAGTGCATTATCGGTGACACCGATTATTTGACTGCTGTTACTTAGATTGGTGAATCCTGAGCCACTGTTTTGTTGCCATTGAAATAGGGTGGAAACAGGAGCCGTGATGGCAAAGCTGACATTGGTACGAATATTAGCAGTAACGTTATTAGGCTGATTAATAATAAACCCAATACAATTAACTGTTAATAACACATTATTACTCATTACGGAACAACCTAAATAAGAAACCACACATCTATAGCTTGTATTATTGATTGACATAGCCACTCCATTTACTATTAAACTATCATCATTACAACCATTATAAGTACTGTTGTTGCTTAAGTTTACAAATCCGGTTCCATTGTTTATTTGCCATTGAAATTGTGCTAAAGTATAGTTACTATTAACTACAAACAAGGTATTGGTTCCAATAGAAACATTCTTATTAACTGGTTGACCGGTAATATTTAAATCACAACTAACTGTTAAAGTTGCATTGTTACTAGTATCTCGGCACCCATTGTTATTAATAATGCACCTATATAAATGGTTGTTTTGGGTAAAGGAAACGTTGTTTATACCAAGCGTATCATTGTTTGCTCCGCTAAATTGAGTATTGTTATTTAAATTGATAAAACCTGCACCAGTGTTTACCTGCCATTGAAACACTGCTGTTGGATTATTAGAATTAACAATAAATGAGATATTATTGCTAATGTTCGTAGATTGGTTGTTTGGTTGCATGGTAATAGATGCAGGGCAGTTAATAATTAACGTAGCACTATTACTGTTTACGTAACATCCATTAAGATTAATGATACATCGATAGGTAGTATTATTCAATAAAAAAAAAGCCCCGTTTAAAATAAGTGTATCGTTGTTGGTACCACTGAATAAGATATTGTTACTAATATTAATAAAACCAGACCCTGTATTTTGCTGCCATTGGTAATTTGCATTGGGGCTGTTTGCAATAACAATAAATTGTGCATTTTCCCCATTATTAATGGATTGACTAGAGGGTTGTGATGTGAAATTTAAAATACAGGTTACCGTTAACAAACCAACACTACTGGTATCAATACAGGAGCCGTTAGTTATTAAGCACCGATAAGTATTATTATTTTGGGCTATAGTTGTAGCAATTAGGGTTAGAGAATCGTCATTGGTGCCGCTAAAGGTGGAGTTGTTATAAATATTTACAAATCCTGTTCCTTCATTTTGCTGCCATTGAAAAGTAGCATTGTTATTAGCAGAAGCAACAGAAAACAGTGCATTTGAACCAATAATTATATTTGTGTTGTTTACCTGTCTGGTAATGGAAGAGACACAATATACATTGAGTGTAGCGCTGCTACTGGCAAGAGAACAAGGTCCGTCATTCACAATACAACGGTAAGTGGTATTGTTTAAACTTTTAGGAGCAGCATTAATAATGAGTGTATCATCATCCACATTAGAAAATGTGCTGTTATTGGTTAAATTAACAAACCCACTACCTGTATTTTGTTGCCACTGAAAAGTAGTAGCAAATCCTGAAGCTGTAATACTCATAATGGTGTTAGATTCAGCAGGAATATTTTTATTGACAGGTTGTGTATTGATAGCTAAGGAGCAGTTTACATTGAGTAAAATGGAATCAGAAATTTTACTGCAAGGTCCGTCATTAATAACACAACGGTATCGGGTATTGTTTAATGAGAGTGGAGCATTATTAATGAGCAAGGTATCATCGTTTACATTGCTAAAAGTACTACTGTTACTTAAATTGGTAAACCCTGTTCCTAAACTTTGTTGCCACTGAAAGGTTGCATTTGTGCTATTAACATTGGTTATTAACTGGGTATTGTTTCTGATATTAATGCTTGTTGGAACAGGTTGTTTGGTAATAGCAAGTGTACAGTTTACATTTAGGCTTATGGGATTACTAACCACAGAACATGCATTATCGGAAACAATACACCTGAAAGAATTATTATTAAATGAAAGTGGGGTAGAGTTAATGATTAAAGTATCATCATTAACACCGGAAAATAGAGAGTTGTTACTAATATCTACAAACCCATAACCGTTATTTTGTTGCCATTGAAAAGTAGCAGTGCTTGAAGATGCTTCAAGAGAAAAACTGGTATTGGTACCAATATTAATATTTTGACTAACGGGTTGTCTTGTAATGTTAAAGAGGCAGTTGACCAAAAGTTTGGCATGTACACTATTAATACTGCAACCACTGTCGGTAGCTACACATCTGTATTGGTAATTATTTTTAGAAAAATTAATACTATTAATATTTAAAGTATTGGTGTTTACTCCTGAATACACTCCTGCATTAGAGAGATTAACAAACCCTGACCCTGCATTTTGTTGCCATTGGAAGGTAGTAGTAGGGCTACTGGCGATAACATTAAAAGATACATTGTTGTTGGTAACAATGCTTTGACTAACAGGTTGTTGGTTTAAATTGAAAGGGCATTTATTTATTTTGAAAACAAAAGCATCTGATGAACTTGAACTGATAATTGTTCTGAAAGTACCCGGAGTAGTGGGGAAATTAAAGCTGTTAGTACTCCCTGTAACCAGTATTGAAGCATTGTTTGCATAGGCTAAATCATAGGCATAATCACGGGTTGTTCCACCAATATAGCTTGAATACAACAAAGCAGAACCTGTTTCATTAAGTATGGTAATAAATGCATCTTCATTAGAGAGCGTGCCATTGAAAGAAGTATCAAAAGCATTGGAAGTGGTAGGGAAAACAACAGGTGGAATAGTAGTCAGGTAAAGGCTTAGAAACCCACAGATAACAGCATTATTGTTTTCATCAATATTAATTTCAGAAACATAATCCTGTGCAGGTCCGCCAATAAGGGTAGAGTATACCATTCCTCCGGTTTGGTTAAATTTAGTCACAAACACATCATAGCCCCCGGTATTAGTTCTGGAAAAGGCACCCGGAGTTGTTGGAAAAGTATTTATTCCAGTTACTTCAGGCATGTTTGTACCTGTAACGTAAACATTTTGTGATTGGTCAATACCAATAGCAGCTACTATATCAGTCGTTTTTGAGTTTCCTCCAAACTGTGTGAGGTATAAAGGTGTGGTGCAGGAAGGGTCCAGTTTAAGAAGAGAAATATGGTTACCGGGCCCAAAATTGTTATTAATACCGGGAGAGGGAAGAAGATTACTGGCCCCATTTGTAGCCACATAAATATAGGAACTGTCATCAATAGCCAGATCTCCATAATAAGTATTATTACCACTAAATAGTGAACTGGATATAGTTGTTAATGTTGTAGAGAAAACTAAGCTGTTACCTGAAGCAGCTAATTTGGTTATAAATAGGTTACTGGTATTATAACTATTTGTAAAAGCACCTGAAGTTTTAGGAAAGTCAGTTGATTTTGTGTAACCGGCAATATAAATGTTTCGTTCCTTGTCAAGTATAATTCTTTTACTTTTATCTGCCAGGCTCCCACCTAAAAAGCTTGAAACAACTAAAGCACTACCGGAAGGATTTAATTTGGTAATAAACACATCCTCGTAGGCTGTGGTATTATTAAAACTGGTATCGTAAGCATTTACCGTGGTTGGATAATTACTAGACCTTGTAGATCCAGTAATATAAACATTTAAGCTGCTATCAATTGTTAAATCAAATAAAATGTCATCGCTGACACCACCAATAAAGGTTGAGTATGTAAGAGTGTTAAGGTTACTATTTAACTTGGTTACGAAAACATCATAGTTATTATTTTTGAAAATAGCGTATGATCCTGCAACAATTGGGTAGTTGCTACTATTAGTGTACCCTGATACATAAACAGCATTAAAAGCATCAGTTTTAATAGCTATACCATAATCGTTATCGGTTCCACCTGAAAAAGTAGAGAAAATCAAAGGGTCAATAATTAATGGTTTGCTTTTATTGTATGTACCTAAAGTAAAAGTATAAGAGCCATCTTTTAGTAAAGCAAAATGGCTATTAATAGTTTGTTTGGTATTGTTTATATTTTGGTAAGTAAATAATTTGGTTTGCTTAACCTCTCCTAAACTGGTTTGAACAATTAAATCTCCATTATTATCAATGCTTGTTTTGTCAGTACCGTTAATATTAAATTTAATTTGTGAAGGGTCTGCATTTGGGTTTACTATATAATCATATCTTAAAGCGCCATTGTCAAAATAATAGCGTATATCAATCCCCCCGTATATGTTTTTAACAATAGCCTCATTGTATAAACCTACAAAACTAGCCCACTTACTTTTGTCATTGCCAATAAAATAATTGTAATAAGCTTCCTGTTTATAATTACCTTCTGGTATAATATTTTTATTGCATTGTAATAAGTTAAACTTTATCACATGGCCTTTTTTTTCTTTAAAAGTTTGTTGCTCTGTTTCCAATGCTAACTCACTGGTTTTTCCATTTTCAATTAATTGATAAAAGTCGTAAACAACACCCGTTTTGGTAATCCAGGCATCCATGCCATTGGTTTTGGTCATGAATAATACTTCATCGGGCCATTGACCTTTGTTTTCAATAAAAAACTGTTTGTTATTTTTATGTAATAACCCTTGTACTTTTTTTAAGTCAGGTGTTTCTTGTGCCTGAGCATATAAAGCAATAAAGACAAGCAGTAGGCTAATCAGTTTTTTCATAATAAAATAATTGTAAACAGGCTGAAAATGAGTTTAATATTGCATAAATAAGTATTATTTTTTACAAAAACAATACATTTTACGGGAGTAGTAATTTGCCTGATTGCTTGTTTTAAATGATTATTTCAACAGTACTTTTATCTTCACAATTGGCTAAAAGCTCGTGCACGTTTTCATTAAATACAGGATGCACAAAATAAGGTGCTATTTCATGTAATGGAAGCAATGTAAATCTTCTAACATGTAAGTAGGGGTGAGGTACTTTTAAATCAGCAGTATTAATAACGGCATTGTTGAAAAATAAAATATCCAAATCAATAATACGGGGTTCCCATTTTTGTATCCGGGTACGTCCCATTTTAGTTTCTATTTCAAGCAATGTTTTCAGCAATAGTTCAGCGCTTAGCGAGGTATTGATTTCAACTACCTGGTTAAAAAAGTCATCTTGCTCCGTATTACCCCAAGCTGCCGTTTTATATACTGATGATTGATTAACAAGCAGGCAGTTATTAGCAATAATATGATGGATAGCGGTATCTAAATGGTCTTTTTTGTCACCCATATTACTACCTAATAAAACAAATGCCTGATTCATACGCTGCAAGTATAAACTTTACCCATATTATTTTGAAAATAATGACGAATTTGAATAAATTAATTAATAAAAAATAGATATAGTCCTGAGAAATATTACTAACAAAATTATTTTTATTTAGTAATATTTACTTTTCTAATAGCACTATAATTCAGTGATTCTACTTTTACTAAATACATGCCATCCGCTTTATTACTTAAGTCAACATTAATTTTGTTATCGTTGGTTTTTATTTCAGCAATGGTTTTACCCGCCAAATCTGTAATAGTAATAACGGCATTATCAGGCAGTTCATCAATTAAAAAATGCCCGTTATTAGGGTTAGGATAAATATTGAAATAACTATTACTTAACTCATTTGTGCCAATATTAGATACTTGTAGTATGGCAGCATTACTGGTATCAGAACAACAACATAAATTGGTAGTATATACAATGGCTCTGTATTTACAATTATTAAAAACTGGGGATATTTTTTTTATTTTTAGTGTATCTTGATTTACGCCACTATAAGTAGCATCGTTTTGTATTGCCAAAAATCCTGAACCATAGTTGACTTGCCATTTAAATGACACGAAACTGTTAACTGAGGAAGTAACGCAAAAAAATGTACTTTCATTAACTTTACCGGATTTATTTACAGGCTGTTGAGTAATGGCAAGTAGACAGTTAACTGTTAAAACAACATTGTTAGTCGTATCAAAACAATTGTTGTTGTTTATAATACATCTAAACATATTATTATTCATACTGGATGGGACTTTGTTAATAATTAAGCTGTCGTTATTAGCATTATTAAATGTATTATCATTACTAATATTTGTAAAGCCATTACCTTTGTTTATTTGCCATTGGAATGTAGCTGCAGGATTATTGGAATGAACAATAAAAGATGTAGTGTCTCCCTGATTAATAGTTCGGTTTTGAGGTTGTAAAGTAATAGAAGAAATGCAATTTATATTTAATAATGCAGGGATACTATAGGTATAACAATTGTTTAATGTTATCCAACATCTGTAGGTATTATTATTCAATAAAAAAGAAGCCCCGTTTAAAATAAGTGTATCATTGTTGGTACCACTGAATAAACTATTGTCACTAATGTTAACAAACCCGGTTCCTGTGTTTTGCTGCCATTGGTATGAAACATTACTATCGACCTGCACTATGAATTGAGCACTACCACCATTGTTAATAGTTTGGTTTTGTGGTTGACCTGTAATATTAAACGGGCAACTAATTGTTAGTGTCCCACTATTACTGGTATCAATACAAGATTCATTGTTGATTAAGCACCGATAGGTATTGTTGTTTTGGGCTATAGTTGTAGCAATTAGGGTTAGAGAATCGTCATTGGTGCCGCTAAAGGTGGAGTTGTTATAAATATTTACAAATCCTGTTCCTTCATTTTGCTGCCATTGAAAAGTAGCATTGTTATTAGCAGAAGCAACAGAAAACAGTGCATTTGAACCAATAATTATATTTGTGTTGTTTACCTGTCTGGTAATGGAAGAGACACAATATACATTGAGTGTAGCGCTGCTACTGGCAAGAGAACAAGGTCCGTCATTCACAATACAACGGTAAGTGGTATTGTTTAAACTTTTAGGAGCAGCATTAATAATGAGTGTATCATCATCCACATTAGAAAATGTGCTGTTATTGGTTAAATTAACAAACCCACTACCTGTATTTTGTTGCCACTGAAAAGTAGTAGCAAATCCTGAAGCTGTAATACTCATAATGGTGTTAGATTCAGCAGGAATATTTTTATTGACAGGTTGTGTATTGATAGCTAAGGAGCAGTTTACATTGAGTAAAATGGAATCAGAAATTTTACTGCAAGGTCCGTCATTAATAACACAACGGTATCGGGTATTGTTTAATGAGAGTGGAGCATTATTAATGAGCAAGGTATCATCGTTTACATTGCTAAAAGTACTACTGTTACTTAAATTGGTAAACCCTGTTCCTAAACTTTGTTGCCACTGAAAGGTTGCATTTGTGCTATTAACATTGGTTATTAACTGGGTATTGTTTCTGATATTAATGCTTGTTGGAACAGGTTGTTTGGTAATAGCAAGTGTACAGTTTACATTTAGGCTTATGGGATTACTAACCACAGAACATGCATTATCGGAAACAATACACCTGAAAGAATTATTATTAAATGAAAGTGGGGTAGAGTTAATGATTAAAGTATCATCATTAACACCGGAAAATAGAGAGTTGTTACTAATATCTACAAACCCATAACCGTTATTTTGTTGCCATTGAAAAGTAGCAGTGCTTGAAGATGCTTCAAGAGAAAAACTGGTATTGGTACCAATATTAATATTTTGACTAACGGGTTGTCTTGTAATGTTAAAGAGGCAGTTGACCAAAAGTTTGGCATGTACACTATTAATACTGCAACCACTGTCGGTAGCTACACATCTGTATTGGTAATTATTTTTAGAAAAATTAATACTATTAATATTTAAAGTATTGGTGTTTACTCCTGAATACACTCCTGCATTAGAGAGATTAACAAACCCTGACCCTGCATTTTGTTGCCATTGGAAGGTAGTAGTAGGGCTACTGGCGATAACATTAAAAGATACATTGTTGTTGGTAACAATGCTTTGACTAACAGGTTGTTGGTTTAAATTGAAAGGGCATTTATTTATTTTGAAAACAAAAGCATCTGATGAACTTGAACTGATAATTGTTCTGAAAGTACCCGGAGTAGTGGGGAAATTAAAGCTGTTAGTACTCCCTGTAACCAGTATTGAAGCATTGTTTGCATAACATAAATCATAGGCATAATCAATACTGTTTCCGCCAATATAGCTTGAATACAATAGAGCAGAACCTGTTTCATTAAAAATGGTAATAAAGCCATCTTCTCTGTAATCGGAACCATTAAAAGAAGTATCAAAAGCATTGGAAGTGGTAGGGAAAATAGGTAGAATAGTGCCAGAATAAAGACTTAAAAACCCACAAATAATAGCATTATTGTTTTCATCAATATTAATTTCAGATACATAATCCTGTGCAGGTCCGCCAATAAGGGTAGAGTATACAACTCCCCCGGTTTGGTTAAATTTAGCCACAAACACATCATACCCTCCGGTATTTGTTCTGGAAAATGCACCCGTAGTTGTTGGAAAAGTATTAACTCCGATACCTTCAGCCATATTTGTTCCTGTAATATAAACATTTTGTGATTGGTCAATAGCAATAGCAGCTACTATATCAGTCGTTTTTGAGTTTCCTCCAAACTGGGTAAGGTATATTGGGTTGGTGCAGGAAGGGTCCAGTTTAAGAAGAGAAATATGGTTACCGGGCCCAAAATTGTTATTAATACCGGGGTAAGGAAGACGGTTACTGGCGCCATTTGTAGCTACATAAATATAGGAACTGTCATCAATAGCCAAATCTCCATAATAAGTATTATTACCACTATACGGAGAGCCTGGTATGGTTGTTAATGTTGTAGAGAAAATTAAACTGCTGCCCAAGGCATCTAATTTGGTTATAAACAGGTTAATGTTATTATAACTGTTTGTAAAAGCACCTGCAGTTTTAGGGAAGTTGGTTGATTGCGTGTAACCGGCAATATAAATGTTACGTTCTTTGTCAAGGATAATTCTTTTGCTTTTATCTTTTTGGCTTCCACCTAAATAGCTTGAAAAAATAAGCGCACTACCTGAAGGATTTAATTTGGTAATAAACACATCCTCATAGGCTGTGGTATTATTAAAGCTGGTATCGTAAGCATTTATTGTGGTTGGATAATTGCTTGACCTTGTAGAGCCTGTAATATAAATATTTAAACTGCTATCAATTGTTAAATCAAATAAAATGTCATCGCTGACACCACCAATAAAGGTTGAGTATGTAAGAGTGTTAAGGTTACTATTTAACTTGGTTACGAAAACATCATAGTTATTATTTTTGAAAATAGCGTATGATCCTGCAACAATTGGGTAGTTGCTACTATTAGTGTACCCTGATACATAAACAGCATTAAAAGCATCAGTTTTAATAGCTATACCACAATCGTCACCGGTTCCTCCTAAAAAAGTAGAAAACACCAAAGGGTCAATAATTAACGGTTTACTATTGTCATAACTCCCAAGCGCAATGGCAAAAGTTTGTGGGCTTAGTTTGCTGAAAAAACTAGTAATAGCTTGTTTTTTATGGTGGAGGTTTTGGTAACTAAAAAGTCCTGTTTGTTTTGTTTCGCCAATGGTTGTTTTTATAACTATTTCCCCTACATTGTTTAAACTAATTTGGTCAGCACCTTCCATATTAAACTGAATTTGTTTGGGGTCAGCACCGGGGTTTACTATATAATCATATCTTAAAGCACCATTGTCAAAATAATAACGGATATCAATTCCATTGTAAATATTTTTTATAACAACTTCGTGGTATAAGCTCACAAAACTAGCCCACTTACTTTTATCATTGCCAATAAAATAATTATAATAAGCTTCCTGTTTATCCTTACCTTCCGGTATTACATTTTTATTGCATTGTAATAAGTTAAACTTTACCACATGTCCTTTTTTGTCCTTAAAGTTTTGTTGCCCCTTTTCCGATGTTAACTCACTGGTTTTTTCATTTTCAATTAATTGGTAAAAGTCGTAAACAACACCGGTTTTGGTAATCCATGCATCCATGCCATTGGTTTTGGTCATGAATAATACTTCATCGGGCCATTGCCCTTTGTTTTCAATAAAAAACTGTTTGTTATAAGAAAGTTTTTTATTGCTATCAATATCCTGGGCATAAGCTATAGCGGTAATTAAAATAAAAGCTAGGGTTATTACGTTTTTTATTGGCATAAACGAAATTGAAATGATTGACAATGAGTTTTATATTGCATATATAATGCAAATTGTTAATGAATTCAAATGAATAAAAAAATAGGACCAACTCACAAGAAAAGAAAGTTTTTGTTATAGGCTGAGTTGAATTGGTTTAAATCATTTGGCATACACAAAATAACTCCTATTTTGCACACTCAAATTAGTATCAATATGATTAAAGAATATATCAAAGAAAACCAGGAACGCTTTTTAAATGAATTATTTGAATTATTGCGTATACCAAGTATCAGTGCCGATAAAGAATATGCCAAAGATGTGCATGCTGCTGCCGCTTATATAAAAGATAAATTAGTAGCTGCCGGAGCTGATAAAGTGGAAATTTGCCCGACAGATGGTTACCCGATTGTATATGGCGAAAAAATAATTGATGCCAATTTACCTACCGTTTTGGTTTACGGACATTATGATGTACAGCCAGCTGTTCCTTTGGAGTTATGGGATACACCACCATTTGAACCAACAATTCGTAAAACAGAAATACATCCGGAAGGAGCCATTTTTGCACGCGGTAGCTGCGATGATAAAGGCCAGGTGTATATGCATGTAAAAGCATTTGAGCTAATGATGAAAACAAACTCGTTGCCTTGCAATATTAAATTTATGATTGAAGGCGAAGAGGAAGTAGGTAGTAATAATTTAGGCACTTTTTGTATCAATAACAAAGAGCGTTTAAAAGCAGATGTGGTATTGATTTCTGATACTTCAATGATAGCGAATGATATTCCAAGTATAGATACAGGCTTGCGTGGTTTAAGTTATGTAGAGGTTGAAGTTACAGGACCTAACCGCGATTTACATAGTGGTGTTTATGGTGGTGCAGTGGCTAACCCAATTAATATATTGGCAAAAATGATTACCAGTATGCACGATGAAAATAACCATATTACCATTCCGGGTTTTTACGATGCAGTGTTAGAATTAAATGCAGCCGAGCGTGCAGAATTAAACAAAGCGCCATTTGATTTGGAAGCTTATAAAAAAGATTTAAATATAGCTGATGTTTGGGGAGAAAAAGGATATACCGTTTTAGAAAAAACGGGTATTCGTCCAACATTAGATTGTAATGGAATTTGGGGTGGATATATTGGCGAAGGTGCTAAAACAGTATTACCATCAAAAGCATTTGCTAAAATAAGCATGCGTTTAGTGCCTAACCAGTCAAGCGATAAAATTACAGAGTTATTTAAAAAACATTTTGAAAGCATTGCACCTGCCGGTGTTAAAGTAGAAGTAAGGCCACACCATGGCGGTGAACCTGTTGTTACACCAACCGATTCAATAGCTTACCAAGCTGCAGCTAAAGCAATGGAAACAACCTTTGGTAAAAAGCCAATTCCAACACGTGGAGGAGGTAGTATTCCTATTGTTGCGTTATTCGAAAAAGAACTAGGTTTAAAATCAGTATTAATGGGCTTTGGTTTAGATAGCGATGCATTGCATTCTCCAAACGAACATTATGGAGTAGTTAACTATTTTAAAGGTATTGAAACGATTCCTTATTTTCATAAGTACTTTGCTGAAATGAGCAAATAGTATATTGTGTAAATACATCATTTAAAAAATCACTCTCTTAAATTTAATGTTTAATTGAGTGATTTTTTTCTTTTATTTGAGTTATAAACCTAGTTAAATAATAAACCCCAAACCTATGGAAACATTAATTATTACCCTTGCCATTATTATTGTAATACTTGTAGTGCTATCGTTTCTTTTGCCAGAAAACTGGTCAGTTAAGCGTAGCATCGAAGTACAATCAACTCCTGAAAAGTTATATGATTTAACAGTTGAATTGAAAGACTGGGAAAAATGGAGCCCTTGGCATGGACTGGATCCAAACACAAAATGGGTATATAGCGACAATACTTATGGCGAAGGAGCATGGTACACTTGGGAAAGTAAAAAACGCAATGTAGGTAATGGTAAATTAACTACAGTTTTAGCAAAGCCATATGAAAAGAGTTCGTTTTTATTAGAGTTTCAAGGGATGAAAGCAAGCACAGCCTCATTTACATTTGAGCCAATAACTGCCAATAATGTAAAAGTAACGTGGTCGTTAGAAGGCAAAAATAAAGGCTTATCAAAGCTAATGTCATTACTAATGGGAACTTTTGTTGGAAAAGATTTTGAAAAAGGTTTAGCCAATATAAAACGAGTAGCTGAATCAGGAAAATAATAATAAGAGGCCTTTATTGCATGAAGAAAATAATTGGAAGTACTGCTTTTGTTATAATAGTAATTATACAAATGGCCTGTAGCGAAACAAGTAAAAGTAATAGCAAACCCAAGTTACCTTGTATTGATAATTTGGATTCAAGTACATTTGATTTAACCGTGTTTGAAACCCAAAGAATTAATTTTGTTACTAATAAATCCAAGGGAAGTTTAAGTCTTACCTATATAACTCCTAATAGTCCTAATTTTTCTTCTTTGATAATAAGTAATGACGGTAAGTCAATTATTAAAATGACTCCCAGTATAGTTTACCCGCCTAGGGTACTTAGAATTAATGGGGATACTATGTTTTTTGGAGACGATATAAATATAATAACCAAGTGCACATCAACAAGCTTTAAAATTTTGAGTTACGGTGGCGACATAGACATGCAGGATACTAGCATTACAGCTATGTGGAGTACCTATACTAAACGATAATCAAGCTAAAAACTTTGCTGAGCAACCTTACCTATTAACTAGCAACCAATTTTATTTACCCTGTTTTGATGGCGACCGCCTTCAAATGAAGTAGTTAAAAAAGTCATCGTAATTTTTTTTGCCAATTCAATATCGATAAAACGAGAAGGTAAACTCAATACATTGGCATCGTTATGTGTTCTGGCTAACGAACTTATTTCATTAGTCCAGCAAAGAGCTGCACGAATACCTTGGTGTTTATTAGCAGCCATATTTACACCATTGCCACTACCACAAATTAAAATGCCCAATTCACTTTCTTTATTCTCTACATGAATAGCTACAGGATGTGCTGTATCCGGGTAGTCCATTGAATCGGTTGAGTGAGTACCAAAATCAGTTATGGTGTAATTTAAGTCATTAAGCATGGCTTTAATTATTTCTTTGTATTCAAAACCAGCGTGGTCGCAACCTATAGCAATTTTCATAATGCGTATTTTTTTGTAAATGTATTATTAATAAAATAAAAAAGTAAGTTCAATTACTTGATTTTTTTCGATTCAACCCCCTTCGCTATAAATATACTTAATTCAAATAAAGCATACAATGGAATAGCCATTAATATCTGGCTGGCCATATCTGGCGAAGGAGTGAGTACAGCCGCTAAAACCAATATAACTACCAAAGCATGTTTGCGGTATTTGCTCATAAGCCTGCTGCTTAAAATACCTATTTTAACTAAGAAATAAACCAGTATCGGCATTTCAAACATCAGCCCGCAAGCAAAAGTTATAGTAGAAACAAATGATATGTACGACTCCAAATTAATTTCATTGCTTACCAATTCACTTACCTTATAAGAGCCCATAAACGAAACCGACACAGGAGCCAAAAAGAAATAACCAAAAGCAATACCAATAAAAAATAATATAGAACTGAAAAATACCAAACCACGCGCATAGCCAATTTCCTTTTTACTTAAAGCCGGTTTAATAAAACGCCATAGCTGCCATAAAATATAAGGAAAAGCAATAATAACCCCCGCTATAAAGGCAATCCATAAATGCTGGGTAAACTGCCCCGTCATATCAATATTTTTCAGCTCAAAATTGATACTTTTAATACAGTATTCGTCAGTGCCTTTTGCCCAATAGGAGAGTTTACAGAGTATGCGGTAACTTAAAAAGTCAATCCGCATAGGGCCAAAAATAATAATATCGAAAAGAATATATTTATTGAAAAACGCCAAGACCGCACCCAAAAAAATGGCAATTACCGAACGCATTAAATGGCTACGTAACTCATCAATATGATCAAAAAAGGTCATTTCCTTTTTCTCGCCAAAATGGTCGTCTGGTAATTGGTCTAAAGACATGTTTAAATAAAATAGTGCGCGAATGTAGTAAAAAGGAATATAACTAGTAAAAAACTAACAATTATCCTAAATCAACCCGAGTAACCGATATTAACTGACTGGCTTGTTTTATTTTATTCATCAATTCCTCTAGGTGATTGGTGTCATTTACCTGTAAGGTAATATTGCCTTCAAACATACCTTCGTTAGCCGTCACATTGATGGATTTCATGTTTACCTGTAACTGGTTGGAAATAATAGCAGTAATGGTGCTTACAATACCCATACTGTCAATACCCTGCACTTTTATTGAAGTAAGGAAAGATTTATTGCTGTTTAAGCTTGAATCAGCCCAACGTGCTTTGATAATACGGTAACCGTAATTACTCATTAAACTGATACCATTGGTACAATTGGTTCGGTGTATTTTCACCCCTTCGCCAACCGTTACAAACCCAAAAATATCATCACCGGGAATAGGACTGCAACATTTGGCAAACGAATAATCTACAGGGTCGCCATCGCCAATTATTACCGCATCTTTGGTTATTGGTTTGGTGGTGTAACGAGGTTTGACTGCTGTTTCTTCTATAACAGGTTTTTGATTTTCCTGCTCTAGTATTAAACCAATATCTAATTTAGTTCGGTCAATTTTTTCTGTTACCAGTTGATAGTATAGTTCTGTTACACTGGCTAGCTTATAATGCTTAATAATAGCATTCAGTGCTTCACTGCCAAAAGGAATTTTAGCGTTTTTAAATTTACGCTCTAAAATTTCCTTACCCATAGTAACAGATTGGTTACGCTCCTGTTTAAAGTAATCGCGTATTTTGGCTTTAGCCTTACCCGTAACTACCCATGCTAACCAATCTTCGTGTGGCTTCTGTTTGGTTGATGAAAGTATTTCTACCTGGTCACCATTACCCAGTTTATAAGTAATAGGTACCAGTTTATTGTTTACTTTGGCGCCTATACATTTGGCTCCTAATTGCGAGTGTATTTCAAAAGCAAAATCCAGTACCGTTGATTGCGCAGGTAATTTGCGTAAATCGCCTTTAGGCGTAAACACAAATATTTCTTCGGCAAATAAGTTTAGTTTAAAATCGTCTAAAAACTCAACAGCCGAACCATCTGTATTTTCCAACATCTCGCGAACACGTGCCAACCATTGCTCTAATCCATTGTCATTGTTCTGCGCTCCGTCTTTGTATTTCCAATGTGCCGCATAACCCTTTTCTGCAATCTCGTCCATACGCTCTGAGCGTATTTGCACCTCTACCCAACGGCCTTTCGGTCCCATTACAGTGGTGTGCAAACTTTCATACCCGTTGGCTTTTGGTATACTTACCCAATCCCTTAACCTGTCAGGGTTTGGCGTATAAAAATCAGTTACGCTTGAATATACTTTCCAACAATCACTTTTTTCGTTTTCATACTCTGTATCTATAATAATTCTAATGGCAAACAAATCGTACACTTCATCAAAAGGCACGCCTTGTTTTTTCATTTTATTTAAAATACTGTGTATGCTTTTAGGACGTCCTTTTATCTGGTATTTTATACCATTATCATCCAATGCTTTTTGAATAGGCTCAATAAATTTTTTGATGTACTTATTACGCTCCGCTTTGGTTTCCTGTAAACGGTTTTTTACATAATTATAGCTGTCAGGATCTAAGTATTTAGTTGATAAATCTTCCAGCTCCGTTTTCATGCTGTATAAGCCCAAACGATGTGCTAAAGGCGCATATACATAAGCTGTTTCACTCGCAATTTTTAATTGGCTTTTGGCACTCATGCTTTCCAAGGTGCGCATGTTATGTAGCCTGTCTGCCAGTTTAATTAAAATAACCCTTACATCTTCACTCAGTGTAAGCAGCATTTTTTTGAAATTTTCTGCTTGTAACGATTTATCCTGTTGGTCAAAAACGCCCGAAATTTTAGTAAGCCCGTCAATTATTTGGGCTACTTTATCGCCAAACTTCATTTTAATCAATTCCAGCGTTATGTCTGTGTCTTCAACGGTATCGTGTAATAAAGCACAAATAATAGAAGTGGTTCCCAAGCCAATTTCTTCAGCACAAATTTGAGCTACGGCTATAGGATGCAGAATATAAGGCTCACCACTTTTGCGCCTCATTGTTTTGTGTGCCTCTAAACTGATATTAAATGCTTCGCGAATTAAATCGCGGTTGGCTTTGGTTAAAATAACTTTACATGAGCGTAATAAATGCCTGTAAGCTTTTACTATTTCCTCATTTTCTTTATCAGTGTCGTGCATGATTGTCATACGTATATATGCGGTAAATATAGCCACTTTGGCTCATTGTGCAATGAGCGTTATTGGGTGTTTTATAAACAATCAAACACCCGGAAATCTATTTTTGTTTGCAGCCTGATTATTTAAAATCGGGCATAATACTTAACCCAAATAAAGCATAATCATATTTTACAGGATCAGTTTTATCTAACTTTTTTAAGTTTTCAGTTAATTCAACCACCGCTTTCCAATCGCTTTGAGTACGTGTAATCAGCTGGTGTTTAAGTGCTGTTCTTTGTACATGTAAATCAAGAGGCATCATTAGCTGTGCAGGTTTAATAGTATTCCATAAACCAAAATCAACTCCGTTTGAATCCTTTCTTACCATCCAGCGTAAGTACATACAAAGCCGTTTGCAGGCTGAGTTTTGCAATGGAGATGCAATATGTTTTTTAGTTCTGTGAGGTACTTCCTCTAATGAAAAAAACAAATTTCTAAATCCGTTTAGTGCATTTTCAATATTGCTATCCCTGGGTTTTAAATGCATCGCAAAAGCGTTTTCAAGACTATCGTTTTTCTGATACCAGGAATGAAGAAATGCAACAAAATACAACAAATCCGTATCGTTAAAAGTGCGGTGTTTAAACTGAAGTATTTTATTTAATTCTTTCTCGCTGTGGTTTAGTATAAAATCGTGAGGTGCATTATCCATTTTCTGCATCAGTTCAGTGCCTTTATTAATAATGGTAATGCGTTGCCCCCAGGCAAATGTAGCGGCAAATAATCCTGCAATTTCAATATCCGGTTTTTTCGAAAACTGATGTGGAATAAAAACAGGGTCTAAATCAATAAAATTGGAGTTGTTGTATTTAATTACCTGTTCATCTAATAACTTTTTTAATGACTGCATATTTTCCCTGTTCACTTACAGCCAGCGAAGTTAATTATTCTTAGATTTAATTCGATTCCATTTTTAGCCAGCAAAGCATTTCGCTATTCAACCAAATCTTTAAAGCAAAAAATAGCAACATTCGATTATATTTGCGCCTCAAAATTTTGATTAAAATTACATGATTGCTTTAACAAATATAGCCTTTGAGTTTGGTGGACGATACTTATACCGTAACGCAAACTGGCATATAAAACCCAATGAACGTATAGCTTTAGTAGGTCGTAACGGAACAGGAAAATCTACTTTGTTACGCGTTATTAATGGTGAGTATGGTTTAAGCGAAGGCACTATTAGTAAACCAAAGGATTTAACTATTGGTTTTTTAAATCAGGATAATTTAAGTTTTGAAACGGACGATACCATTTTAAATGTAACCATGCAGGCATTTAGCCGTGCTTTGTTTCTGGAAAAAGAAATAGAGGAAATATTGGTTAAAATGGAAACCGACCATAGCATGGAAATTATTACCAAATTAAGCGATGCACAAGAAGAATTTGACAGGCTTGATGGGTATAACATGAAGCACAAATGTGAAAAAGTGTTAGAAGGTTTAGGTTTTAGTACCGCTCAATTACAACAGCCTTATAAAAAGTTTTCTGGAGGTTGGCGTATGCGTGTTATGTTGGCTAAATTATTATTGCAAAATCCTGATTTGTTAATGCTTGATGAGCCTACCAATCACTTGGATTTACCAACCATTAAATGGTTAGAAGAATATTTAATAGGATACCCCGGAACCGTTATTGTGGTAAGTCATGATATGGAGTTTTTGGATAAAATGACCAATAAAACAGTTGAGGTTGCCAATCAATCCATATACGAATACAGCGGAAACTATAGCTTTTACTTAGAAGCAAAAGAAGAAAGAATAGATTTACAACAACGTCAGTTTGATAACCAACAACAATTTATCAGAGAGCAGGAACGTTTTATTGCTCGCTTTAAAGCCAAAGCCAGTAAGGCTACCGCTGCTCAAAGCAGGGTTAAAATGTTGGATAAGTTAGATAAAATTGAAGCACCAGAAGATGATAATTCAGCTATCAGTATTCAATTCAGGTTAGGACAACAAAGCAGTCGTTTGGTTGCTGAAATGATAGATGTAAGTAAATCGTTTCCCGATATTGATATAGTAAAACATGCCAATGCACGCATAGAACGTGGCGATAAAATAGCTTTAATTGGTGCCAACGGAAAAGGAAAATCAACCCTTTTGCGCATTATTGCGGGAGTTGAAAAATATGAAGGCGATGCTAAACTTGGGTTCAATGTACGCGATGCATTTTATGCGCAGCATCAATTAGAAAGTTTAGGGCAGCAAAATGAAATTTTAGAAGAGCTTTCACACCATGCTACAGATAGACCAGAAACAGAATTAAGAACTATTTTGGGTTGTTTCCTGTTTGCAGGCGATGATGTGTTTAAGAAAATTAAAGTATTAAGTGGGGGAGAGAAAGCACGTGTAGCTTTGGCTAAAACGCTTTTAACTGAAGCTAATTTCTTATTGTTGGATGAGCCTACCAATCACTTGGATATGCGTAGTATAAACATATTAAGCCAGGCACTGCAAGCTTACGAAGGAACATTTATAACAGTAAGTCACGACAGGCATTTTATAAGCCAGATAGCCAATAAAATTTGGTATATAGAAAATTTAGAACTGAAAGAATACCCTGGCACCTATGCCGAGTACGAAGAGTGGAGATTGAAAAATGAAGCATTGCAACTGGCTAATAAAGACAATAGCAAACCAGTAAAAAAAACGGAGCCAGTAGTGGTAGCTAAACCAGTTGAAGTAAAGCAAACTGCAACTGAAAACAAACCTAAGTTAAGCAATAACCAGGTTCAAAAAATTAAAACCGATTTTGAACAGGCAGAGAAAAAACTAGAGCAATTAAAAACTGATTTAGCAAAACTAGAAGAAGCATTTGCTTTACCTGAAAACAGCAGTAATGCTGGTAAATTAGGTGAATTGCAAAAACAACATACAGAATTAAAAAGTTTAATAGGTATGCAGGAAAATGTGTACGAAAAAGCTTTTGAAGCTATGATGGAATTGGAGTAATTTTTCTGAATTAGTTTTTAAATAAGATAGAACTATCACCATAACTTAAAAACCTAAAGTTATGCGTTAATGCGTAATCATAAACCTTACGCCAATCATTACCAATAAATGCACTTACCAATAAAAGCAATGTGCTTTCAGGTTGGTGAAAATTAGTAATAATAGCATCAACCAATTTAATTTGATAGGGTGGTGCTATTATTATTTGAGTAGCACCCTGCAATACATTTATATTTTTAAATGCCATCCACTCTAAAACAGCTTTCATAATAGCTTCTTTCGAGTAATCACCAGTTTTGTTTTCATATGGTTGCCATTGACTAATTTGAAGTGAGTTAATGTTCTGCCAGTTTTGTTTATTATCTAATAAATACAAACCAAACCAAAATAAACTTTCAACAGTTCTGAGTGAAGTAGTACCAACCGTAATTATCCTTCCATTGGTACTAAGTGAGTGGTGTATTTGAGCAATTAAATTAATATCAATAACAATATGCTCTTCATGCATTTGGTGGTCACTCATTTTTTCTGCTTTCACAGGCTTAAAAGTTCCCGCTCCAACATGCAGCGTTACATAATTAATATTTATCTTCTTTTGGATGAGTGTATCAAAAACATTTTCCGTAAAATGAAGCCCGGCCGTTGGTGCAGCAACAGAGCCTTCAAACTTAGCATATACCGTTTGGTAACGTTCTTCATCTTCATTCTCCGCATCACGGTTCATGTAAGGAGGCAATGGTAAAAGCCCTGCATGGTAAATAATATCGGCAAAGCTGAAATCATTATCCCATGTAAATTCAACTATGAATGAATCTAAATGTTGTTTTATCCTGTTTGCCTGTAAGATTACTTTGGTTCCATTTATGGTAAGTTCCTTGGTTAATAAACCGTCTTTCCATTTTTTATTATTGCCTATTAAAGCTACCCATTTACATGCTTTTGTTTGTTTAAAACACAGTGCTGCATCGTTTGGTTCAAAAGGTTCTAAACACATTATTTCAATCCGGGCACCGCTGTCTTTTGTAAATACCATTCGGGCATGTACTACTTTGGTATCGTTAAAAATTAAAGTATCACCCGCTTGTAATTGCTCTTGTAAATTTTTAAAAATGGTTTCACTGATTACTCCATTTTTATAAACCAATAATTTGCTTTCATCTCTATTCGACAAAGGATGGTGCGCGATTTTTTCATCAGGTAAGTAGTAAGTAAAATCAGCTATTTTAAGTTCTTGTACTTGCATTTAATAGGCTACGTTAAATTTTTTAAATACTGCACTTAATAACCATGCCGGTCCAATTAATAAAAACTGAATATCGTGTAAGAATGAAGGTTTTTTTCCTTCAATTTTATGCCCGATAAACTGACCAATCCAAGCTGCAACAAATAAAGACAAGCTTATTTTAAATAAATGAATAGGAGCGTTTAGAACTATGTAATTGCACAATGCAATACAAACAAAGGCAAATAAAGTAATAGCTACTGCCATGCGCCAACTTAGGCGTATGTAAAACAGTATAACTAAAAACAAGGCAACATGCGATAGTTTAAACAAGCCCAAATCTACACAATGCAGCATGCCTACAATGCTGAAAAATATACTAGGAACGCATATCCAATGAATCAGTTTATTAGTTGGGTTTTGATGGCTTACAGCATATTCATCAAACCATGATTGTATAGGTTTCATAAAAGTATCAGCATAAAAAAAGCAGAACCAAAGTTCTGCTTTTGGTTTAGTGTTTTATTAAAATGGTAAGTCATCGCTTAAGCCTGGGTCGTTTTGTGGCTCAGGTGCGTTGTAATTATTGTTTTGTGGTGCAGCATTGCTGGTGTTGTTTCCACCGTTGCTATTGTCGTTGCTTTTATTGGGATTGCCTCCTAATAAAGTAAAGCTTTGTACACGTACTTTATACCTACTTTTTTCAACTCCTTCTTTATCTTTCCAAGTTTCAGTTTTTAGTTTTCCTTCAATATAAACCTGGCTTCCTTTTTTTAAATACTTTTCGGCTATACGTGCTTGCGCATCCCACATTTCTATATTAAACCATTCCGTTTCTGTTCTTCTTTCTCCATTTTTATCGTTATACGATTCACTGGTAGCTAGTGAGAAAGTGGCAACCACTTTTTGATTATCCAGATTTTTAACTTCAGGGTCGCGACCTAAATTTCCAATTAAAATAACTTTGTTTAATGACATAATATTTTGTTTTTAGCTTGAGTGTTAAATTTTAAAATAAACTTTGTTGCAATTTATCATTTGAAATCAATTTATCAAGCAAACGCGGAATAGCATAATTTTGAAGTTCATCCATCTTAATTTTTAAAAAAGTACCGGGTAATTGAGGGGCTTTATTACAAGTAATTTTATAAAAATTAGCATAAAGCGTTTGATGCGTTAGCTGGTGTTTATCATTACCAATCCACTCTATTTGCGTTGTTTTAGTATCAATAAATATATTGTTTTCCCCAAACGCATGTATCAAATCCGTTTCGTTCAATAATTTATTGTTTTCAACCATCGGAAATTCAAATAACCCATGCCATATATCCTTTTCAGTACGTTGTTTTATAAAAGTACTATTTTTATAATTGATGATGGCGTAATTGAAATAACGTTGTTTTATTTTTACTGTTTTTATTTTTACTGGTAATTGTTGTTGTACCTTATGTTCAAAAGCATAACAGGCATTGTTTAAAGGGCACTCCAAACAATTTGGATTTTGAGGCTTGCAAACAAGCGCCCCCAGTTCCATAATAGCCTGGTTGTGCGTAGCCGGATTTTTAGTATCCAGTAACTCATTGGCTAAAATAGCAAATTCCTTTTTTCCTTCGGTTGAATTAATATCAGTATAAACACCGGCAAAACGTGAAAGCACCCTGTACACATTACCGTCAACTACCGCTTTAGGTTCATTGTTTGCAAAGGAAGCAATAGCCGCAGCTGTGTAAGGTCCAATACCTTTTAGCTTAATTAATTCAGCGTATGTTTGAGGGAAAATACCATGGTGATTATCCCTGATTAACACAGCCGTTGCATGCATATTTCTGGCCCTACTGTAGTAACCAAGTCCTTGCCACAATTTCAGCACTTCGTTTAAATCAGCATTGGCAAATTCAGTAATAGATTTGTATGCATTTAAAAAATTATTAAAATAAGGTAATCCTTGCTCTACACGTGTTTGCTGTAAAATAATTTCACTTAGCCATATTATATATGGATTAGTGGTTTTCCGCCAAGGTAAGTCCCGTTTATTTTCATTGTACCATTGGTGCAATTTCTGCTGCATTTGTGTTTTTGTTTAGGAAATAATAAGTGCAAATAACTTTGTTTTGTTCTGTATTTAAGTGAAAAAGATTTTATTCCGGAAAAGATAAACCCGCTGAAATAAAATTACAAAGGGCAATTTATCAGGCAAATAGGAGGGTTTTACAGGTTAAAAAAAATATCTTAACTTTTTTCAACAAATTAACTGTCAATTTTATACATTTGCAGCCCTTGTTTAAATAAAAACAGAAAATTCATTAAATCAATAGTATAAAATAACATGACAAAAGCAGAGATTATTGCAGAGATTTCAACAAAGACAGGTATTGACAAATTACAGGTTCAAGAAGCGGTTGAGTCATTTTTTAAAGTAGTTCGTAACAACATGATTGAAGGTAAAAACGTTTACTTCCGTGGTTTCGGTTCATTCATTTTGAAAAAGCGTGCAAAGAAAATAGCGCGTAATATTTCTAAAAATACAGCAATGGTAATTGATGAGCATTACATTCCTGCATTCAAACCGGCTAAGAGTTTTACTGAAAAAATCAAAAAAAGTGAGTCAGTAAAAACCAACGCTGCAAAACGCGAAAGAGAAGCTAAATTAGCAATGAAAGAAGACTAATTGAATAGCTTTCTAAAAATAATAAATGCAGAATAATAAATTATATATCATCATAATCGTATCGCTGGTAGTTTTGGCGAGTGGTTTAGCATACCTTAACTTTGGAACCATTGGAACTGAAGTACCGTATGCTGTTACTACCGATTCTACAAGCAGCATTGCAAAGCCATTCGATTATGATGAGTATTATATTGCCTCACGCGATACTTTATCACCCCTCATAAAACACCAAGTTGATAGTTTAGAAAACTTAATTAAAGTAGATACATCAAACTACCAAGCCACCGTTTTATTGGTAAGAACTTATGACCAAGCGGGATTAGGTTTAATTGCAGCTAATTATTTACAAAATATAGCTACAAAATTAGGTGATGAAAGATCATGGTTTAATGCAGGCTTTAAATTTTACGATTTTGCAGCTACAACTTCTGATACATCAGCTCAGGTTTATGCATCAAAAAAAGCCATCGGTGCTTTCGAAAAAGTGGTTTCTATTAACGAGCACAATTTAGAAGCAAAAAATGCAATGGCTATTTGTTTCGTTCAAAACGATTTGGATGTAATGCGTGGCGTACAACTTTTAAAAGATGTTATTTCCCGCGATTCAAATAACGTGCAGGCTAATTATACTTTAGGTATGCTTAGCAGACGTAGCGGGCAGTGGGATAAAGCACGTACAAGGTTTGAAAAGCTAACACAGTTGGAGCCTTTAAACAGCGAGGCTTACTTTTATTTAGGCGAGGCATATACCAGCTTAAATATGAAAAAAGAAGCAATTGTGGCTTACGAAACAAGCATGAACTTGATTTCAGATAATGAATCAAAAAGAGAAATAAAAAAATTAATTGATAATCTTAAACAAACAAAATAAACACTATGCCAAGCGGTAAAAAAAGAAAACGTCATAAGATTGCCACGCACAAGCGTAAAAAACGTCTTCGTAAAAACAGACATAAGAAAAAGTAATTTAGCTAGCTAAATACTTTGCAATCTTACAAAAGCCTGCCGCTTTACGGGTAAACCGGTAAAGGCTCTTAAAAATATTAAAACTTAACCTATTAAATCATTTTGATGTAGGTTAAGTTTTATTATTTATTACCCCAATCAATTACATTTTAACTATAGAAAGAACCTCAACCTACAGTAATTGAAAAAAATTTATAAGGGGAATATTAAATTGTGAGTAACGAAATTATAATAAACACTGATCAAGCAGGCAATGTACACATTGCTTTAATGCGAGATAAAAAACTGATTGAACTGCACCACGAAAAAGCCGATAACGCTTTTTTGGTTGGCGATATTTACTTAGGAACCGTTAACAAGATAATGGTGGGTTTAAACTCCGCCTTTGTTGACGTTGGACATGAGAAAGATGCTTTTTTGCATTACCATGATTTAGGGCCACAAATTCAATCATTACACAAATACACCAAACTAGTACGAAACGGTAAACAAAACTCCGGCATTGAAGATGATGTAATGGAGCCGGATATTGAAAAGCATGGTAAAATAAATACTTTACTGAGCAGGTTTCAACAAGTGGTGGTGCAGGTAGTGAAAGAACCTATATCAAATAAAGGACCTCGCTTATCAAGCGAAATAAGCCTTCCGGGACGCTTTATTGTACTAATACCTTTTGATAACAATATTTCTATTTCGAAGAAAATTGTAAAACACGATGAACGCAACAGGCTTAAAAAGCTAATGCAAACCATTAAGCAACCTAACTTTGGTGTTATTATCAGAACCAATGCCGAGGGAGTAAGTGTAGAAGAATTACAAAAAGATTTAGAAGAGCTAATGGCTAAGTGGGAGATTGTGTACACACAATTAAAAACGGCTAAGCCACCTCAAAAATTATTGGGAGAGAGCGAACGTACTTTAACACTAATACGCGATTTAGTAAACGAAGATTTTACGGGTATACATGTAAACGATAGTTTCTTGTATAACGAAATTAAGAACTATGTAAAATCAAAAAGTCCTCAACTAGAGAAAATAGTAAAACACTATACCAATACCAAACAAAGTATTTTTGAGCACTTTGATATTGATAAACAAATAAAGGCCAGCTTTGGAAAAGAAGCCAACTTTATGGGTGGTTGCTATTTAATTATTGAACATACCGAAGCTATGCACGTAATAGATGTGAATAGTGGAAATATGAGCGGTAAGAATGAAGCACAGGAAGAAAATGCTTTACGTATTAACTTAGAAGCAGCCAGTGAAATTGCACGTCAATTACGCTTACGCGATATGGGTGGTATTATAGTAGTTGATTTTATTGATCAAAAAACATCGGGTAACCGAAAACTGGTATACGAAAAACTAAAAGAAGAAATGAAGAGCGATAGAGCAAAGCATAAAATTTTGCCTATGAGTCCTTTTGGTTTAGTAGAAATTACACGCCAGCGAGTACGTCCTGAAATGACCGTAATTACTACTGAAAAGTGCCCTACTTGCAGAGGAACCGGTGAAATACAAAACAGTGTGGTATTACTTGATGAAATAGAAAATCAGGTTAAATACCTAATTGAAAATGTAAGACACAAAGGTTTTAGCTTAGAGTTAAATCCTTACTTGGTAGCTTATTTTACCAAAGGTGGTTTAAAATCGCCACGAATGAAATGGTTTTTACGATACAAACGCTGGATTAAAATTAAACCGGTAAATTCTTTATCAATGTTAGATTACAGATTTATTGATAGAGACGGTGAAGCAGTAGTATTTTAAAATAGCAGAAATTAATAATAAGAAACGCCAAGTTTATGCTTGGCGTTTTTGTTTTATTTAGCCCCTTTGAATGAGCGTATGTTATAGGTAAACACCAACATAAAATAGCGGTTTAATACCAGTGTTTTGTTGTCTTCAATATAATTACCGCTTACCGTACGGCTAATGCTGTTGTTTTGGTTTAAAATATCAAAAGTATTTAAGGCTAGTTCAGCAGCATTGTTTTGCAAAAACTTATAACCAACTCCTCCACTCCATAAAAAGAAATTTTGGTTAAAGCTTGCACTTAATCCGGTATAGTTTGTATTGCTTATATCGCTTCTTATAACCCAGTTTTTATAAGGAACTATATTTAGTTTTATGCTTGATAGTTGATTTAAATAGTTGTTGTTTAAATTGGCTTGTACGCTATTTTCAACTATGCTATAATTGGCAGTATACGAAATAGTGAAATCAATTTTTTCACTGATATTACTCCCAAGCACACCTCCGGTGGTAATGGTATAGTTACTGGCTAAATTGACTAAATTATTTATTTTACTTGGTGTGCGGGTATATGATACACCACCATTAATATTTAAATTACTCTTTAGTTTTTTAATAGGCAAACCGTATGTAGCAAAACTGTTTACACTCCAGTTTCCATTCATGTTTTCAGGAAGCGTTAATTGGGTTCCCTGGGCTAATTGAACGCCATTGATAACCGTGTTGCTATCCTTGGCTATTAAGCTCGTATTGGCTATATAATCCTGAGTCGTGTTTCCATTTAAAAATAAATAAAAACTTCTGTTGTTATCCGTATTGGTGTAACCGTATCTGGTAGTAAAAGAATGTGCGTATTCTTGTTTTAAATTGGCATTTCCTGTTGATAGTAATAATGGATTACTATTGTCAATAACCGTTTGCAGTTGAGTTACACTTGGCGCATTGGTACTGGTTCTGTAAAAAAGGCGAATATTACTTTTTTTACTAAACTGATGGCTTAACATGGCGTTAGGTAAAACAGAATTGAAGTATTTGTTTATTTTATATTCAATGGGCGATTTTTGAGCCCCTTCTAATATTACATATTGGTAGTTTCCACCAATCATTAAGTTGGTTTTTTCGTTCCATCTCCATCTTACATTAGCACCTCCACGTTGTGTCATTAAAACATTATCGAAATTACTTGAAAGCGTACTATTGGGTATAGTATATGTTTGCGTAGCAGTATCCAGCAAATTTGTTTGCTTGTTATTATTCGTATTGGTATACGATGGTGAATAATTAAGCATTAACATACCATTTTTACTAATATTCTGTGTGTAGTTAATGCTTCCGTTTAAAGTATAACTATTGTTTAAAGTAGTACTTCTTTGGTTGTTATTAACCACGGAGTCCGTAGTGGAGTAATAAATAGTTTTGGTAACTAAATCAGTTTGTGCATTTTTATCATTGATGTCTGTTCCCACCGATAAGCTAATGGTACGGCCGGGCTTTGAAAACTTATGGCGGTACAAAATATTGTTGTTAAAGCTTACTGCATTATTCGTTGAGTTATTAAAGTTATCAGTACTGTTTAAAGTGGAATTAGATAGGGTAGTATTACCTAAGGAATAAGTACTGGAAGTATTGTTCTGAAAACTTAATTTAGGTGTAATTAATAAAGTGTTATTGCTGTCAATATTGTATTCAATTCTAAAGTTAAGTCTGTGGTTTAAATTATCAGTATTGGTACTGCTTGTTTGTTTGTAAAATTGATTTTTTCCATCACTGAAAAAGTTAATTCTTTCAATTGAATTGTCAGTATTGTTTACACTTTTGTTAAAGAAATAACTACCTGTAAAGTTTACTTTTTTACCCCACGAATCGCTAAAATTAACACCAAGAGAGTTGGTAGTATTAATACCTCCCAGGTTGGATGTAATAAAGTTATTGCTTGGGTTATCACCACCTCCGGGTCCACCACGCATTCCTCCGGGTCCACCGCGCATTCCTCCTCCCATACCTCCTCGTCCGGGTGCTGTGGAGTTATTGGAAACGCCTACTAAATCTTGCGATGAAAAGTTTTGTTGATTGATGTTATTACTTAAGCCCACAACTGTTATACGCTGTTTGCCTCTGAAAAAATTAATATTGCCTCCTGCTGAATACCTGTCGTTGGTACCATAGCCGCCATACACTTTTCCAAAACTTCCATTGCTTTTGCCCGCTTTGGTTACTATGTTCAAAGCCTTTTGTGTATTGCCATCATTAAATCCGGTAAATAACGATTGGTCGCTTTGTCTGTCGAATACCTGAATTTTATCTACTATTTCAGCCGGTAGGTTTTTAAGCGCTAAGTTTACATCATCACCAAAAAATTCTCTGCCATCAATAGTTACTTTTTGCACATTTTCTCCTTGTGCTTTTATCGTTCCGTTGTCATTAGTAATACCGGGCATTTTGGTAACTAAATCCTGTACGCTGGCATCCGTATTTGTTTTGTAAGCATTGGCATTTATTTCTATGGTATCGCCTTTTATTTGTGTGCGTAATGCTTGCTCCTGTATAAGAATATCTTTCAGTTGTGTAGTGCCTTCTTCCAATTTAAAAACACCTAAATATTTGGTGTTACTATCAATTTTTACGGAACTAATAAAACTTTTAAAACCTATATAATTTGTTCTGAGTATATAGTTACCGGCAGGTAGTTTGGTAAAAGTAACTATACCATTTTCATTGCTGCTTACTTTATGTTTTTGATTGGTATCGCTTACGTTGATTAAAGTAGCTACTAAACCAATTAAATTCTCGTTATTGTTTTTGCTAACAAACTGCGCGGTAACTTGTTCTACCGATTGAGCTTTTATAATGCTGGTACTAGCGATAAAAAGCAATAAAAACAATTTACTATATAAGGCAAGGGTTTTTCTATTTGACATTAAAAGAATAATAAATAACGTAGATGAAAAAAGAGTTAAAAGGTTTAATGCCGCGATTAAAATTAATCTATCAAGAAACCTATAGCATTTAATTCTGTGTCTAATTTGTTTTTATCAATAGGCACAACACCTACTTCTTCACAAACCAAGCCTCCTGCAAGATTAGATATGGTGGCAATGCTTTTAATAGGCATATTTAATGCCATACAAAGTGAGGCAACACTAATAACTGTATCTCCGGCACCGCTTACATCGGCAATTTTGCGGAAGTGAGCTGGAATGTAGTGAAATTCTTTTCCATCGGTAATCATTACGCCATGTTCGCTTAAGGTTACAAACAGGTTTTTAAGTTGCATGCTTTGCATTAAATCTTTACATACCGCTTCAAATTCTTGTTTATTATGGATAGAGAATTCTTGTTTGAAACCTTCACGTAGCTCCTTTAAATTAGGTTTAAATAAGCTCGCTTCTTTATAAAAATTGAAATTTCTTTTTTTAGGATCAACAACTACGGGGATATTGTTTTTATGGGCAATCGCGGTAATTTGAGTAATGAGTTCTTCGGTAATAACGCCTTTATCGTAGTCCTCAAAAATAATTACTTGCGATTGAGGTATTAATTCCTCTATTTTTTTGATAAAATGCTGTGTTTGTTCCTCGTTTAAATTATCCGAAACTTCACTATCAATGCGTAACATTTGGTGGTTTTGACTGATTACTCTGGTTTTAACTGTAGTAATACGTTGAGCATTTTGTACTATTCCTCGTGCATCAATATTGTTTTTTCGGAGTAGGTCTAGTAAATCGTTACCTTCAAAATCGTTACCAATTACCGAACATAGTACCGGCTTGGCACCTAACGAAGCTAAATTTAAGGCAACATTAGCAGCACCACCTAACCTGTTTTCTTTCTTTTCAACGGCTACTACGGGCACAGGTGCTTCAGGCGATATTCTATCCACTTTGCCAAACAAGTAAGCATCAATCATTACATCGCCAATAACCAATACTTGTATATTTTTAAATTTATTTATCATATCGTTTTTTGATACGTTATATTTAAACAATTATCTGTTTTTTAAAAGCCAACTCTTCCAATCGTCAGCTACTTTGTTCCACCCAAAATCATTATAATTTATTTCGCCTTTTTCTTTTACACTGAAAAAATTGTGTTCTCTGCCTAAATAGGCTTTAAACGTAAAGTTTTCTTTTTGTTGTCTGATGGTTTCTATTCTTAAATAATCATTATAAGGTGCGTTTATATCTTTACTTCCGTAACAAACAAATGTAGGAATCTTAATTTTTAAAAGATAGTTAATAGCAGGGGTCGAAAAATCGTAGATGGATTTATACGTGTCGCCATATACATCGTCATTGTTGTCCTTATTAGCCACAACCGATTCCCAGTAATTCAATAACTCATCCCCGTAATTTGTTGAATCTCCCGGTTTTTCAGCCCTTCTGTATTCTCTCAGCATAGAAGTAATTTGCCCGAATGGATTACCTGAAGCTATTATTAAATGGGTGATTTTTTTGCTTAAGGTAGCCATTTTAGCCGCAATGGTACAGCCTTGCGAATGACCTGCAACAATTAGCTTCTTGGTAGATATAAAAGGGAGTGTTTGCAGATAGTCTACAACTGCAATATTCCTGTATACATAATAATCTAAATAATTTCGTTTGGTATAGGCACTGGGTACTTTACCTGTAGTGCTATCTATATACAAAAAATTTTCGGCTAATTTTTCAGCTTCAATTATTACGGGTATATAGGGTTTGCTAATAATAACCAAATGGTAGTCTTTTAATAAGCTATCTGTATCAAAAGGAAATACTCCGTAAATAGTGTTACCGGCTGTTTTAATTAAAGGAATAGGCAGGCTACCCTGACAAAACAATAAGGCAGGTTTTGTTTTATTTTCTTCACCCGTTTTTGTTTGAATTAAGATATCTATTATATCATCGTTAAACTGGATAGTGTGATGGCTAAAACCAAAATCTTCGGGTTCTTTATGTTGCGCAAATAAGCCTATGCTTACAGCGTATAACAACAACAGTATTTTTATTTTTCGAAAGTTTATTTGCAAATCAAATATTATTTAAGTTTAGTAATAGCTTCTTTAATTCTTTTCAAGGCTTCTACTAATTTATCATCGCTGGTGGCATAACTAAAACGTATACATTCAGGAGCGCCAAAACTATCACCACCAACCAGTGCTACATTTGCATTATGTAAAATATACATACACAAATCTTCGCAATTGTTAATTACGGTTGTTCCATCACTTTTACCATATAAACTGCTTACATCCGGAAATACATAAAAAGCGCCTTCAGGTATGTTTACTTTAAAGCCCGGAATATCTTTCATTAAACCCAATACTAAGTCTCTTCTTCTTTGAAAAGCCTCCGTCATGGCCACTGTTGGTTTTAAATCATGTTGTAAAGCTGCCAGTGCTGCACGTTGTGCAATAGCATTGGTTCCGCTTGTAAACTGGCCTTGTAGCTTTTCGCAAGCCTGAGCAATTAATTTAGGAGCACCAATATAACCCAAACGCCACCCGGTCATGGCAAAGCCTTTACTCATGCCATTTACGGTTATAACGCGGTCTTTAATAAAATCAAATTGGCCGATGCTTTCGTGTTTACCTTTAAAATTAATGTGTTCATATATTTCATCAGCAATGATTGAAACTTGAGGATATTTTTCAAATACCTTAGCAATATTATATAATTCATCTTTGCTAAAAACAGAACCCGTAGGATTGCAAGGTGATGAAAAAATGAAAATCTTTGTTTTATCAGTAATGGCAGCCTCTATTTGAGCAGGTGTTGGTTTGTAGTCCTGATCAACAGTGCTATGAACATATACAGGTTTACCATCATTCAGCTTAACCATTTCAGAATAACTTACCCAAAATGGAGTAGGTATAATAACCTCATCATCCTTGTTTAATAAAGCCATCATTACATTCATAATAGAATGTTTCGCCCCGGTTGATACTACTATTTGGTCAGCAGCATAAGTTAACCCGTTTTCGCGTTGAAATTTTTCACTGATAGCTTGTCGTAAATCTAGGTATCCGGCAACAGGGGTATAAAAAGTGTATCCATCGTCAATCGCTTTTTTTGCAGCTTCTTTTATATGGATTGGGGTTTGAAAATCAGGTTCGCCAAGGCTCAAGTTGATAATGTCTTTTCCTTGTGCTTGAAGCTCTCTGCTAAGCTTAGCCATACGTAGTGTATTGGACTCTACAATTTTATTTAATCTATCGGCTAGTACTATCATTCACGCTGTCTTTTTTAACATTAAAATAAAGGGCGAAAATAACTTTTTATTTATTCCCTGTATTAATTTTATCCTTTTCAAAAGTTGAAGTGTAGTATTTTATATAAAATATGACGAAAATAGTTCTAATGGCTTGTTTTAATTGTTGATTTGCCTTTTTAAAATTCATTTTCAAGGTTTGTTAATTTTGAAATTGAATTTCAATAAACATTTTTAGCTTTGCACCATGCAAAAAGTGATAGTTGTAATAAGCATTTGCTTATGTTTTTTTGTTTTTGGTTGTGGTGTTTATTCGCACACAGGGGCAAGTGTGCCACCTGATGCAAGTACTGTTTCCGTTGCTTACATAGCTAACGTAGCCAGTATAGTTAACCCATTGTTGAGCCAGAATATTTCTGAAAAACTGAAACAAAAGTTTGTGAATGAAACACCTTTAAAATTGGTGACAACTGATGGAGATATTAATTTTGTAGGTAAAATTACCAATTATGAAATAAGGCCGGCAGCTATTACGGGTAATCAAACCAATGCTTTAAACAGGTTAACAATTACTATTGAAATAACATTTGAAAACAAAAAAGCACCGGATAAAAATTTCACCAGGTCGTTTTCAAACATTACTGATTTTAGTGCTACTGATAATTTTCAAGCACGTGAGGCCGAACTATCAGGTAAAGTGGTTGATATGTTAGTTCAAGATGTTTTTAATGCAGCCTTTATTAATTGGTAGTAAAAACTTTTTTGTAAATACCTCCTCATTTTAAATTAAATTATTATTTTGCTCCAATAAAACTTATTAAGTGAATAAAGCCGACTTTACTGATTTATTAAAAAATCCCGAAAAACTAGGAACTGAACACATCGAAACATTGCGTAAGATTGTGACAGACTTCCCTTTTTTCAGTACGGCACATGTTTTATTAGCCAAGGCTCTAGCCAATACCAATCACTACGAATATGAAAAGCAGTTAAAAATTACTGCACTGTTAACAGGCGACAGGGCTGTATTGTACCAGTTTATTACGGGCAATAAAGACCATGAAGGCGATATAGAAGCATTTAATGTTCCTTTAGAATTGAAGGTTGAAAAAGTTTCGAAACCCGATTTTGAAATTACTGAAGAGGAAGTGCGTGAGGCGGAATTACTGAATAAGGCAAATAGCTTATTAGAGGAAGCCGAAACAACTTTTAATAGTGAAGCAGAAAAAGAAACTGTTGAGGAAGCAATAGAAAAAATAAGTAATGTTGAAGTAATAACAAGCTCTGATGAAGAAGCCGCAGAAGAAGAAATTGAGGATAATAATCAGCTTGAATCCAGAGGTGGAAAGGTTTTAGATACAGATGAAGAGACTGCAAACGAAAACACAGACGGAGTTGTTAATGAATCAGAACTGATACAACAAGAAGAACCTGTTGTTGAAGAAGAAAATATAAATGTATCAGAAGAGATTCTAAATGATACAAAAGTAACCGAAGACTTTGTAGTTAGTGAAAATTCAGAAGAAGTTGTTCATGAATTTGTAGAGGAAAGACAACAAGAGGAAGAAAGTAACGAGTCAAGTGAAATAGTTGAAGAAATTGATGAAACGCATCATGATATAATTGAACCGGTAGAATCAGTTGAGGAAAGGGAAGAAGTTGTTGCAGTAAGTGAGAATAACGACAATGATGTTTCATCGGAAAATGAAGAATCATCGGATAGTTTAGTTGCAGTTGAATTAAATGATAACACGAAAGAAAAAGTATTTCAGTTAGCAGAAACAGAAGGTACTTTGGTTCGGTTTAGAGGGAACTTCTCAGAAGAAATTTTGCAAGATTTCGATGAAACAAGTTTTGAGGATAACAAAGAGAATATAGAAACAGTAACACAATCTGTTACACCTATTACACCAAAAGAAGAACAAGCTTTTTCATTACCAACTATTGAAGAAGAGAAAAACCAAAACGATTTATCGGAAACAAAACTTGAAGAACAAGATGATACCATTGTTTTGGATACTGCTATAGCAGAAGAAATAGCCATTGAAGACGAAGTTGAAATGGAAGAAACGGCTGTTATAACAGATAATCATATAGAAGAAACAGAAGAGGAAGAAACCGGAGAAATTATAGAACAACCGGTATTTGTAGTTGAACCCGCTGTTCCTGTATCTTTAGATGATTTATTGGAAAAATACAATGATGAGCAGGACGAAGAACCACCTTTTATAACGGATGAGATAGTAGTCGAAAATAAATTGGATGAAGACGAAGAAGCGGAAACATTGGTTGAGGAAGAGGTAACCGAAATATCAGAAACACCAAATACTGAATATAATACAGGTAATGAAGATGGCTTGAATTTTATTGATTGGCTAAATAAAAATAAAGCAGAATCAAATCAAAACACAGAAAACAGGGTAGAAGCAAAAACAAATAAAAGTGTTGAAGACGATGAACTGACATCGTACATACAACATTTAATAAAAGCCAAAGCGGAGAGCACCTTAGCCAAAAATATTGAAGCTGAAACTCAGTTTGAAAAAACGGAAGAAGAAACACCAATAGCAGAAAATATAATATCAGCAATAGAGTTACCGGATGTTGACCCTAGACTGATAGCGGAGGAAGAAGAGGTAAATGATATTACTCCTGTTATAGAACCGTTTTATGCAACGGTGCCGGAAGTTGATAAAACAGAGAATGACGAAGATTCAACTTTTGAAGAAATTGAAGCTTTTCAGGTAAACACAATGGAAGAGGAGAAGGCTGAAGAAGAAATAGCACCAGTTGATGCTGCTACTGTTGTTACGCCTTTTATTGATGAAATTTATTCAGGTGAAGTTGAATCCATCTTGCCTGATTTTGAAAAGCTAAACGCGCAAAGTGATGAACATGAAGAACATGAAAGCTTTTTTACTTTTGACGAAAGCAAAGATTTAGTAGTTACCGAAAATGAAACAACTGGTAATACTGATGAGTCAGATTCTAATGAGGCAGTTAGTTTTGAAACAGAAGCTTTAAATGAAGCTTTATTTGATAACTCGTTTATGCAAATATTCCCCGGGGGTAAAAATTTGACAGAGTTAGATAATCAAGAAAAAGAGCCGGTCATAAAAATACCCCAACCAAAAATGGAGGTAGAAAGTATATTGGAAAAATTCATGCGTGAAAATCCATCTATTACGCGCCCCAAAGCCGAATTTTTCAACCCGGTTAATGTGGCTAAATTGAGTATTGAAGAAAAAGACGAAATCGTAAGTGAAACATTAGCAAGCATTTATTTGAAACAAGGCTTGGTAAAAAAGGCAATTTCTACTTACGAAAAATTAAGTTTGATATATCCACATAAAATTGCTTATTTCGCAGCCCTTATAAAACAACTTAAAACAGAACACAACATTAATTAGAAACCTATGTTATTTTTATTAATTTTAATTATTATAGCTTGCTTATTGCTAACACTAGTAGTATTAATTCAAAATCCTAAAGGAGGCGGAATAGCTGCTAACTTTACTGCTCCTAATCAAATAATGGGTGCAAACAGAAGTACTGACGTAGTAGAAAAATCTACTTGGGTATTAGCTATTGCGCTTATTGTTTTAAGTTTAGCATCAAACTTTTTACGTCCTAGTGGCGAAGTAGAAGCTACAGGAACTGAAAGCCGTATTAAAGATAATATCGAAGCTACTACTCCGGTTGCTCCTCAACAACAAGCACCTCAGCCAACACAACAACAAGCTCAGCCTGCAGCAACTCCTGCTGATAGTGCAGCACAATAAGATATAAAAAAATTAATTTTGAAAAAGCCTGTACCAAAATTTTGGTGCAGGCTTTTTTTTGAAAATTTTTGACCTTTATCATTAATTTTTTGCTTAGTAAAATTCTTACATTTGACCATAAAATAATAAAACTACAAAATGCAAATAGCAACTAACCACAAAGACGAATTTGTTTATCGTCACAATTCACCAATGAGAAAAGACACTGAAGCCATGTTAAAAACCATTGGTGTTAGTTCGGTTGAGCAACTGATTGATGAAACTATTCCTGCTCATATTCGCTTAAAAGAGCGTATGAAATTACCGGCAGCTTTAACAGAGATGGAGTTGTTAAGTATGCTGAAACAAATTTCTGAGAACAATAAAATATACAAAAATTTTATTGGGCAAGGTTACTACGGTACACATACACCCAATGTAGTTTTACGCAATATTTTTGAAAACCCTAATTGGTATACAGCTTACACACCTTACCAACCGGAAATAGCACAAGGCCGTTTAGAAGCATTGTTAAATTACCAAACCATGGTTATTGATTTAACCGGTATGGAAATAGCCAACGCCAGTTTATTAGATGAAGCAACTGCTGCCGCTGAGGCAATGCATTTATTACATGCTGAAGCTAAAAATGAAAAAGCGAACAAATTTTTTGTTTCCGAGCTTTGCTTTAAACAAACTATTGATGTTTTAATTACACGTGCAGAACCAACAGGTGTAGAAATAGTTATTGGTAACCACGAAACTGTTCAATTAGACGATACCTATTTTGGTGCTATTATTCAATACCCTGCTTCTAATGGCGAAGTATTTGATTACAGTGCATTTATGGCACAAGCAGCTCAAAACAAAGTTTTAGTAACAGTTGCTGCTGATATATTAAGTTTAACATTATTAACTCCTCCGGGAGAATGGGGAGCTGATGTAGTAGTTGGTTCGTCACAACGTTTTGGCGTGCCAATGGGTTACGGTGGCCCACATGCCGGTTTTTTTGCTACCAAAGATGCATACAAACGCCAAATGCCGGGTCGTTTAATTGGTGTTTCAATTGATAGTCAGGGCAACTCAGCTTTACGTATGGCTTTGCAAACACGTGAGCAACATATTAAACGCGAAAAAGCAACATCAAACATTTGTACTGCTCAGGTATTATTGTCAATTATGGCAAGTATGTACGCTGTTTACCACGGTCCTCAGGGATTAAAAGGTATAGCAGGTAGAGTACATGGTTTAACAAAAGCATTAGCCAATACTTTAACTGAAAATGGTTTAAAAGTTGCTAATAAAAATTATTTCGATACCATCACTGTTGCCGTTGATAATGCTGATGCAGCTTTGGCTAATTGTGTAAAATCAGAAATCAATATCAATAAAATTAATGATAAACATATTTCTATTGCCATTGATGAAACACATACTGTTAACGATTTAGTTAACTTAGTAAATTGTTTAGTTGGAAAAATAATAGATATAAAAGTTCCGGCAACTACTGATTTAGCGGTTCCTGCTACTTTAGCCCGTACTTCAGATTACATGACGCATCCTGTGTTTAATTCACACCACAGTGAGCATGAAATGTTACGTTATATCAAATTGTTAGAATCGAAAGATTTATCGCTTTGCGAAAGTATGATCGCTTTAGGTAGTTGTACAATGAAGTTGAACGCAACAGCAGAAATGATTCCTGTAACTTACCCGGGCTTTAGTGTATTGCATCCTTTTATTCCGCGCGAGCAAGCAACGGGTTATACACAAATATTTGACGAGTTAACCGAATACTTAAAACAAGTTACCGGCTTTGCAGGTATTTCATTGCAGCCAAATGCAGGTGCACAAGGTGAGTATGCTGGTTTAATGGCTATCAGAGAATACTTTAAAGCAAATGGTCAATCACATAGAAATATTGCTTTAATTCCTTCATCAGCACACGGAACAAATCCGGCAAGTGCGGTTATGGCCGGTATGAAAGTAATAGTTACCAAAACACTTGAAAACGGTTATATCGATATTGAAGATATTCGTGCAAAAGCTATTGAACACAAAGATAACTTAGCCTGTTTAATGGTTACTTATCCATCAACATACGGAGTGTTTGAAGAAGGTATAATTGATATCTGTTCAATCATTCACGAGAATGGTGGACAAGTATATATGGATGGTGCTAATATGAATGCACAAGTTGGTTTAACAAGTCCGGCTAATATTGGTGCAGATGTTTGCCATTTAAATTTACACAAAACATTTTGTATTCCACATGGTGGAGGTGGACCTGGAATGGGGCCAATTGGTGTTGCAGCACATTTAGTTCCTTTTTTACCTGGTCATGCCGTGGTTGATATGAAAGGCGGAAATAAATCAATGCATGCAGTAAGTGCAGCTCCTTGGGGAAGTGCTTCAATCCTTTTAATTTCTTATGCTTATATCAGAATGATGGGAACAGAAGGATTAGAAAATGCAACTAAATACGCTATTCTAAATGCCAATTATATCAAAGCACGTTTAGAGAAACATTACCAAATTTTGTACGTAGGTTCAAAAGGCCGTTGTGCACATGAAATGATTTTAGATACACGTGTGTTCAAACAAGCTTCTGGTGTTGAAGTAAGTGATATAGCTAAACGTTTAATGGATTACGGTTTCCATGCGCCAACTATTTCATTCCCTGTTGCTGGTACCGTTATGATAGAGCCAACAGAGAGCGAAGCTAAACATGAATTAGATCGTTTTTGTGATGCTATGATTTCTATTAGAAACGAAGTAACAGCTATTGAAAATGGAACAGCTGATAAAACAGATAACGTATTGAAAAATGCACCTCACACAGCCAGTATGGTAACAGCTGATGATTGGAAACATAACTATAGTCGCCAGGAAGCAGCATTTCCACTTCCATTTGTAAGAGCTGCTAAATTTTGGCCAAGTGTAGGTAGAATTAATGATACCTATGGTGATAGAAACTTAATTTGTGCTTGTATTCCGGTAGAAGCATATGCAGAACAAGCAAGCAACTAATAGCCTGTTTTGTATACCAAATAAAAAAGCCTCGAAAATTTCGAGGCTTTTTTTATAAATAATAGCTTTGATTATAGTTAATAATAAATCTTTAGTAAACGTTTTTAGGTAGTTCATTAGGCAAATCAGCCTCTACCATTTCATTTAATTTTTCAATTTGTAAAATAGTTGTTTCCCCTTTTTCGGAGCGAGCATACATAGGTACAAATTTTTTGCCCCATAAAATTTCACTAAACACATAGCTGGTTCTGGTATGAACTGTTTGAGAATACGATTCGTCAAAAGCCTTAAACATAAATATAAGTTCCAAGTCTATCTCCTCATAGTCCTTTAACGTAAGTCCGTATAATGGCGAGTTTTCATCAATTGGATGTACAATAGTCCAGCTTAAAGAGAGCGCATTTACTTTTTTACGTTCCAGCTTTAAAGGTAAAAACTGGCGTACCGGATTTTCATGGGTGAAAAAGGACATCATTAACTCAATTTCTACCTCCAATAAAGCATTTTGGCGGGCGTTGGTAATTCTAAACATTAAAGCTTTACCTTCTTTAAAAGGTGCTATAATGGCGTTTTGACTAGTTAATAATCTTATGTTAGGCTTGGCAAAACGTCCGTAAATTAAGCCCGTTACTACGGCAAAACTCATTAAGCCTACCAAACTTTCAACAGAGGCTATAGCACTAGATAAAAACCCTTGTGGATTTATTCTACCATATCCTACAGTAGAATAAGTTTGACAACTAAAGAAAAATGTCTCCATGAATTTTTCCAAAGTAGTTTCTCCCATAGTTCCACCTAAGTGTTCAATGCCAATAAACCAATAAATTAAAGTAAAAAATAAATTTATAATTAAATAAGTAGCTAAAACAAGTGAGTTAAACTTTAACCAACTCATCGCAATTAGCTCATGGAAATAGCTGTATCTATTAAAAATACTTACACCCGTTCTGGTAACATTGTAACGGCCATCTTTATTGAGTAACCTATCCGCTTGGTTAGCTGCTGAAGAACCGAATCCGGTATCGTTATTACTGGTGAAGTTTTTAAATAGTTTTGCCATGTGCTTTTATATACACAACTTATTTTAATTGAATTCGTTTTAAAATAGAAAGGAAAAAACCAATTATCATAATAATAGTTCCTGCCCAAACCAAATTAATCCAAGGGAAAACAATGGCTTTCATAATAATAAAATTACCACTATTGTCTTTTTCAGAAGTTTCAATCACTACTTTCTTGGTATCAGTATTAACGGTTTTAAAACTGAATTTAGTTTTTATTTCGTCTACATAAGCATCAAAATTAGCCACCGCTTTATCTTTAATTCCGTAGAGCGGAGTAGTAGTTAAAACCTTATCTAAAGTTCTGATTTCAAACTCAGCACCAATCAAAATTTCCGATTGATTCACGCCTGTATTTTTTTGAATATTAGAGCTGATATTTTTAAGAACACAGATAGCATTGCTTAAGTAAATAGTATCGCCTTGAGCTAGTTCATGTGTTTTTAAATTAACAAATTTGGCATCCTTCTTTTCAACAGGAACCGAACTAACATAAGTAAATACATCGTGGCTTATATAATGTTTAGTATCTGGGTTAGCTACCAAACCAAATTTTGGATTGATTTGCGCATTTGGAAACAAATTAAATTCATAATCAACATTACCCGACTTAGGATTCAATTTTTTGTAATTAACCTTGTAGTAAGTATTAACCCATTGCATACTATCACCCTCGTAGGTAATAATGTAGTCAGCCATTTTTAAAGGTTTGCCACCTTCAAGGTATACATTTTCAATATTGTTTTTGTCGTCAAATTCAGGGTTTAAAATTTTACCGCTTTCATTAATCGAAATAACTTTTTTATTGGCAGATGATACCAATACACCAATTAACAAAACACCAAAGCCAATATGTGCGACTGATGAACCAACTAATTTTATTTTACCTTTAAAAATGGGTTTTAATAAACTGGCATTGCCTACAATAGTATAAATGGCAGCAAACAATAAAACAATGAAGAAGTAATTTTCTAATTTAAAAGCAAAGAATAAAACAATAGCCAAAACACCTGCGATAGCTAAGTGGATAATAAGTTTTTTTAAACCCTCCCCGCCATTTTTTTTGTATTTTATTACATTGGCTATTCCCGTTAGTAAAGCTATAATAATAGCCAAAGGCATTTGCCATTTATTGTAATGCCCGATTACATCAGTAGGAGGGGCCAGTTTTAAATCAAATAACTTATTAAATACAGGAATAGAGGTAGTAATTATTATTTGAAACGATGAAATGCCAAGCATTAAGCTGCCAATAAACATCCAAAACTCACGGGTATATATTTCATCATCCTTTTTAGAACCGGGAACCTTTTTTACAATATAAAATATATTTAAACCAATAGCAATAATCCCAATCCCCGTTAAAGGCCATTTGCTAATGCTCATTTTTTCACTGGCTAATATGCCAAAAACTAAAATAAGTAAACCAATAAAATTGGCCCAGAATAATTTAGGTTTTTCTTCTATAACCAATGGTGTAAGCCATACAAACATTAATACAAAAAGCAACAACTGGCCACTCATACCTAAATCAGTAAACGAATGAACAGATGAGTTTCCTAATATACCACTGCGAGTTAAAAAGGTAGCGTAAAGCACAAATAAAAAGGTAACAATAATAAAACCAAAAGTAGCTTGTAAGGCATTACCCGTTGCTTTGTATATAAGCATTAAGTGTAAACCAGCTATCAATGTTAACCAAGGCACCAACGATGCATTTTCAACTGGATCCCAAGCCCAATAGCCTCCAAAGCTTAAACTTTCGTAAGCCCAGAAGCCACCCATAATAATACCTGTACCCAATACCATAACACTGATTAAAGCCCATGGTAAAGCTGGTTTTATCCACTCGCTATATTGCTTACGCATTAAAGCAGCTATGGCAAAAGCAAAAGGAACAACCGTAGTAGCAAAGCCAAAAAACAAAGTAGGCGGATGAATAACCATCCAATAGTTTTGTAACAAAGGGTTTAAACCATTGCCATCTTTTATTTTACTTAAATAATCAGGTTGTTTAAAAATAGGTGCATTCCCCATGGCGTTGCGTAACAATTCAAAAGGGGTGCTGCCAAATTTAATTCCGAAAACTTTAACGCCTAATAGCATGCTAGAAAGGGCTATTTGCGAAAGCATTAATACAAACATAACAGGGTTTGTCCAGCCTTTTGCCGTGCCTATAAGCAACCAACCAATAACCATTTGCCAAAAAATCCAAAGCAGAAAACTTCCTTCTTGGCCTTCCCAAAAACACGAAATCATAAAATGGACAGGCAAATCGCGGCTACTATGTTGCCATGCATAATGGTATTCGAAATAATGTTTGTAAATAATAAAAAATAAAGAGCCAATAATGGTGAGAACAGCAGCACTGTGAATGCTGAAACCCATGAAAGCTATTTTTTTCCACGTTGTTTCAAGTGGCCTTTTTTCGGCTAAATAATAACTAACAGCACAAAGTATAGAAGTAATAAAACTAAAAATAACGGCTAAGCGCCCTATATTTCCAATCCACAGGTGTTCTCCTTCAAAAATTATATTATTCATGTATGATTACAATAAAAGGCAAATGTAATTAAAGGGAGTGAATGCATAGCTTAAAAAAAATTATGAGTGAAGTCAAAAAAAACACCCTACCGTTTTGGGGTAAGGTGTTTTTTGCAATGCTGTTAATCTTTATACTTTTACCTGAGTATCGTTGTATTTACTCGGACATTTTAAAAGTATTTTACTGGCTTCAAAATGGTCGCCATCCATTTTACCAATAATTACAATTTTTTCGCTGCGTTCAAAATCTGCCGGTTCTGGTGCATGGTAAATTACTTTTTGCTCTTGCCCTTTTTCATCTATAAGAAAAAAACTAAAGTAGTTGGCATCCTTTTTAGGGTCGAAATATTTTTCTTTTTGCCTGTTTAATGTGCCTACCACGTGAAATTCTTTACCTGGGTTTTCTGCTGCTACTGAAAAATTTTCATAGCTGCTGGCATCGCTGGTAGTACTTATAATTGCAGCAATAGCAATAGCAATTAAAACAATGATTATAATACTCGATTTTTTCATTTAGTGCTATTATTTATTTTTTGCTTCTATTTTTCTTAATCTTAAATCCAAGAAAACTAAAAAAGCAGTAATCAATGTAAATATAATGGCAATCACAATAATTACCACCGTCATTTTATTATCGCTTGCTAAACTAGGCAGTTCACTTGTGCTTATTTTAGCTTGATTAACAATCAATTTCATATTTTGTTTAATTTATTTATTCTTACGCCAATATCGGCTATCCAAAATCCCATTAAAATCCATCCCAATACCGCAGGGTAAAATACCATACGTAATCTGCTATCCAAATCATAAGCGTTAAAACCGGGGTTTCCACCATTTCCCGGGTGTAATGAATCCGTCAATCGTGGTAATACAAAAACCAATACCACATAAATAGGGAAACAAAACACATTAAATACCGCAGCTATTCGTGCTCTTTTTTCTTGGTCATCAATACTGCTTCTCAACACAAAATAAGCAGCATATAGCAACATGGCCACTGCTGCAGCATTTAATTTAGGGTCATTGGTCCAATAAGCACCCCAGGTATTTTTTGCCCAAACCATTCCGGTACATAAGCCAGCAATTCCAAAAAGCATCGCTGTGGTGGCATATACCTCTGCCATTGCATCCTTTTTTAAATCAACGGTAGTTTTATTATTCAGCGTTTGAATGGAGTAAATAAATGAAAACAGCAACAAACTAATCATTGTAAACCACATAGGAACATGGAAATATAAGTTCCTGATGCTATTTTCAAGTATAGGCAAATTAGGGATAGCCCCATATAAACCTTGTATAATTGAATAAAGAACAAGAATAAATCCTGCTATTTTCCACCATTTAATCATGAGGCGAAAGTATAAAAAAGGAAATATTATTTTTTAAGTATGATAATATTTAGTTAAGTGTTACTTTTGACGACTGGGCTGCTCAGTTAAAAACGAGACAATAAAGTATTTTTAAAAGTTTTTTTTATTAATGCTTGCATTTAAAAATAATTATAAGATATTTGCAGCCCTTATTACGAAAAATAACGCCATGAGAGTTTGTGATTTAACAGGTAAAAAAGCTTTAAAAGGAAATAATGTATCTCATTCGAATACAAAAACCAAAAGACGCTTTTATCCTAACCTACAAGATAAAAAATTTTATATTCCTGAAGAAGGTCAATGGATTACTTTGCGCGTAAGCACAAAAGCAATCAAAACTATTTCTAAAAAAGGAATTACCACAGTGTTAAACGATTTTGTTAAAAACGGCAAAATTTAATTTAAGGAGATTAAGCAATGGCAAAAAAAGGAAATAGAATTCAAGTTATTATGGAGTGTACCGAGCACAAAACTTCAGGGATGCCTGGAACTAGTCGTTACATAACTACTAAAAATAAAAAAAATACAACTGAGCGTTTAGAATTGAAAAAATACAATTCAATTTTAAAACGTAAAACTGTACACAAAGAAATTAAATAATCACCCCTTAAAATATAAAGGAATCAGACCATGGCAAAAAAAGTTGTTGCTACATTAAAAACATCAAGCGGTAAAGATTATGCAAAAGTTTATCGCGCAGTAAAGAATAAAAAAGGAGCTTACTCATTTAAGTCTGAAATTATTCCTAACGAAGACGTAAAATCACATTTCAAAGCTTAGTTAGTTTTGTAATGAAATATTTATAGAAAAGCATTCTGATAATACTTTCAGAATGCTTTTTGTATTTTTAAAATAGCTAATTGAAATGAATTGTTTTGTTTCTGAAAAATCATTTAATTAGCAAATAGCTAAGTAAAATAATGGGAATTTTTAGTTTTTTTAGTAAAGAAAAAAAAGAAAAATTAGATCAAGGTTTAGAAAAAACCAAGACTAGCTTATTAGACAAAATTAGTAAAGCCCTTGTTGGTAAAGCCTCGGTCGATGATGACTTTTTAGACCAGCTAGAAGAAATTTTAGTGAGCAGTGATGTTGGAATTGAAACTACCCTTAAAATAATTGACAGGCTTCAAAAAAGAGTTTCAAAAGATAAATACGTTGGTACTTCCGAATTAAACAATTTACTGAAGGAAGAAATTGCCATACTACTTGACGAATACAACAATGAAAATTTAAGTAGTTTTGAAAATTTACCCGACCATAAGCCATATGTAATAATGGTAGTTGGTGTAAATGGTGTAGGTAAAACTACTACTATTGGTAAATTAGCCAATCAATTTAAAAAAGCAGGTAAAAAAGTAGTACTAGGCGCAGCCGATACCTTTAGAGCTGCTGCAGTGGAGCAATTAAAAATTTGGGGACAACGCAATGATGTGCATGTGGTAGAACACGGCATGAATACCGACCCGGCTTCTGTAGCCTTTGATGCTGTAAAATATGCAGTTGATAACAATGCAGATGTATGTATAATAGATACCGCAGGTCGTTTACACAATAAAGTGGGCTTAATGGATGAGCTTTCAAAAATAAAACGCGTAATGGGTAAAGTACAAGATGGTACTCCCCATGAAATTTTATTAGTGTTAGATGCAAGTACAGGTCAAAATGCGTTTGAACAAGCCCGCCAGTTTACGGCAGCTACTGAGGTAAATGCACTGGCATTAACCAAATTAGATGGCACTGCTAAAGGTGGTGTAGTAATTGGTATAGCCGATCAGTTTAAAATTCCGGTAAAATATATTGGAGTGGGCGAGGGTATTGATGATTTACAAGTATTTAACAAAGTAGAGTTTGTTGACTCTTTATTTAAGAAATAATATTTTACTGATTAAGAAAAACCGGTTGATTGGTTTTGTAACAAAAGCGGTAAAATAAAATGGAAGTAGAAAATTTACATGAAGACCAAAACACGTAAACAAGATAAAATAAATATTATAACACTTGGTTGTAGCAAAAACGTTGTTGACAGTGAAGTATTATATAGCCAGTTAAAAGCAAACGATTTTGATGTGGCCCATGAGTCGTTGAAAGACGATGCCAATATAGTTATTATTAATACTTGCGGATTTATTGAAAATGCAAAACAGGAAAGTATTGAAACTATTTTACGTTATGCCGAAGCTAAACAAGAAGGACAAATAGATAAACTATATGTTACAGGTTGTTTAAGCCAGCGTTATAAACCCGATTTAGAAAAAGAAATTCCAGATGTAGATGAATATTTTGGTACACTACATTTACCACAGCTACTAAAAACATTAGGAGCTGATTATAAACAAGAGTTGATAGGCGAGCGCTTATTAACTACACCTAGCCATTATGCTTATTTAAAAATTTCAGAAGGTTGTGACAGGCCTTGTTCTTTTTGTGCCATTCCTATTATGCGTGGTAAACACGTTTCGAAAAGTTTTGAGCAAATAGAAACTGAAGTGAAAAATCTGGTAAAAAATGGTACTAAAGAAATTTTACTAATAGCACAAGACAGTACTTATTACGGATTAGACTTATATGGTGAACGCAAATTAGCAGAATTGTTAAGACGTGTTTCTGATGTAGCAGGTGTGGCATGGGTTAGGTTGCATTATGCTTATCCAAGTCAATTTCCATTAGAAGCATTAGATGTAATTGCCGAACGAGATAATATTTGTAAGTATATTGATATTCCATTACAACATACCAGCGATAATATGCTGAAAGTAATGCGTAGGGGAATTACCGAAAAACGTACACAGGAAGTAGTTGACTCAATAAGAGCACGTGTACCGGGAATTGCCATTAGAACTACACTTATTGCTGGCCATCCGGGAGAAACAGAGCAAGATTTTTTAGACTTATGCGATTTTGTTAGACGCAACAGATTTGACAGGTTAGGTATTTTTACTTATAGCCATGAAGAAGGAACCCATGCAGGAACCTTGGTTGATGATGTTCCGCAAGAAGTAAAAGAGGAAAGAGCGGCAACCATTATGGAAATACAACAACTTATATCAGCCGAAAAAAACCAAGAGAAAGTAGGCAAAGTATTTAAAGTTTTATTTGATAGAAAAGAAAATGGCATGTGGGTTGGACGTACTGAATTTGATAGTCCTGAGGTTGATAATGAAGTATTGGTAGATGCTAAAAAATACTATGCTAAAATTGGCGATTTTGCCAATGTGAAAATTACCAGTGCCGAAGATTTTGATTTGTACGGAGAAATAATCGGATAATAAACAATTAAAATAATGGGTCTGAATTGATTTAGTTTTTAGACTATTGAATTGATTTAAAATGCAAAAAATTTCATTAACACAAACAGGCTTATTACCTCCAATTACTGTTGATTACATTAATCAGGACGAAAAACTAAAATCATTTTATAAATATACCCCCAACATTGACTCCTTTGGTGAGGCTATAAAAAACAAAAATTATAACAATGCTACCAGAGCAGTTTTAGTTGATGTTTTGCTAAAGCAATATGCAGAAGCTGGTATTGAGCTAAATAATGAAACAAAGGCTCAAATAGAAAAAATTAAGAACAACAATACTTTTACTGTTACTACCGGCCACCAATTGGCTTTATTTACCGGCCCACTTTACTTTATTTATAAAATAGTAACCATTATAAATTTAGCGGAACAGTTAAAAGCAAAATATCCGGAACAACATTTTGTGCCTGTATTTTGGATGGCTAGTGAAGACCACGATTTTGAAGAAATAAGCACTGTACAATTATTTGGCAAACAAGTTAAATGGCAAAATGAAACCAACGGTAAACCCGTTGGCAGAGTAAATAACAAGGGTTTAGCACCTATAATTGATGAAATAGCGAGCATACTTGGTGAAAGACAACAATCAAAAAACTGGATTGAATTATTAAAAAAATGTTACAGTCCTGACGAAAACCTATCCGTAGCTACTAGGCGTTTGGTGTATGAGTTGTTTAAAAACGAAGGTTTGATAATTATTGATGCTGATAATGCTGACTTGAAAAAGGAATTGCAACCCGTTATTGAACAAGATGTTTTAAACCAAACTACATTTAAGGCTATTAAGGAAACCAATAAACGTTTAGAAGAATCCTATAAATTGCAGATAAACGGGAGAGAGGTTAACTTTTTTTATTTACACAACGAGTTTGGCCGTAAATTGATTAAACCCGAAAGTAATGGATATAAATTACAGGATACTTCAGTAGTTTTTACCAAAGAAGAAATGGCTGTGGAAATAGCTAATAATCCCGAAATGTTTAGCCCCAATGTAGTATTGAGGCCTGTTTACCAGGAACTTATTTTACCTAACTTAGCCTATATTGGAGGTCCAGCAGAAGTAGCCTATTGGTTACAACTGAAAAATGTTTTTGATACATTTAATATTGCATATCCTGTTTTAATGCAACGCAATTCATTTTTATTGTTAAACAAATCGATCAGTGATAAGGCGGAAAAAATGGGCTTAGCCCTTGTTGACTTATTTTTAAACGATAGTGAATTAGCCGATCTGTTTTTACAAAAACAATCGTCAAGTAATTTGCCAGAAGTAATCAATCAAATAGATACCCTTTTTCAAAGTATTATTGATGAGGTTAAAAATATAGACCAGGCTACTACAAAAGAAATACTTGCGTTAAAACTGGAAAATAAAAAACAATTAGGAACTCACCTGAAATCTTACAAAAAAGCACGTCAACAAAAGCAAGAAGACAATATTGAGAAATTGCTAAAGTTAAAAGAAAGACTTTTTCCTTTAGGTGTTTTTCAGGAACGCTCAGAGAATGTAATGATGTATGATTTAAATCCGTCTTTGCCTTTTATTAGCAAAGTAAAGCAACATGCCGATGCTTTTGATTTTTCATTACATATTATTGATGATTAACAGCTAATTGTTTAGCTGCTTCCCAAAGAATTACCCCGGCTGATACTGATATGTTTAAGGAGTGTTTGCTGCCAAATTGAGGAATTTCAATTACCCCATGGCTATTATCAATAACAGTTTGGCTTACCCCATCTACTTCATTACCGAAAACAAAAGCATATTTTTCGTTTAATTGAAATGATACTTCATGTAGCATTTGCGCATTAGCAGTTTGTTCAATACTTATAACAGTGTACTGTTCAGATTTTAAGATTTCCACCAGAGAATTAATATTTTCATAATGTTCCCATTTTACACTTTCTGTAGCCCCTAAAGCTGTTTTGAAAATTTCTTTATTAGGTGGCGTTGCCGTAATACCACATAAATATATTCTATCTACATTAAAAGCATCAGAAGTACGAAAAATGGAACCTACATTCTGAGCACTTCTCACATTATCAAGTATTACAGTGATATTTAGTTTAATAGCATTAAGATTCTCTTCAATAGTTTTTCTATTTAAGTCTGAGTTTTTGATTTTCTGGTTTAACATGCTGTAAAAACTATTTAAGCTGCAAAAACCTCATTAACATTAATAAAGTGACAATAAATATTTTACGTAAAGTGTACTAAATTAATGACAAAGTGATTGCGCTAATGTTGTTAAGATAAAATTATAAATTATCTTTGCAAAGTTAACTGATTTGTATAACAACTTTATTTAAATGAAAAAAACGGTAGGAATATTTATTTTGTTGGTTCTTGGAATAGGCATTCGTGTGTCTGCACAGAGAGGAAAACAAGCCACAAACTTAAGTGCCGATTTGCAAGTTGGTGTACCTTACATGTTTACAAATGTTGGAAACGATTTTAATAATTCATTTGCGGGTTCTCTTAGGTATTCGTTTTCTAGAGAGTTTTCTATTCAGGGACAATTAACACATTTAAACATAAGTGGAAGTAACTCTAGTGCAAATTCTTCTTTATTGGGAGGCTTTCCTGCTGCTAGTGATGGAAATATAAAATCATATAGCATGTCGAACGACATGTACAGCATTGTAGGTATGTTAAATTTAACACCCATACTAAAAAAGAATGACCAAGGTAAATTGAATCTATATGTTTACGCAGGTGGTGGGTTAATGTACCATGATGTAAGCTATACATTGGTTAATAATGTAGTTATTAAATTAAACGATACTTATACTTCTCCTTTTTATGTTTACCGTTTAGGTGCTCAGGCAAAATATTATTTAAACTATGCTTTTGATCTTTCTGGAGGAATAGCTTTTGACTACGTAGATACATATTGGTTAGATGGGGCTCCTAATGATGAAGGATACAATAATATTCTATCAATCAATGTAGGAATCAGCTACAAAGTTTTAGCCAATAAAAATAAAGATTTAATTGACTGGAATCTTAAACGTAAGAAAAAAGCCAAACCTGTTGAGAAAATACCGGTTATTAAAAAACCTATTGTTAAACCAACTCCACCGGTTACTGAAGTACCTAAAAAAGATACAACTAAATTGGCCGTTGTTACAAAACCAGTAGATTCGGTTAAAGTGGTTAAACCAATAGAAACAGTGAAAGAACCGGTTAAACAACCAGTAGCGGTAGTTCCTCCTACTCCAAAAGTAGAAAACACACCAAATACAAATCCGGCAGTAGCTAACTCAAATACAAGAAAAGAATTTGGAGAGCCAGATTCAGTTTATAATGTAGTAATGGGTTGCTATACAATTAGAAGCAGAATGTTTGCAGTGAGATTTAGAAATAAATTAATTGCTAAAGGATATGATGCAAAAGTATTTAGATCAAAAGGTTCGAGATATTATAGAGTAATGGCAATAAGTACGGGAGATAGACAATTAGCATTGAGTGTACTAAAAGAGTGCCGCGAGAATATAGAACCAAATGCATGGATGCATGTATACTATAAACATTAGTGTGTAGATAAAAGCCCCTTCTAGGGGCTTTTTTATTGCCACATAATTAATACTTTAGCAGTACGAAATTTTTCAATTAAAATTATGAAAAACTATTTATTTCTAATATTCTTATTTGTATCCACTTTGGTTTTTGGTCAGCAAAAAGACACTGATACTAAGGAGAAAGCGAAGGCTAAAGCAACCAAAACGGTGGATGACGATAAGCCTAAGCCAATTAATACAGGCGAGGGTAGGCCAAAGCCTATTGTTACCGGTGAAGAGAAAACAAATGAGAATGCTGTAATATTTCCTACCGAACCGATAAGCCGTTGGACTTTGGGTTTAAGTGTTGGAGGTAGTTATAATTTTTTTGATATTGAGCAAGATGTAGTTAATCCTGTTTTTGGAGGTTTCTTAAAATATTCAGCCAGTCCAATATTGGCATTTAGATTACAAGGTGTTTACGGTACCTATTCAGGTAAAAGTACAGAAACTGTAAAAAAAGATTATGGTTTTTCAAATAGCATTACACAGGTTGGAGTTAATGTTATGGTTAATTTAGGCACATTAAGCTTTAAGAAAAAACACCCCAACACCAATTTATACGCTTTTACAGGTTTATCAGTTGCATTTAGTGATGCCATCAGAGATAAGAAAATTGGAACAGCTACCACAAAAGGTACTTATACAGGAACTGATTTAGCAGTTCCTATTGGAGTAGGTATTAAATTTAAAATGAGCGAAGAAATTGATTTGGGAATAGAAACGGTTGTAAATGCAACGAAAACTGATAGCTTAGATATGTATGGTGGTGTGCAAAATTATCCTGATTTTTTTGGTTCATTTGCTGTAACTATTGGCTACAAGTTTGTTGGACAAAAACGTAAAACACATGCTGACTGGTATAATCCAATTAGTACCATGTACGAAGATTTAAGTAAAAAAGCAGCTCAGTCGCAGGATGAAATGAAAAAAGACTCAGACGGAGATGGAATTCCTGATTACTTAGATAACGAAAGCAATACAAAACCAGGTTATAAAGTAGATGTAAAAGGTGTGGCTCTTGATAGTGATGTGGATGGTATTCCTGATTCAGTTGATCCTGATCCTTTTGGATTTAACCAAATGTTGAGCACCTATTACCCAGCAGTAAATGTGAAAAATAATGCCTCTATAGATGTATTAGGTTTTAACGATTCAATACCGGAAGCAGAGTTTGTGACTTTAAGTGGCGATGGATATGGATTACCAGTGGTAACCTTTCCGCCTAATAAATACGATATACACGTAGAGCAATATCCGCTATTACACCAAATAGCCAGGATAATGACAGTTGATACCTCAGTTATGTTAGCCGTTATTGGCCATGCTGATAATAATAAACCGGATTTAACCCAATTAACCATTGCTGAAAAAAGAGCTTTGGCAGTTAAACGTCAGTTAACTAAAATATATGAAATAGATACCAAGCGAGTATTGGTATTTAGTGAACGCGATGTATTTGTTAGAAAGTATAAGCTAAATACAGAAGGTTTAGATAGAAAAGTGGAATTTAGACTGATAAGAAAAAAATAACGAAAAAAATATTTACTTAGAAAAACCTGTTCAATTCTTTTGGGCAGGTTTTTCTTATTTTAAGCAATTAAAATTATTGAAAAATACCCTTTGTAATTTGCTTTAAAAATACACAAATTTGCGCAGCAAAAAATAATCCATGGCAGTATATAAATTTAAGTTAACTTTTGAAGATTACGAGGATACTTACCGCGTAATTGAAATTAAGTCGAACCAAACATTTTTTGATTTACATAAAACAATTCTTGAGTCAATTGCATTTGACGATAAGCAATTAGCATCGTTTTATATGAGTAATGATACGTGGCGTAAGTTACAGGAAATTACTTTAGAGGATATGACGGATGATCCTGAAAATCCAATACCAGAAATGAAAACGGCTAAATTAAGTACTTATATAAATGACCCACATCAAAAAATTATTTATGTGTACGATTTTATGGCATTGTGGTCTATGCATTTAGAGTTGTTTGGTATTGAAATAAAAGAAAACCCTAAGTTTACCTATCCGCGTATTGGTAAATCAGTTGGATTAGCACCAAAGCAATACGATAAAGTACAAAAATTCGGCTTGGTTGATGACAATGAGTTTGACGAGATAACAAAAAATTATTTAGATAAAACAGAAGAAGCGGGTGGTGAAATAAGTGATGACGAAGCCGATGAATTTGGCTTGTTTGCAAAAGATAGTGATAGTGAAGAGGAGGAGGGAACAGAACCTGCTTCAGGTGGTGGATTAGACGAATATTAAACACACAAATAACTATAAAATGCAAGTTGATAACTTGCATTTTTTGTTTTTGAAATTATAGATTTTTTAGAGAGGTAAAATAACCAGAATAAATGACATTGAATTTAAAGCGTCCGTTAGTAATATTTGATTTAGAAACAACCGGAATAAGCATATCTACAGATAGAATTGTAGAAATGGCTACAGTGAAAATAGCAGTTGATGGAACAGAAGAAGTAAGAACCCAACGTTTTAATCCCACTATACCAATACCAGCCGAAGTTTCTGCTATACATGGCATATTTGACGAAGACGTAAAAGACATGCCTTTGTTTGCCGAAAAAGCCAAAGAATATACAGAGTATTTTAAAGGATGCGATTTTGGAGGATTTAACTCTAATAAGTTTGACTTCCCCATGTTGGTAGAAGAAATGTTACGTGCCGGGGTTGAGTTTGAAACCGAAGGCAGAAAATTTGTAGATGTGCAACGTATTTTTCATCAAATGGAACAACGTACATTGAGCGCAGCCTATAAGTTTTATTGCGATAAAACATTGGAGAATGCCCATAGTGCAGAAGCCGATACATTAGCTACATTAGAAGTGTTAAAGGCTCAAATTGCACGTTACGAAAGTTTGGGCAATGATATGGAATCGTTACACAAAGTAAGTGGACAAGGCAATTTGGTTGATTTAGCGGGCAGAATTGTACTAAACGATAAAGGATTAGAGGTATTTAATTTTGGAAAACATAAAGGTAAATCGGTTGCCGAAGTTTTTAAAAATGAACCGGGCTATTACCAATGGATGATGGACAATGATTTTTCATTAGATACAAAAAGAAAATTAACAAAAATAAAAATGCAGGGCTTTGGAGCCGGCAAAAAATAGAAAATAGATAAATGAACAAAACAGAACGTATAATGTTGTTTACACTGGCATCAATAAACTTTGTAAACATCATGGATTTTATGATAATGATGCCACTTGGTCCAAACCTAATCAGTACTTTTGGAATTACTCCAGCTGACTTTGGTTTGCTAGTATCTTCTTATTCAATAAGCGCGTTTATCTCAGGAATAGTAACCACTTTTATTATTAATAAATTTGACCGTAAAGACTATTTAATGCGGGTATTCATTGGTTTTTTAATAGGTACTTTTGCTTGTGGTTTAGCACCCACTTATATTACCTTGTTAATTGCCAGGTTTGCTACAGGTTTATTTGGAGGTGTTTTAGGAGCCATTATTTTAGCTATAGTAAGTGATGCTATCCCTTTTGAAAGACGTGGTCAGGCAATGGGATTTATTATGGCAGCTTTTAGTTTGGCTTCAGTAGCTGGTGTGCCTTTTGGTATATATATAGCTACCCATACAAAACAATATGATTTTTTAGGGTGGCATGCTCCCTTTTTGTTATTAGCCATATTGGGTATTCCGGTTTATTTTTTAGTAAGCAAATTTGTACCCCGCCAATCAAAAGAGCTTCAGTTGGCAGCAGCACAAATGGATGTAATGAAAAATATAAAAGCTATTTTTAGCAATAAAAATAATTTATTGGCATTATCATTTGGTGTGGTAATGATGATGGGACACTTTTGTATTATTCCTTTCCTAAGTCCTTACATGGTAAGCAATGTCGGTATGCGTGAAGAAGATTTACCTTTAATATATTTAGTAGGAGGTGGAGTTACCATATTTACATCACCATTAATTGGAAAGTTAGCTGATAAGTTTGGAAAGTTGGTTGTATTTATAAGCTTAGCTACGGTATACGTAATTCCTGTTTATCTTATTACCAATTTAGGGCCACATCCATTGTACATGGTATTAACTTTATCGGCTGTATTTTTTATATTTTCTGGTCGATTTATCCCTATGCAAGCAATGGTGACCGGAGCAGTTGATCCAAAAATAAGAGCCAGTTTTATGAGTTTCAATAGCTCAATTCAGCAGTTGGCAAATGGCGTAGCTGCATTTTTTGCAGGTGTTGTAGTTACCACTGTTGATGGCAAATTGGTACACTATGAAATATTAGGTTATTTTAGTGTGGGCATGGCTTTATTAAGTATATACATAGCTTCAAGATTGCGTTCAGTTGATGGTCAAAAATTCTAAATACGATTTTATAATTATTGGTGGTGGAATAGTTGGATTAGCTACAGCTTATCAGTTGCTGCAAAAAAACAAACAGTTACATATAGCAGTTATTGAAAAAGAAAGTGCTGTTGCTGCCCATCAAACAGGCCATAACAGTGGTGTTATTCATTCAGGATTATATTATAAGCCGGGTAGTTTAAAAGCACAAAATTGTTTGCAGGGCTACCAAATGATGATTGACTTTTGTACTACACACGATATTCCGTTTGAGTTATGTGGTAAGTTAGTAGTGGCAACCAATAAAGATGAAATAGTAGAATTAGATAAATTATACAATAGAGGTTTAGAAAATGGTTTGGTTAAAAATACCATTATAGAACAAGAACGGATAAAAGAGTTTGAACCCAATTTAAACGGTGTAAAAGCCATTCATGTACCTTATACAGGTATTATTGATTATACCGTTGTTTGTGAAAAGTTAGCTGCATTAATTGTGGCTGATGGAGCTGAAATATATTTAAACCATAAGGTTGAATCAATTGATACTTTTGATAGTTATTCTATTATTCATACCGCACAACAAACTTTCGAAACTAAACAATATATTAATTGTGCCGGCTTGTATAGCGATAAAGTAGCTGCACTAACCAAACCTAATTTAGATACTCGGATTATTCCCTTTAGAGGTGAATATTTTATGCTGAAGCCAGAAAAAAGGAAATTAATTAATAACTTAATTTATCCTGTACCAGACCCTAATTTTCCTTTCCTGGGTGTACATTTTACGCGTATGATAGATGGTGGAGTAGAGGCTGGGCCCAATGCGGTGTTTGCATTTAAGCGTGAAGGTTACCACATGAGCGATTTTGATTTTAAAGAAACAATGGAAAGCCTCGCTTGGCCCGGATTTAGAAAAGTAGCTTTAAAATATTGGAAAACAGGTATGGGAGAATTTTATCGTTCGTTTAGTAAAACAGCATTTACCAAAGCTTTGCAAAAATTAGTTCCTGCCATTCAGGAAGATGATTTAATACCGGCAGAAGCAGGCGTAAGAGCACAAGCTTGCGATAGGTTTGGTGGATTGATAGATGATTTTAAAATAATAGAAGAAGCCAATGCCATTCATATTTTAAATGCGCCAAGTCCGGCTGCTACGAGTAGTTTAAGTATAGGGAATACCATTGCTACCATCGCTTTGCAACGCGTGTAATTTGTTTTAGAAAATATAACGCGCTTCCATTCTGCCAACATGTAAAATAGTATCGCTTAAGCCCGAAACCCTGCCATCGTAATTAATATTTAACTGAATATTTTGCCCTATACGTTGTTGTAAATTTACATTCCATAGTTGGTTACGACCGGTGGTTAAACCTTGTAACATATCATAGCCTAAATTGCTGGCAGCTTCTCCGTTAAATGATACTTCGTATAAACTATAACGCGCACTTAAAACACCTATTTGGGTAAAGTTATAACGCATTTCAATACCTACTTCAGTTGTTTTACCTTTTTGCGAACCGTATGTTTGACTGTTCTGTGCTTCGCTATAACTGGCATTGAGTGTGGTTCTGAAATTTTTAGTAGCCTGGTAAATGAGTTTGGGCTTCCACTCATAGTAATTGTATTCGTAATTTTGTTGCGTAAAAAATTGCGATATATAACTACGTACACCAAAATTGTACAACAGGTTAATGGTCCATATTTCGTTCAGGTTCCAACGTGTATTAATGCCATTCTCTAATTTGCGTCTGCTATCAATACCATTGGTTAAAAATATTTTACTTTGGTTATCCTGTATGCTCCAGTCAGCACCAAAAGTGGTATTGCTTCGGTTAAAAAACAAAGTATTCCGGGCTACACTGTTTACGTTTATCAATGCGGTATCATTAAACTGATTGGCAAATGGATTGGCAAAATTAAAAGTGTTGTCGGCTACTATTTTTCGTTCAATGCGTAATCCTGATTGGTTATAGAATAAAGCAAAAAAGTGTTTAATGCCTTTTTGATTAAACCATACACTGGCCGGGTTTATATTTAAGGTTTGGTTAAACTGAACAGAGTTGGTTTTAATACTGGAGTTAGTAGGTAAAAATACACGTATAAAGTTAGCTATGTTCTTATCAGCAAAACTGGCAATTACAAACTCGTTTAATTGTTGCACATCGTCTTTGTTAAAGTCTTGCCATACATATATTCCTTGTCCTTTCGGTACTTCTATATAACTAAAATCCCTGCGTAGTTCATTGCCACTTCCTATTTGGTAATAAGTATTGGCTGTAAAAAAACGTTTGGCAAAACTATAGTCATACTCAATACGCGCCAGTATAGTTCTTTCAGGTTTTACATTGGTAAAAGCAGAGTCAACCAATTCGAAATTTCTGAAAGTAAAGTTTAAATTAAGTTTGTTACCATTAGTTTGGTTAAGTACCAAACTGGAGTTTACATTTTGAGCTATACTGTATAATTTAAAAGAAGTATTGTTTGCCTGTAAATCATTTCTATTGGTATAATCAAGTCGGTATTTAATACGTGTCGTGTCAGTATTTTGGAAAAAAGCATTACTTTGATTGTAAGCAAAACTACCGCTTAATAAGCTGTCGCCCGTTTTATAAAACTTGCTTTGCTCATTTGTATAATTAATGCCTAACTGGTGTTTAAATTGAGTTCGGATATAGCCGGCAGCGTATTTATTGGTTTGGTTTTGTGGTACGTTTAACAATAAATTTTTATCGTTAATATGGATGCTTAAAAACTCTGCATCTAATTTAAATTGATTGGTTAATGTATTAATTAAAGCACCTGTAGTATGTTGCAAACCAACATAACTGGTGTTTCTGTTATACATAGCAATCTGGTAGTAAACATTGCTTGTTTTATTGTATTGTAAACTTGTTCTGCCCGATACTATATGTTCATTATACCCTGTATCTTTAGTGCTGGTATTATTTAGCTGCCTGTTCCATATCCTGTCAAATTCCACATTCCGGTAACGCTCCACATACCTGAAATTATTATCAACCCATTCGTATTTAATCTGGTTGTTTACTTCCCATTTTTTGCTCCATTCTATATTGTTTTTTACATCAACTTTCACCCCATAACCTTTGTCGTTTTGTTTGTCAGCAGAACTAAATAAATTTCTGTTATAATCGCTTTGGGCTATTTCTACATTTATCTGGGTGTTTTTTATTTTTGAGAACTCCACTCCAGCAGTCATCATCTGCATTTGATTGGGAGCTGTTAATAAAATAACAGGTTCAAAATTACCTTGCTTTACACCGTTAATGGGTGCTACAAACTGAAATACCCTGCCATTGGCCGAAGAGGCTGATTGGATATAATTACCATTGTTGTTTCCAACATTGCTGTATTTTACTTCATAAAAAATAGAATCGTTTGCATCAGTATTGGTATAAACGTACACACCGGTAGAACCCAATGTATCAATAAGCCGATACAAAATTTTGGTATTGGTAAATGTGGCTACTCGGGTTGCACCACTTACTACAGCCTGGTTTAAATTATTGCCAACGCCAGCCAGTATTTTTTTATCACTATCCGTTAAGTTTTGTTGAAAGGGTTGGTCCTTATCATCCTGTTCCGTATAGTATGCTGCATGAATAGCATAATCTTTTGTTGAATACTGTGCCTGACTGGTAAAAATAGTACGTGCAAAGTTTCTATCGCTATACTGAAATTCAGCAACTATACGGCTATATTGGGTAATGATTCTTTTGGGTGTAAAGGTTAATTCACCACTGTTGTAATCAATAATATAATCGTTTTGTTCACCCCTGTTTAATTTTTCTCCATCCAAATAAATAGCTTCCGTACCCGAAATAAGTATAATAAACAACTCGCCATTGGCTCCTTGTAAACGATAAGGGCCTTGATTACCTTCAATAGCCGTAATAGTGTTCCGCGCAAAACGTCCGCGACTAATAGCCAGTTCTGCACCAACCTGTAAATTGCCTTTATTGCCTAAAGCAAATGCCGTCTGTGCTTGTGCCCCTCTCGATTTTTTATTGTAGTTTAAAAAGTAGCTTTCGCTTGGTTTACGCATTTCAAAATCGCCAATTACTACTTTTGTTTTGTCTTTACTTAATTGAATAAATACCTTGTCAAAGTCTTGCAGTTGCTGGGTGTTTCCTTCCGGTTGAATGGGGTTGTTATCGTCACTTATAGCAGCCAGCACATCAATTTCATTGTTTATTTTTCCACTTAACTGAAGGTTTAAATTGGAGTTCACCACCACATTTTGCGCATTACCTAAACCCAATCCACGCATAATACTTCCGTTTATTTTTAAGCCTTTGTCTTGCCCGCTAATAGCACTAAACTCATTTTCATTGGGAATGTACAAGAAAGGGTTTTTAGTTTCTTTGCCTTCTACGTCAATAATGTTGGTTGATTTTTGTAAGTATACCTGGCTTAAATTAAAGTTACTGGCTCCGTATTTAACATCAACCACAGTTCCTTTTGGTATTTTTAAATTGATTAGGGCTCTGTAATAATAATTTATTCTAAAATCTATGCCTTCCACATAACTAGTTTGTGCGGTGCTGATTTTGATAGAGTTTTTTTGAATACTGTTGGAATCAAGCGTAATACTATCATTTGTAAGTAAAATAGATTTGAATCTATTTTGGGCATTTAAAGTGCCACACACACAAATGATAACTATTAGCAGTAGCTTACGCATTAAGGCAAATAAACGAAAAAACACCAAATAAAGTGTTACCCTGTTCATTATGCTTTGAGGGTCAATTATTAGTGTAAACAACTAATTTTATTCATTTTACTTAGCTTTTATTGGCTTAATAGTTTATGCATTTTCAATTTATAATGCTTTTATTTGCCCTTTCAATTATGACAAATAATAAAGAGTGGTTTGCTGATTGGTTTAACTCGCCTTACTATCATATACTGTATAAAGACCGTGATTATACAGAAGCAGAAATGTTTCTAAATAATGTAATAGCGTTCTTTAATATGCCTCAAAATGCACACGTTATTGATTTGGCTTGTGGTAAAGGTAGGCATTCCGTTTTTTTGAATAAAGCAGGTTTTAATGTATTGGGTGTTGATTTATCAGCCAATAGTATTGCTTTTGCCAAACAGTTTGAAAATGAAACATTGCATTTTGCTGAGGCAGATTTACGTTGCCTGAACAGGAACAATGAATTTGACTATGCCTTTAACTTGTTTACCAGCTTTGCTTACTTTAAATCAGATACCGAAAACCATGAAGTATTACACCAGTTTAATGCTTGTTTAAAACCCAATGGTTTTTTATTACTCGATTTTTTTAATGCTGAAAAAATTAAGTTGAGACGAAACTGTGTTGATACCAAAGAAATAGAAGGAATCACTTTTCATACCTCTAAAGAAATTGCTGATAATAAAATTTATAAAACAATAAAGTTTGAAGCCGAAGGAGAAAAACATAGCTACCAGGAAGAAGTGCAGCTATTGCTTTTAGCCGATTTTGAAAAATTGTTTGAAGATACTAATTTTAAAATAATTAAAGTTTTTGGTAATTATAGTTTAGAAAATTTCGATGCTACAGAAAGTGACAGGTTGATTTTTATTGCACAAAAAAAATAATACATGGAGGAAATACTGGCACTTGATAAACAATGGTTTTTAGCTATAAACAATGGCTTGGCTAGTCCTTTTTTAGATTGGTTGTGTCCAATATTGCGAAACCAGGCTGTTTGGTATGTGCCTTATGCTTTGCTGGTTTATTTTTTTTACAAAAACTATGGTATAAACACTTGGAAAATATTGTTGGTTGTTGCCTTAATGATTTTTGTAAGCGATCAATTTAGTGCTAATTTAGTTAAGAAAACATTTATGCGTATAAGACCTTGTAGTGAACCCGGTTTGCAGGGAATGGTAAGGCATTTAATAAGCAGTTGTAATGGATATAGTTTTGTATCTGCTCACGCAACCAACCATTTTGCGTTGGCATTGTTTTTAATTTATTATTTTAAACACATAAGCTTATGGGTTATTCCTGTTGCTATTGTGTGGGCCTTAGCTATTTCATTCTCGCAAATATATGTTGGCGTTCATTACCCATTAGATGTAATTTGTGGCGGATTAATTGGTGTTTTATTTGGTATTTCTTTCGCAAAGTATAGCTTAAAATATATAAAGCCTGCTTTAATTAATAATATAAAAGAATGAGTTTTTTATTTTTGTTTATCCTTTTTCTTTCGCCTTTTTTAGGGTCAATGGCCGCTATTAATTCAGGCAAATACGATGAGAAAAAATTAAAATTGTTATTGTCGTTTGCGGGAGCTTATTTGTTTTCAATAACCATTGTAAGTTTAATGCCGGAGGTATATTCCAATGCCAATAAATACACCGGTGTTTTTATTTTAGCCGGATTTTGGTTTCAGATTTTACTCGAAAAATATTCAAAAGGAATTGAACACGGGCATTTTCACTTACACGATGTAGTAAAGAAACACGTGGTTCCCTTTGGTATTATTATCAGCATGTGTTTACACAGTTTTTTAGAAGGAATACCATTGGGTGCATTTATGCAAGACAATGCATCTATTAGTTATTCATTGCTGGCAGGAATTGCATTACATGAATTTCCTGCTGCATTTGCGTTGGCTGTTATTTTAAAAGGATTACAAATTAATAACAAGCTTATCATTGGTTTGATGATAACGTATAGTTTAGCTTCGCCTACAGGAGCCATATTAAGCTATAGTTTAAATTACTCTGTTCCCGATTTTGTTTTTAACCAGTTTATGGCTTTTGTTATAGGTACTTTTTTACATATTTCTACTACCATATTATTCGAATCGTCAGAGCACCATAAGTTTTCTACTTATAAGACCTATGCGGTTTTAGCGGGTGTTTTATTGGCCTTAGTGGTTGTTTTTTCGTCTTGAGAAGTTGGGCTATCCAAGTAAGGTGTGTATAATAAATTGCATTAAATAAATTTTATTTGTTTAATTTGGTTGAATACAAAATTTAAAATTTAGCACTTAAACATGTCAACAGCGGTCAGTTTTATTATTATAATTTTAGTCATTACTGTTACGTTTAATGTTTTTTACCTCACTTTTTTTGGTGTTCTATCCGTATTTAGATCAAATAAAGTAAAGGAAGGAAATAAACATTTGTATAAATATGGTGTCATGGTTATTGCTTATAAAAATGACAAAGTAATTTTAGAGAGTGTTACCCAAAATTTATTGCAAAATTATAGTAAGGATAAGTTCGATATTATAGTGGTGGGTGATGGTTTATTACAGGAAACAATTGCAACTTTAAAACAAATGCCTATTAAAATAATAGAGTTGCATTTACCTTATCCGACCAAAGCCAACAGTATACGCGAAACAGAAAATTTGCTGCGCAATAGCGATTACGATTATGTTGTTTTATTAGATATTGACAATGTAATGGAAGTTGATTTTTTGAAGAAACTGAACAATGAAATTGAAAAAGATATTCCATTGATACAAACTCATAGAATGGCTAAAAATTTAGATACTCCCATAGCCATTTTAGATGCCTTCAGTGAAGAAATTAATAACTCCATATTTAGGCAAGCCCATCAGAATATTGGTTTACAAACCGCATTAATTGGTTCAGGAATTGTATTTGAGCGCCAGTTTTTTTTGAGCGATATTTTAAATATACAAGCCGTTGGCGGATACGATAAAGAGATTGAATTGTTGTTAGCCAAACAAAAATTAAAAACTAAATATTGTCCAACGGTTAATCTGTATGATGAGAAAACACGGTTTTTAGATGATTTGAATAAACAACGTACACGTTGGTTTTCAGCCCAGTTTTTCTACTTACGCAAAAATGTTTTGCAATCTATTTACCAAATGTTGTTTAAAGGTAATATAAACTATGTAAATAAAATTTTGCAGTTTACTTTATTACCTAAAATATTCACGTTGGTTTTATGTTTTATAATGCCTTTTATAACCTACTTTTTTTATGAGCCATTGTTTGTTTTAAGCGTTATAAATGCTATAGCCATTATTATTACAGCATCTATTAGTTTGCCACGTAAGTTTTATAGCATGCAATATTTTAGTGCACTGCAAAAGCTACCTTTGGTGTTTTTTTCAATGGTAAAAGGAATGACTAAATTGAAAGGAGCCAATCGCTCCTTTATTGCTACTCCGCATCATACTGATGAAAAGGAAAATAATAAATAAAACGTATTACGCTTTTTGACCCGCCAGTAAATACATAACAGCCATTCTAATGGCTACACCGTTTTCAACCTGATCTAAAATAATAGCATGTTTGCTGTCGGCTACTTCGCTGGTAATCTCAACCCCTCTGTTAATAGGCCCAGGGTGCATAATAACTATTTCTTTGTTTAATGAATCAAGGCGTTCTTTATCCAATCCATACAGCATACTATATTCACGTAACGATGGAAAGTATTTAATATCCTGACGTTCTAACTGAATACGAAGCATATTAGCCACATCGCACCAGTTTAAAGCTTTCATTAAATTGTTTTCGACCAATACCCCTAAACTTTCAATGTGTTTTGGTATAAGTGTACTTGGCCCACATACCATTACTTCTGCGCCTAATTTTTTTAAGCAAATAATATTGGAAAGGGCCACACGCGAGTGTAAAATATCACCTACTATAACTATTTTTTTTCCTTGAACAGTTCCCAGTTTTTCTCTTATAGAAAAGGCATCGAGTAAAGCTTGTGTGGGGTGTTCATGAGTACCGTCTCCGGCATTTATTATACTTGCATTAATGTGTTGTGAAAGAAACATGGCCGCACCCGGTGCCGGGTGGCGCATAACTACCATGTCAACTTTCATGGCTAAAATATTATTAACCGTATCAATCAGTGTTTCACCTTTTGAAACCGATGACGATGATGCAGAAAAATTGACAATATCAGCGCTTAAGCGTTTTTGTGCTAATTCAAATGAGATACGGGTTCGGGTAGAGTTTTCGAAAAATATATTGGCAATAGTAACATCACGCAATGAAGGAACTTTTTTAATAGGCCTATTGATAACCGTTTTAAAGTTATCTGCGGTTTCAAATATTAGCTCAATATCGGTAGGGTTAATATCTTTTATTCCTAACAAGTGCTTTTGCGTAAACTTTTTCATTGATGTTTTTTACTGTTTGTTATAATAGGCATTTACTAACTTGGTTGTAGTTTAGGTATAGCTTTAACTACTTACAATCATGGCTAAATCTGCTTTGTTATTTTCTTTCCATTCCACTTTTACTTTATCATTAGCTCTTGTATCTACAGTTATGCCCGTATAGTCAGGCTGAATAGGTAAGTGTCGGCTATATCGCCTGTCAATTAATACCATCAATTCCACTTTATCTGGTCGGCCAAAATCAACCAAAGCATCCAACGCGGCACGTATGGTACGCCCAGTGTACAATACATCATCAATTAAAATTACTTTTTTGTTTTCAACCGTAAAATTAATATTCATGGCATTAGGTACTATTTGCTCATTGCCTCTTCTAAAGTCATCTCTGTAAAAGGCAATATCCAACTCTCCGTAAAGTATGTTTGTATTGTTGGTTATTTCATGAAGCCTTTTAATTACCCGTCTGGCTAAAAAAATGCCTCTGGGTTGCAATCCTATAATAGCAGAGTGGTTAAAATTGCCATGTTTTTCAATAAGCTCATAACAAAGCCTGTCAATTACAATGCTGAATTGCTTTTTCTCAAGGATAGTTTTGGCGTTCATCAGTTTATAGTGCGAATGTAAATACGCTTTTTATGGTGTAAAAATATTATTTAATCATAGAAATACAATTAAAACAAATTTTGTTATTCCGTAACTTGTAAACCAAGTGTTTTCAATGTGTTTTCTTTATCTAATGCCAATTGATTTTTTAAAGTTTCTAATCCATCAAATTTCTCTTCGTTCCTTAGTTTCAAAGCAAATTCAATGGTGATGGTTTCGCCATAAATTTCTTTGGCAAAATTAAAAATGTTTACTTCAATACTTCGGCCTTTGTTTTCAATGGTAGGGTTATTGCCAATGTTTAACATGCCTCCGTATTTAATATTGTTATGCCAAACCCACACAGCATAAACGCCATCTGTTGGAATCAGTTTAAAAGTATTGTCAACTTCAATATTAGCGGTTGGATAACCAATTGTTCTGCCAAGCTGTTGTCCTTTAACTACTGTACCTTCTAAAACATAATTAGTGCCTAAATATTTTTTAGCAGTGATTATATCATCATTTAATAAAGCTGTTCTTATTTTAGTTGAGCTAACCGCTATATCATCAATATCCTGCTCAGGTATTTCCTCTACTTCAAACCCATAAAGTGAAGAATATTCTTTTAAGTGCTCAAACGAGCCTTCCCTGTTTTTACCAAATCGGTGGTCGTAGCCAATAACCAAGGTATGCGTATGCAGTTTGTTTACCAGTATATCCCTTATAAATTGCTCAGAGCTTTGTCTTGAAAATTCTTTGGTAAAAGGAATAACCAATAAGTGGTCAATACCTGTTTTTTCTAATAAATGTATTTTCTCCTTGAGTGTACTTAATAATTGCAAGCCATGGTCGCTAGGAAATAGAACCATTCTGGGATGAGGCTCAAAAGTCATGAGCACCGTTTCCCCATTTTTTTGTTTGGCTAATTGCTTAAGTCTTTCAATTATTTTTTTATGTGCTAAATGAACACCGTCAAAAGTGCCTTGACTAACAATGGCATTTTTAATGGGGGGTAAATCATTTATGTTATAGTAAACTTTCATGTTAGTAGAATTTTTTGAAGCCTATTAAATCCCTTGCTTCTGCTATTGTTTTAGAGGCACTTTCCATTGCTTTGTCTCTACCCGTTTTAGCAATTTTATTTAACGATGCTTCATCTTCCATAATAGCATCAATTTGTTTTTTTATAGGTGAAACAAACTGTACCATATCTTCAGCCAATTGTTTTTTCATATCGCCATACCGAATACTGCAATCGGCAAAAGTATTTTTGTAATGTTCAATTACATCGTTAGCCGAAACAAGTTGCATTAAATCAAATAAATTTTGAACGGCCTGGCTGGGTGTAGCGTTTGGTTCCGTTGGAGCCACATCGCTTACCGCTTTCATTATTTTTTTTCTAACCAGGGCTTCATCATCTATTAAATTAATAACGTTTGCATCACCATCACTTTTACTCATTTTACCTCCCCCTTGTAAGCCAGGAACTTTAACCAAATTGTTGCCGTAGTTAAAAGCCTGCGGTTCCGGAAATAATTCATGTTCATATATTCGGTTAAATCGGTTGCCAAAAGTTCTGGCCATTTCCAGGTGTTGCTCCTGGTCTTTACCTACAGGTACTTTAACCGCTTTATGAATAAGTATATCGGCTGCCATTAAAACAGGGTAAGTAAGTAATCCTGCATTAATATTGTCAGGATGCAATTTGGCTTTTTCTTTAAATGATGATACCCTTTCCAATTCACCTTTATAAGCGTGCATATTCAATAGCAAATACAGTTCAGCTATTTCCGGTAAATCACTTTGAATATAAATGGTACACGCCTCAGGGTTAATACCACAGGCTATATATTCAGCTAATACCTGTTTGACATTTTTGTGTAAACTTTTAGGATTTGGATGTGTTGTGAGCGAGTGGTAGTCTGCTATAAAAAAATAGCAATTATATTCATGCTGCATCTTTATAAAATTTTTAACAGCACCCATATAGTTGCCTAAATGTAAGTTTCCTGTTGGTCTGATACCACTTACAACAATTTCTTTTTTCATCTAAATTTCTTTTTTCAAAAACGGTGGTGCAAAATAGTTGTTTATACCCAATAGTCCATTTACTAATTGTAAGGGTTTGTTTTTTAAAAACTTATTCTATTTTTGACTTGATATAAAAAAATTATGAAAAAATATTTTACTATTTTACTAGTCTGTTTAATTGTTACCTTAAAAGCACAAGTTAATAAAACATCACTCAAAAATTATTTACACGAATTAGGTTACAAATGGATAACAGAAGAGCAGTTATTTATCAATAGTTCGCATACGGATAAACAAACACAAATAACCCATATTTATTTTAAACAACAATTTCAAAATAGCGAAATTTACAATACCCAAAGCAGTATTCACTTAGATAAAAATGGAAATATATTTAATAAAAACCTGTTTTTATTAAATACTGCAGAAGTAGCAAATAGTACAAAATACGATGCCAGCCAGGCTTTAAATGTGGCTTTAAATGAGGCGAGTATTCCAAATAAAGCATTAAACAAAGCAATTATTTTGCAAGATAACAAGTTTGAAATTGAAGATAAAGCGATGTCAAGCGAGGCCGTTAAAGGAAAGTTAGTTTATTTTATAAAAGACAATAAACTGTTTTCAGCATGGCAAATTGAAGTATTGAATGACGAAACCAGCGATTGGTTAGATTTGGTTATTGATGCCGCTGACGGTTCAATTATTCACAAATCAAATTACACCACTAAATGTAATCCGGCTGAAATGGCTGCTTCAAAACAAAACAAACCCTATTATTTTAATTTTGATGATGAGCCTAGTTTAGGCAAGGCTGATGCCGGAGGAACATACAGAGTATTTCCAATACCATTAGAAAGCCCGGCAAGAGGTAGTAGAAAATTAGTGAGTAACGCATATGATGTTGTGGCATCGCCTTACGGATGGCACGATGACAATGGAGTTGCCGGAGCAGAATATACCATTACAAGAGGTAATAATGTATGGGCTAAAGAAGATACTTTGGCGACCAATGGCACCGATGGTTATTCACCGGATGCAGGCGCTAATTTGGTTTTTGATTATGATTATACCTTAGGAGGAAGCCCAAGAGGAAATTTAAATGCAGCCATTACCAATTTGTATTTCTGGAATAATACCATACATGATGTATTTTATCATTATGGTTTTGATGAAGAATCAGGTAATTACCAAAGTACAAATTATACCAACAAAGGCGAAGGAGACGATTTTGTTTTTGCCGATGCACAAGATGGAAGTGGAACCAACAACGCAAATTTTTCAGCTCCTGCAGATGGAACCAATGGCCGTATGCAAATGTATTTATGGGTAAATGGAGCCACTGCAACCAAAAATGTACAAATTGAAGCACCTGCTGCTATTGCCGGTAAGTATGATGCAGTACAGTCAAGTTTTGGACCTAAGTTAGGTGTATATCCTATAACAGGCCAACTAGTATTGGTAAACGGAGGCGGAACAAAACCGGCTGAAGGCTGTACCACTCCATTGGTAAATGCAACTGAAGTAAACGGAAAAATTGCCTTAATAGACAGAGGCACTTGTGGATTTGTAACCAAAGTAAATGCAGCACAACAAGCAGGAGCTATAGCTGTTATTGTATTTAACAACAGTTCACAAGCTATTTATGCTATGACAGGCAGTGGTTCAAGTGGAATTACAATTCCTTCCGTAATGATGAGCCAGGCAGACGGTGTTAAAATAAAAAAATATTTAGACTCGGGAATAGTTACTTTAAGCTTATACGATTCATCAACAGTATCAGCTACATCACCTACTTACGATAGCGATTTTGACAATGGCGTAATTGCCCACGAATACGGACACGGTATTTCAGGCCGTTTAACGGGTGGTGCAGCTAACTCATCGTGTTTAACCAATCAGGAACAAGCAGGAGAGGGTTGGAGCGATTTCTTTGCTTTGGTTTTAACATCAAAACCATATGAAACTACATTAGCGAGTAGAGGAATGGGAACACATTTAATTAACCAGGATACAAACGGTTTAGGAATACGTAACTATAAATACAGCAGAAACATGACTATAAATCCTGCTACCTATAATAGTATTAAAACATTTGCAATACCACATGGCGTTGGTTTTGTTTGGTGCAGCATGTTGTACGATATGTACCTTGCCATGATAGACCGATACGGTTTTGATGAAAATGTATACACAGGTAACGGTGGAAACAATAAAGCATTAAGATTAGTAGTAGAAGGTTTAAAATTACAACCATGTAACCCCGGTTTTGTTGATTCTAGAAATGCTATTTTAAAAGCAGATTCTATCTTAAATGGCAATGCCAATAAAGATATTATTTGGAAAGCATTTGCAAGAAGAGGCCTTGGTTTTTCTGCTTCGCAAGGTGCTGCCAGTTCAAGATCAGATGGAACGCAGGCATTCGATTTACCAACAGATTTATCAAATAGTGTTACAGAACAAAATGCAACCATTGGTATTAAATTATTTCCTAATCCTAGTAACGGCAAATTCTCTATTAACGCACCTAATAATTTAGGAGTTTGCGAATACACTATATTTGACATTAGTGGTAAAGAACTTCAAAGTTCAACTATTAATATTAGCGAAAGCACAAGCGATTTAGATATTTCATTCTGCAAAGCAGGTATTTATTTAATAACCATAAAATCAAATGAGGGTAGCGTTACCAAGAAATTGATAATTGAATAAGCATTGATTTTATTACAAATAAAAAAGTCCATTTACAATTTAGTAAATGGACTTTTTTTATAATAGTAAAGATGGAGTTAGCTTCTCATATTGTCAAACTGCAAAGGCACATCAAAATCATGTGACCTTACTTTAGCCATTGCCTCTTGTAAATCGTCAATTTGTTTACCCGTTACCCTAACCTGATCATCCATAATACTGGCTTGGATTTTTAGTTTAGATTCCTTTAAAAACGCCACTACTTTTTTTGCAGCCTCTTTATCCAAACCCTCTTTAATAGGTAAATCCTGTAAAATAAGTTTACCACTTGGCCTCGGCTCTTTGCTCAAATCCAGGCTTCTTACATCCAATTGTTGCTTGCTGAACTTACCTAATATAATGTCAATAATACTTTTTAAAGCCATATCTTGGTTAGCTTGAATTTTTACAATTTTACCTTTTTTGTCTAATTCAATGCTACATTCAGCATCTTTTAAATCATACCTATTTACCAATTCTTTGTCTGCTGTGTTAATAGCATTATCAATTTTTTGTAAATCAATTTTAGAAACTATATCAAAACTTGCCATTATTATTAGTGTATTTTTAAGTAAATTTTATATTTATACTGTTTTATTTCGCCATGCAAGATGGTATATTTGGTAAAATAAATAAAGGTCATGAAAAAAATAATTTTTATATGCTGCTTTTTTTCTGTTTTAATAATGAGTTGTAGCAAAGATCCTGATACGGTGAACAAAAAAACGGTTAATGAATTGGATACCATAACCAATTACACCGGATTGCTTTTTGCCACAGATGGAAAAGCATCCTTAAATTTCTCTCATTATTTTAATGCTCAGCCCATTGTTTATGGCTCACAGAACTATATAAACAATGCGAAAGATACACTTACAATCTCTAATTTATCATACCGTATTTCTAATATTCAGTTAAAAGATAAACTTAAAAACACCTGGACAAATATTGGAACCTATAATTTAAATCAGGGAGATGATGCTTTTAAATATATTGTTTCAATAAGCAAAGTTCCGGCAGGATTATATGATTCTATAAGGTTTGATTTGGGTGTTGATAGTGTGGCAAATAGCACCGGTGAGCAAACAGGAGCGCTTGATCCATCGTTAGGAATGTACTGGAACTGGACAAGTGGTTATATATTTTATAGACTGGAAGGACGTACCACTGATTTAGTAACCTTCAGTTTAGATGTAGGTGGAAATAAAAATTTAGTAAACAAGGCATTTGATTTATCATCATTTAAAGTGAAAAACGCAACAAACGGAGTTGATGTTGAAATTAAAATGGATTTAGGCAAATTTTTTAATACGCCCAACACCTACGATTTAAAAGTAGATAAACGTAATATTCACAATGCAAATGAACCAAGTTTAGCTAAGTTGTTACCCAATATGAATGCTATGTTTATACTGCAGGATGTTAAATTAAAGTAGTTAATAGATGAGAAAAATTGCTTACTTGTTATTGGTTTTAGTTTTAATCTTTTATGCATCATGCGTAAAGGATAAAAAATTAGAATTCGGACAAGAAAGTCCAACTCCATATATCATAGAATATCCATCTTATTTTACCCCCAATAACTATATACAGCCTCCAGCCGATAATCCACTAACGGAAGAAGGAGTTGAATTAGGTCGAAAATTATTTTACGAAACAATGTTATCGGCTAACAACTCCCAATCGTGTGCCAGTTGCCATAACCAAAGTTTTGCCTTTACCGATAATGGATTAGATTTTAGTGTAGGAGTAACAGGAGAAAAGGGTACAAGAAATGCAATGCCTTTATTTAATCTGGCATATCAGGAAAGTAAATCAGCTTCCGTTCATAAGTTTTTTTGGGATGGAGCGGCTCCCAGCTTAGAAAGGCAGTCCATAGTTCCTATACAAGCGCCAAACGAAATGGCGGGCTCCCTGCCTGTTATTATTTCAAGACTTCAAGCGCATCCGTTTTATCCTAAGCTATTTAAGAAAGCTTTCGGTACCGATTCCATTTACACATTACTAATACAAAAGGCTATTGCTCAGTTCGAAAGAACCCTATTGTCATTTAATTCAAAGTACGACCAATATTTGGCAACCAGAAACCTAGGTGTTTTTACAGAATCAGAGCGAAATGGCTTGCTGTTATTCATTTCAGAGAATAATCCGGCTTTGGGCTTAAAAGGAGCAGATTGCTTTCATTGCCATGGCGCTGATAAAAGCGTTTTTATGACTGATTTTCAAATGCATAACAATGGTTTGTCTGAAAACCCAACCGATTCAGGTTTGTTTCGTATAACTAATCAATCAAATGATATAGGAAAATTTAAAACACCTAGTCTGCGTAATCTGGCTTTCACGGCTCCTTATATGCATGATGGCAGCTTAAAAACATTGGAAGAAGTAATTGATTTTTATGATTCAGGAGTAAAGAATTCGCCATGGGTTGATCCTCTAATAGCAAAGCATCTTCCTTTGGGTTTACAATTAACACTTGAACAAAAGCAGGATTTAATTGCATTTTTACAAACAATGACTGACAGTAGTTTTATAAAAAATACTAAATTTGCTAAGCCTTAATTACTAAGCTTAGTAATTTATACGAACAAAATAAAAGCAAACAAACAAACAAACAAATATGAAACCAGAATTACAAATTTTAAAAAGGGGCATGCTTACTTGCATCCTTTTTATGTTGATGGGAATTTCATTTGTGCAAGCACAAACAGTAATTACTATCGGAACAGGCACTACCACCAATGCTACCAACACTCAACCTACTCCTTATGGAGCTTGGTTCTCTCAATCAAAAATACAACTTCTTATTTTAGCCTCTGAATTAAATACTTTAGGTTATGGTTCTCAAAGTACTATATCTACATTGGCGTTTAATGTAATTACCCAAAATGCATCCGGTTCTCATAACAATTATACCATTAAAATGAAAAACACCACAGTTTCGGTGTTATCAACAGCATGGGATAATACAGGTTTGACTCAGGTTTACACTACTGCGGCTTATGTACCGGTAAGTGGTTGGAATACACATACTTTTCAAACACCTTTTACTTGGGACGGAACATCTAATTTATTAATTGATTTGTGCCATGACAATGGTAACAATAGTTTTACTGCATCTCCTGCAGTGGCTAATACAGTTACATCATTCAATTCTGTTATTCAGGCTTGGGATGATAATAGTACAGGTGTAATGTGTCCTATTGGTAATGCAGGTACAAATTATACCAACAGACCCAATATGCAAATGACCATTCTTAGTTCAGGGGTAGCACTTCCTCCAATAGCTAATTTTTATACACCCGATACGGTATGGATTAATAGTCCTCAAACCATATTAAATACTTCAAGTTTCCAAAGCCGTGTGTTTTGGAATTTACCTGATGAAAACCCATTATACCCTGGTTATAATCGCACCACAGCGGGTATTTATGCCGGTTATATTGATACAGCTAAATATAGCAACCACTTTACTTATACCTTTACCTCACCAGGTTTAAAACGTGTAAAACTATTAGCAGTAAATAATTACAAACGCGATTCATTATTAGATTCTATTGTTAAATTTATTTATGTAGATACACCAAGTCAAAAACCAAAAGCAGATTTTATCAGCTTTAAACGTAAATTAGGTTTTGGTGAAGAAGCACCTCTTTTAGATTTATCAACCAATGGTCCTAACCAGTGGGAATGGAGTTTTGATCCACCTTGTGCCACTTGTGCCACAGATCCCAATGCATTTCCTAACTACTTTAATCCAAGTAATACTATATCCAATCCCCGTTTTGCAGCCTTTGACCCTGGTGTATTTAGAGTATGTTTACGCGTATGGAATAATCGAGGGACGGATTCTATTTGTAAGCCAAGCTATGTACAAGTATTCACTGGTATAAATATGTGTGCAGGAACTTCATACCAAAGTAGCGAACCAATAGGATTTTTATATGGTGTATCAGGTCCATATACCAGTTATGCCAGAAGTTTATGGTCACCAAGTTGCCCTGGTTTTACCATTGCACCTTGTGCTGATTCAGTTACATTATATATTGAAAGAATTAAAATGTTACCTGGTGATAGTATAGAAATATTCAATGGTCCGAATTCTACTACCTCACCACGTTTAACAGCAGTAGGAGCCAGCAGCACGGGTCAATTACCTTTAAGCCCGGCTCAATCAATTATACGTGGTGGAAGCAGTTTAAGTTTTAAATACAAACCTGGTAGTGCTACTATTCCAGGCGGATACGATTCAGCCACTTTTTCTTTCCGTTGGGAAGCTAAACCGGCCAGTTACAGTAAACCAACAGCATCGTTTAATATACCTGATACTTTCTATTCAAACCAACCGGTAAGTTATGTAAATACTTCAACAGGTACTTTGATGAAATACTCATGGGATACAGATGGTAATGGTTTGTTTGATTCAACCTCAGCTAACCCAACCAGAACGTTTTTAGTAACTACCCCGCTATCACGTGTAATTACCATGGTGGCTTATAACTGTGTAGGTTCAGATACGATTAGAAAAACAGTAACCTTTTTACCTATTAACAGAATTCCGATAGCCCGTTTTACTGCCGATAAATTTTTAGGCTTTAATACCGATACTTTTAAATTGATTGATCAATCAGTTTATGGTGTAACACAATGGAACTGGATATTCAGCCCTAATGCAGTACAATTCATCAATGGAACCAGTGCTAACAGTCAAAACCCACAGGTACGTTTAACAAGCCCTGTTGCTTATACTATACGTTTAGTTACTACTAATAATTTTGGTGTAGATTCAGTAACCAAAACAGCCTTTATACAAGTAAGTGCATACCAAACACCTGGTTCGGGTACTGTATTTTCAAGTGTGGCTGATGCTACCATGGGTATTAGAAGAGTAAGGTTAAGTAGTGTTGATTCAACATTTACTAATTTTACAGGTCCAACTTATCAATATATTAATACCACTACCCAATTAGCTAATGTAAACAGGGGTGGTAAATACGCTATTGTAATAAACAGACCAAGTGCAGGAACCAATATGGATTACAAAGTTTGGATAGATTTAAACTTTAATGCCAACTTTGAAAGCAATGAGTTAGTATTAAACAAAATAAACAATGGTGATGCTCAGTTAATCGATACTATTGTTATCTCACCAACCCAAGGTTATGGAACTACCCGTATGCGTGTAGGAACAGATTTAGCCAACTCTACCCAGTTTAATTCAGTGTACTCGGTAATAGGTATGTTTAAAGACTTTAATGTAGCTATTAATAAAGACAATGTTAAGCCTGTCATATCATTATTGGGTAACAACATTGTACGTACCGAGATTAACAAAACCTTCAATGATCCTTGGGTATTGGCAACAGATAATATAGAAGGTAATATTGCAGGCAGAGTACAAATAGTATCAACATTAGATACAAGTAACTTGGGTGTTTATACCATTAAATATTTTGTAAAAGATTACTCAGGTAATGTATCAGATACTTTAATACGTACAGTTATAGTAGAATTAAACAATACAGGTCCTGCTATTGCTTTACTTGGTGGTTCAACAGTACGTACCAATGTAAAAACACCTTTTGTTGATCCAGGTGTAATTGCATTAGATAATACAGGTGCAGACATTAGTGCTAATGTGGTAAAAACAACTGACCTGAATGAAAATGTTATAGGCACTTATACTACAAGATATACAATTACCGATGCATTTAGCTTTACCAAATTTGTAGATAGAACAATTATTGTTCAAGATACAATCAAGCCTGTTATTATAGCTAAAGGGATTCCATATCTGCACCAAGTATTAACTAATTTTGAACCATTAGAAGCTATTAATTGGTCAGATAATTATAATTCTAAAGCACAATTAACACCTACTTATGTTGGAGTTGTTAACCCTAATTTGATTGGTATTTACTATGTAGTTTATGATTTAGTAGATGAGTCAGGTAATGCAGCTGCACAATTAAGGTTAGAAGTAAATGTAACTGATAAAATAAAACCAAGCATTACTTTGAATGGCGCTTCGCCTTTAGAAATAGAAGTAAATGAGGTTTATAATGACCCGGGAGTTGGCGTAAGTGATAATTACTGGCCGGTTAACAATTTATATTTAACCAAAACAACTGATTTACGTGTAGATTCATTAGGAACATATACTCAAATATACACAGTAACAGATGGTTCAGGTAATGTGGAATTTATAACAAGAACTATTATAGTAAAAGATGGTAAAGCACCTACAATATCGTTATTAGGCGCAACAACGGTTAATTTAATACGTTGGAGTGTGTTTAATGACCCAGGTGTTCAAATATCAGATAATTATAATACAGATGCACAAATAAGAAAAAATCTTACCATAGTAAGTAATTTACCTCAAAATGGTAATGGAGATTACTTTGGCGATGTAGAAGGATTGTTCAGTGTATCTTATAAAGTAACAGATTTATCAGGTAATCAATCAGCACCGACAATCAGAACAGTAAATGTAGTAGCCAATTCATCATCAGTAGAAGATGTATTAAATGCAAACAATATTGTAGCTATATATCCAAACCCAAGTAATGGTTTATTAAAACTAAAATTATTTGAAGCATTAACTGACGATGTAAACATTAAAGTATACAATGCAGTAGGTGGTTTAGCTAAAACAATAACCATTAACAAAAACGATTTAGTTGAAAAACAAATTGATTTGTCAGCTTTTGCAAATGGTGTTTACTTAATACAGGTGGAAACAAACAATAAAGTGTATACGCATAAAATAAGCGTAGTTAAATAACTTGAATTGATAAACCAATCAGTTTAAAAAAGAAAGGTGCTTAATTAAATTTAAGCACCTTTCTTTTTTTATTTTTATTAAATTTGAATGAATGAAGGCAGTAATTGATTTAGGTTCAAACACTTTTAATTTACTAATTGCAGAAATAAAAAACGGGCAGTTAAACCCTGCCGTTAATTTGGAGTTTCCTGTTAAAATAGGTTTAGGAGGAATGGTTTCTAATACCATAACCGATGCGGCTATGCAGCGGGCCATTACCGCATTAACTCAGTTCAAATCATATATTGATGGATTAGGTATTACTGATATAAAAGCACTGGCAACTTCAGCTATTCGAAATGCCAGCAACGGGTCTGTTTTAGTCAATAGAATTAAAGAACTACTGGGAATTGATATATCAATAATTGATGGCAATGAAGAAGCCTTGTATGTATATAATGGAGCATCAAAATCATTTAAATTACCTGAAGATGAAATATTGGTAATGGATATTGGCGGAGGCAGTGTTGAGTTTATTATTGGCCGTCATCAATCTGTTCATTGGCAACAAAGTTTTGATTTAGGTGCCGTAAGACTAATTGAGAAATTCTGCCCTCAAAACCCACCAACAACAGCAGAAATACAAAATATAAAAGAATATATTTTAAACGAATTAGAGCCTTTAAAAAAAGCAATTAAATATTATCCGTTAAAAGTACTGATAGGCACTGCAGGAAGTTTTGAAACCTTGGTAGATGTGGTCATTAACGATTTACATGTTATTCCTATTTCACTCACTAAAAACGCATTTGAAATACATATAAAAGAGTTTGAAATGTTTAATGAGTTAATTCTTACATCAACTATTGAACAGCGTTTAAAGTTAAAAGGGATGGTTGATTTTAGAGCAGAATATATTTCAATAGCCACTATACTGATAGAAACAATTATAGAAATAGCAGACATTAAAAAATTAATTTGCTCCAATTATGCCATGAAAGAAGGAGCTATTTACTCCATGTATAATTAATACTTAGGGCAGCGAAAACCAATTTTGTTTTTTAAGCTCGCTGTATATTTTTCTAACAGGTAATCCCATTACATTATAAAAGCAGCCTTCAATTTTTTCAACAGCGGTATATCCAAACCAATCCTGAATGCCATAACTGCCCGCTTTATCAAAAGGTTTGTAGTTGTTAATATAATGGCATTTTTCAGCATCACTTAGGTTATTAATAGTAACCAAACTGGTATCAAAAAAGGTAATGCTTTCTGTATTGCTTTTCATGCAAACTCCGGTATAAACATGGTGTGTAGTACCACAAATTTCATTGAGCATGGCAAAGGCCTCTTGCTTAGACTCAGGTTTGTTTAATACATGGTCATTTACCCATACTATTGTATCAGCAGTAATAAGTATTTCATCGTTACCGAGTGGTTTAGGGTAAGCTGCAGATTTTTTTTCAGCCAGATAAGTAACAATATTTCCGGCTTTTAATTCAGCAGGAAAAGTTTCATCCACTTCATAAGTGAAAACTTCATAATTTAATTCAAGCCCCTTTATTAACTCTTGTCTTCTTGGCGATTTTGAAGCTAGTATTATTTTTTTATTCATGACTCGGCTTTAAATTATAGTACTATGTTAAATTGTTCGGCTAGTTTCAATAAATCGTCCTCCACCAACTTATTTAGTGGTATACCTGTTTGAAGTCGTTCAGTTTCCATTTCAAACTCTGGCTCACCGGGAATAATAATTTTTTGATCGGAATTAATTCTTTCTGCATTTTTAAAACGTTCAATCCAGTTATCAATATGATGTAGAAAATCATCAGCAGGCCTGAAAGCATCTATGCGCATAGCGCCTAAAAAATGCCCGATGCCTTTACCGGGTAAATCGTTTAATGGATTTAGAAAAGATACAAAAGGAGGAACCCAAGGCCCATAATTGGCACCGGAAAGAACACCTGTTAAAATATCTACAAGGGCACCAAGACCATAACCCTTATGACCTCCTAAAGGAAGCAATGAACCTTTGTTTTTTAACTCGTTTGCATCAACACTATCGTTCCCATCTTTATCTTGTACCCAACCTAAAGGTATCTGTTTATTGTTTCTTTGCGCAATTTCTAACTTACCATTTGCAGCAGCGCTTGTTGCCATATCAATAACCACCGGGTTGTATTTTTTTGCAGGAAAAACAACACAAATAGGGTTTGTTCCCAGCATTCTTTCCTTTGAATGAGTAGGAGCAACCAATGGACTTGCATTGGTCATGGCTATGCCAATCATGTTTTCAGGAAGTGCTTTCATGGCGTGGTAAGCTGCTATACCAAAATGATTGGAATTTTGAATAGCAACCCAACCCGTACCCACCTGTTTAGCTTTTTCAATAGCTATATGCATAGCTTGTGGGGCCACTACCAACCCTAAACCATTATCAGCATCAATGGTGGCAGTACTCGGTGTTTCATGAATAATACCCCACTTGGGTGTCATGTTAGCCCTTTGCGTTTCATATAGTCTTACATAGCCGCTTAACCTGGCTACTCCGTGCGAATCAATACCGCGTAAGTCAGCACTAATTAAAACATCTGCAGCTTGCTGTGCCTCGTTTTCAGGCATTCCACATTGTATAAAAATATTTTTCGAAAATTGAAGTAATCTGTCTTTTGAATAAAACATCAGTAAGTATTATAATGAAATGGTGGGCAAATATAAGGTCATTCCATTATAGAAATGAGAATTATAATAACTTATGAGCTACTGATTGATGGACGAATTAATGATATTAATTCATGTGCATTTTAGGGAAACGAAACATTTCACTATCGTGTACCATTACGTTGTGTATTTTAGATTGAATAAATTCATACAAAGGTAATTGCTCCATTATAGTATTAACTTCAGCTTCGTTCTCCGTATTAAAAATAATCCAGCCACGTGTTCTTTCCTCATTAATAGTGTAACTTTGAATTTTACCCTGATTAATTAATTGATTGATGAATGCTCTGTGACTAGGAATTTTACGCATAAAATGGCTATCAATTTCATCCGGTAATTTTATTTCGACCATGAATACCATAGTATTTATTTCTTTTTATTTCAAATGTAACTAATCATTTTTGTCAATTGCTATGCCAAACAAAACAAAGTATGCCCAATTAATAAAAAATAAAGCTGCCGATTTAGGCTTTAGTTTTTGTGGTATAAGCAAAGCAGAGTATTTGGCCTCAGAAGCACCTAAATTAGAAAAGTGGTTAAGAGAAAATAAAAATGGCAAAATGGCTTATATGGAAAATCATTTTGACAAAAGGTTGGACCCGACTATTTTAGTTGATGGAGCAAAGTCAGTAGTGAGTTTGCTATATAACTATTATACACCCAAAACACAATTACATGCTGATGCACCCAAAATATCTAAGTATGCATACGGACAAGATTACCATTATGTAGTAAAAGACAAGTTAACCGAGTTACTCGCATATATTCAGGAAGAAATAGGCGAAGTAGGAGGTCGTTGTTTTGTGGATTCCGCACCTATTTTAGAAAGGGCATGGGCAGCAAAAAGTGGATTGGGTTGGATTGGTAAAAATGGGAATTTAATTAATAAAGGAAATGGTTCCTTTTTTTTCCTAGCCGAACTGATTATTGATTTAGATTTAGCTTACGATTCACCCACGACTAGCCATTGCGGTACTTGTACCGCTTGTATTGATGCCTGTCCTACACAGGCTATTATTGCTCCTTCAGTAGTTGATGGAAGTAAGTGTATCAGTTATTTTACTATTGAACTCAAGGAAGCTATTCCTGTAGAAATGAAAAATAAATTCGATAATTGGGCTTTTGGATGTGATGTTTGCCAGAATGTATGCCCCTGGAATAGATTTTCACAAGCTCACAATGAGCCTTTATTTGAACCCCCAAATGAGTTATTACACATGCAAAAAAAAGATTGGGAGGAAATAACCGAACAAGTATTCAATACATTATTTAAAAAATCACCGGTAAAAAGAACCAAATACAACGGTTTGAAGAGAAATATTGACTTCATAAATAAAGCATAGGCTAACATGAAAAAAATAAGTACGTATTTATATATTTTAACGCTTTGTTTAAGTTTTAACAGTGTTTTTGCGCAAGTAAAAAAAAGTAAGGAAGTAACAACACCTCCAGCTACAAAAAAATTATTGTTGCATAAAATGGACCCTAATAATTTAAATTTTGGAGTGGGTTTAGATGTAAACTTTAATTTATTAGGAGCTCAATATGGTAACTATTCCGGTAGAGCACTACCCCGCATAAGCTTATTTTTAACCAGGCCTTTTAACAAGTATTATGTAAATAGTTTTGTAAGTTTATGGGATTACGCCATTGAACCCGTAGCATTAAATATTATTAGCAGCAGAGAACGAAATTTAGATAACCAGTATGGCGGTTATTATTATGACCCTTCGTTTGCCTTGCATTTAATACCGGATAGAAGCAGCTCTGACTTTAGAATTATTTTAGGTGTCAGACCATCCTTTTTATTGTATAGCTATACAGAAATATTAGAAAATGGCGAGTACAGATTAGCACAAGGTGGAGTTGATGCCAATAAAAACAAAGCAGGTGATTTTGATTTTTCAGGCATGTTGGGCTTGAGTTTTAAGTTTAGCTCAATAGGTAATTTTGATATAAAGTATGTACATAGTTTTACCAATCAGAATAATATTAATTATGTTAAAGGGCGCCCTGATTTATTTGAATTAGGTATAAGATTAAGTGCGGTACAAATAGGAAAGGTTTTGTTTGATGAAAACGAAGAAACACAGAAACAATTATTAAAATTAAGTAAAGGTACCCTTTTGGTAATGTTACCAACTACAAACCCCAACGAAGAAAAAGTATTGCGTGAGTTAGAAAAATATTCAGAAATTCAACAATTACACTTTCAGCAGGAAGCTACCAATAAAATGGTGGTTGAGAAGTTTACTAAAAATTATAAGTTTAGTAAAGTGTTGTTCTTTTACGATACTTCCGCATTGAAAATTGTCAATAAAAATTTCAATAACGTTTTCTTAAACCAACAGGGAGAGGTAATGCCCGAACCGGACGATTTTGATTCATCTAATTTCTTTATTGCCTCGTTTTGCGATGATTTATCAGAGTTCTCCAATAAGTTTACTTATGGGTTACATGTATACGATGATAAGATGCAGGCATTACCAAAACCATTTAACGTGCCTCGTAATGATATGGGGTTATTTCCTGATGGAGATATAATAGCTTATATGCGTAAGAAAAAAGCGTTGTTTAATATCAATGAATACGAAAAGGTTATTCAAAAATTCAATGACCGCTTAATGGAAGGAAAAATGAAACAATTGGTAGATAATGAATAATAAAAAAAAGCCACTCCAAAAGAGTGGCTTTTTTTATTAAAGATGATTATTATAAACCAGCTAAACCTTGCTTCAATATTTCTATTTTAGCCATAGCATCTGCTTTCTTCTGACGCTCTTTCTCAACCAAATCAGGTTTGGCATTGGCTACAAATTTTTCGTTACTTAATTTAACATCAACACTAGCCATAAAGCCGGTTAGGTATTCTATTTCCTTGTTAATTTTTTCACGTTCAGCTTCCGCATCAATTTCAATATTTAGTTTTACAAATACTTGGTCTGTAGCAACAGGTAATGAAACAAAATTAGGCGCTTCTATATTGAATTGAATACTTGAAACATTAGCTAGTTTTTTTATTAAAAACTGATATGGTTCGTACAAATTAATTTGAGTTGTGCTTATAACTATTTCAAAAGCTTCTTTAGGGCTAATACCTTTACTGTTGCGCAATTCACGTACTTTCGTAATGGTTTCAAATGTATTGTTTAATTGTGGGGACACTGCTTTAGTAGATGCTGCATGCAACGTCTCTACAGTTGGATATGCGGCAACACAAATGCTTTCACCTTCTTTTCTTTCTGCTAATTCTTGCCAAATTTCTTCGGTAATAAAAGGCATAAACGGATGCAATACTTTCATTAATTGCTCAAAGAAATGAACTGTTGTTTGGTAAGTACTTTCGTTCAATGGTTCACCGTAAACTGGTTTAATCATTTCCAAGTACCAAGCACAGTAATCGTCCCAAATCAGTTTGTAAATCATCATTAAGGCTTCGCTTAATTTGTAGTCTTTACATTTTTCTTCAATTTCCAGTAAGGCTGTGTTGAATCTGGTTTCAAACCATTGTGCTGAAATGGTATTGCTTGCCAATAAATCAGCAGCAAATTCACTATCAGGTTTTACTTCAAAACCTTTTACCAAACGGAAAGCATTCCAAATTTTATTGGCAAAGTTTCGGCCTTGTTCTACTTGGCTTTCGTCAAATAAAATATCGTTACCGGCAGGACTGCAAATAAGCATACCCATTCGTACACCATCAGCCCCATACTGTGCAATTAAATCCAATGGATCAGGAGAATTACCCAATGATTTGCTCATTTTTCTACGTTGTTTATCGCGTACAATTCCGGTATAATAAACATTGCTAAATGGTTTTTGCCCCATCCATTCGTATCCGGCCATAATCATACGGGCTACCCAAAAAAACATAATTTCAGGAGCAGTTACTAAATCATTGGTCGGATAAAAATATTTGATGTCTTCGTTATTTTTTTCTTTAAAGCCATCAAAAACACTAATTGGCCATAACCAAGAGCTGAACCAAGTATCTAACACATCTTCATCCTGCTTAATATTTTGGATTTCGGATTTTGGATTTTGGATTTTGAATTTCTCAATCGCTTCTTCCTTCGTTTTTGCAACAATATAATTTCCTGTTTCATCATACCACGCAGGTATTTGTTGCCCCCACCAAAGTTGGCGACTGATACACCAGTCTTTAATATTGTCAATCCAGTGCTTGTAGGTATTTTTCATGTTGGCAGGATGAAACTTAATTTCATCGCTCATTACCGCATCCAATACCTGCGGGTTTTTAGCCAAAAATTTCTTCATATCAATCCACCACTGTAATGTTAAGCGGGGTTCAATTACAGCACCGGTTCTTTCACTGGTACCAACTTGGTTTTTGTACTCATCTATTTTTAAAAGATGTCCTGCTTCTTCTAAATCAACAGCAATTTGCTTACGTACAGCAAAACGGTCTTTACCTATGTAGCGTTCATCTTGCGCTTTTTCATTTAAAAAGCCTTCTTCGTTTAAAATATCAATTACTTCAAGTTGGTGTTTTTTACCTAAATCGTAATCGTTTTTATCGTGAGCAGGCGTAACTTTTAAGCAACCGGTACCAAAATCCATGGCTACATATTCATCGGCTATAATTTCAATTTCACGGTTAATAAAAGGAACCAAAACTTTTTTACCAATTAAATGCTTAAAACGTTCATCATTAGGATTTACACAAATAGCTGTATCAGCCAAAATAGTTTCAGGACGGGTAGTAGCAATAACAACAAAATCCGAATTTTGAATTTCTGTTTTCGATTTTTCAGTTAAATAATATTTTATATAATACAGTTTTGACTGTACATCTTTATAAATAACCTCCTCATCGCTCAAAGCTGTTTTACCTTGTGGATCCCAGTTTACCATACGTAACTCACGGTAAATTAATCCTTTATTATACAGGTCAATAAATACTTCAATTACTGCCTCACTTAAATTGGGTTCCATGGTGAAACGGGTTCTATCCCAATCGCAACTGGCACCTAATTTTTTAAGTTGCTCCAGTATAATTCCGCCATACTTTTCTTTCCATTCCCAGGCATATTTTAAAAAATCTTCTCTGCTTAAATCCGATTTTTTTATACCACGTTCGCGTAACATTTGAACAACTTTAGCTTCTGTTGCAATACTGGCATGGTCTGTTCCCGGAACCCAGCAAGCATTTTTGCCTTGCATACGTGCTCTACGAGTTAAAACATCCTGAATAGTATTGTTTAGCATATGACCCATGTGTAAAACACCTGTAACATTGGGTGGGGGAATAACTATACAGTATGGTTCTCTTTCGTCAGGAGTAGCGTGAAAATATTTATTGTCTAACCAGTAGCTATACCATTTGTCTTCTATAGCTTGTGGGCTGTATGTTTTAGAAATTTCTTTTGTCATATAATTAAGCTGGCAAATTAATTAATGCCATTCATTTTGTTTGATTAATAAATAAAAATTTTCAAAAAAAAACCCCAATTCAATGAATGAATTAGGGCTTTCCAATTTAACTATGAAAAAACTAACCTCTTTTCTCTTTGATTTTGGCAGCTTTACCAGTTAAAGCGCGTAAGTAGAACAAACGAGCCCTGCGAACTTTTCCGCGGCTGACCACCTCTATTTTATCAATATTTAAGCTGTATAAAGGGAAAATACGTTCAACACCAACACCGTTAGAAATTTTACGAACTGTAAAAGTTTCTGCAATGCTAGAATTTCTACGTTGTAGACAAACACCTTGATATTGCTGAATGCGCTCTTTAGCACCTTCTCTGATTTTGTAATATACGTTTATAGTATCACCAGCTTTAAAAGTAGGAAATGTTTTTCCTGTTGTAAATTCTGATTCAACTAATTTTATTGCTTCTGTATAATTCATAACTATTCTGGTCAAAAAATTGGACTGCGAAAGTAAGTCTATTTTATAAAAATGCAAATATTTTTTCTGCAAATAATTTAAAAATATTTGAAGCCTTATTTATTTGAGCAAATTAGGTCTTCGTTGCTTCGTCCTTTCAATGGATTGCTGCATTTTCCACTCTTCTATTTTGGCCTGATGGCCACTTAAAAGTATTTCGGGAACAGTCCAACCTTTGTATTCAAATGGTTTTGTGTAAACTGGCGGACTAATTAAATCGTCTTGAAACGAATCACTTAAAGCTGATTGTGCATCGTTTAAAACTCCCGGAATTAAACGTACAACGGCATCAACTATAACAGCAGCGGCTAATTCACCCCCGGTAAGTACATAATTTCCAATAGAAATTTCTTTGGTTACTAAATATTGCCTTATGCGTTCATCAATACCTTTATAGTGCCCACATAAAATAATGATATTTTTTAAGGATGATAATTGGTTAGCCGTTGACTGTACAAATTCCTCCCCATCTGGACTCATGTATATAATTTCATCGTAGGTGCGTTCTGCTTTTAAGGCTGCTATACAATTATCAATGGGTTCTATCATCATAACCATACCTGCTCCGCCACCAAAGGCATAATCGTCTGCTTGCTTGTGTTTACCCAATCCATAATCGCGTAGGTTATGCAAAACAATTTCTACTATCCCTTTTTCTTGGGCTCTTTTTAAAATAGAGTGGTTAAATACATTTTCAATTAAAGGAGGATGTAGGGTAATTATATCTATTCGCATCAGCTGCAAAATAATAGTCATTAAATGAAATTATAAATTTTATTTTCGCCCGCTATGAAAAAAAATATATTATTAGGACTGTTTATTCTTTTTACTGCACCCGTTTTTGCTCAATATGCCAATAGGGAAAATAAAACGCATATGCAAAAGTTTATTGCCTACAATTGTTTTGGCATGGGAGCTATTCCATCTGAACAACTAATGTTGGGAGGGAATCATGTTTTTTTTAAAAAAGTGGGTTTTGCTATCAGTTACCGATTTGGTATCAAGGATTTTATGGAGCCTGTAAGAGGTAAAGCAGGCGACCAGCCATTTTTAGATTCCATCAGGGCTAATAATTTATTTACTGGGGAACAAAGTATTTCCTATGCTTATTTTGTTGCCCCTTCATTAGTTATAACACTAACCCCTAAAATACCTTTGTATATAGGTATGGGTATAACAAAAAAGAAAGTGTATAAAGAGTATCAGGAGAAATTTGATCCTACTAAATATTGGATTGAAGAAAAGCAGGATGCCCGTTTATTACCAACATTTACCATTGGTACTTGTATTCCTATATATGGTAGGTTTGTATTGAATTTATCTTACGATAATGAGCCAAGAACTATATTTGTTGGTTTTACCATCAGGTCTTGGGATAGTTATGATGAAATTAACTAAATAAAAAAAGCGATGAAATTTTCATCGCTTTTTTTGTATTAAAATCTTGGACAACGTAATCTTCTTGAACGTGAGAAGCGTTTAGGAACTTTAGATCCTAAGTGGTAAACAAGGCCAATGTGAAGGCCTAAAAAATTATCGGTATCAAATCCTTTTTTCTGTAAAGCAACACCATCCATATATTTAGACTGTGGCATATTCCATGAAAGTCCGCCTTGTATATCAAATTTGCTGGTTAATGCTTTTCTGGCGTTAACAAAAAATCTGTATACATAAATAGGTTTAGTCAGGTTACTCGAAACCTTTACTTCATTGTTAAATGTAGTTTCGTTTTTAAATGTACTTACGTTAAACCCTATTCCGGGTCCAACAAAAATATCGTTTTGTACTTTAAACTCATATAGGGCGTTTAACTCCGCACCCATCAAAGTTGTAGAGTATAAAGCTGCTGCTTGTAGGTCAAAATTATCTTTGGTAAATTGATGATAGGTTCCTTGTAAACCAATTTGAAGGCCATCAAATGCATTGAATCTAACACCTAATTCGCCAAATCCAGCTTTAGCTGTATTTACATCAAAAACAGTGTACGCATAATTCGCATTAACGTAAATACTAAACGGCATCTTTTTTTGTGCTATAACATTAATATTAGCAATAAGTAAAAATGCTATTAATATTAAACTTATTTTTTTTCCGTAATTACTCATATGTGCTTGCAAATTAAAACATAAAAAATGAAAAAACCGAAACTTTTATGAATTCAGCTAATACAATTTAATAAAATAAATTGTTTTTGAATAATTTAAATAGATTAAAATAAGACATAAAGCTTACTTTCAACTGGTTGTATGTGGCTTATTTTGCTGCTTACATAGAAATGCTGCCAGTTAAATGTTTAAAGACCATGTTGTTTACTTTCATTCCAAATAAGGTCCATTTCTGTTAAATTGAGGTCGGTTAATTTTTTTTCCATGGTATTGGCTCGTTCTTCAATAAACATAAACCTGTTTTTAAACTTTTGATTGGTGTATTCCAATGCATTATCCGGATTTATGCCGTTTTTACGGGCTAAATTAACCAACGAAAAAAGCAAATCGCCAAATTCCTGCTCTGTTTTTATTTGATTATTAGGTATGTCTAGCTCTTCCTTAAATTCCTCTAACTCTTCGTTTACTTTGGCCCAAACCTGTTCCGGTGTTTCCCAATCAAAACCAACCTGCGCTGCTTTTTCTTGCATACGAAGGGCTTTTACCAAGCTTGGTATGCCAGCACTTACACCACTTAACACTGATTTGTTACCTTCTTTTAGTTTTATTTGTTCCCAGTTTTCTTTTACCTGTTCTTCGGTTTCGGCTATTACATCACCGTATATATGTGGGTGTCGTACAATTAATTTCTCACATAATGTATTCATCACGTCAGCAATGTCGAATTCGTTTTGTTCGCTGGCTATTTTTGCATAAAATATAATATGTAACAAAACATCGCCTAATTCCTTTTTTAGTTCACCTAAGTTATTGGTTATAATGGAATCGCTTAACTCATAAGTTTCTTCTATAGTTAAATGGCGTAAGCTTTCTAAGGTTTGTTTTTTATCCCACGGACATTTTTCTCTTAACTCATCCATGATGGTTAACATGCGTTCAAATGCATCGTGTTTATCTTTTAATGTATTCATTGTAATATCTTATTTTTTGAGCGCTACGTAAAAAACACTTCCTTCGTTGAGCTTGCTTTCTACCCAAACTTTACCATGGTGAATTTCTACTATTCGTTTGGTAATGGATAACCCTAAACCGATTGTTTTTTCTCCGCTTGTGCCTTGTTTAGCATGTTTGTTAAAAGGGTCAAACAGCGTGTTTAAGTGGTCACTGTCTATACCCGTACCGCTGTCTTTAATGGCCACAACTATTTCTGAATCAGTGTTAGAAAGGGTAATTGTTATTTTTGATTTGGGATAACTGAATTTAATAGCATTGCTTATTAAGTTTTCAAATACCCGGTAAAGTTTAATAGGGTCGCCCTCAATAATGGGTTTTTCTATGGTTTCAATTTCTATAGTAATTTGTTTTTCAATGCTTACTTGTTTTAAGTCATTTAAAACATTGGCTAAAACATCGTCAAGGTTTAGCGGTACTTTATTAATGTCTTTTATATTGTTTATTTTAGCACTTTCTAAAAGTTCATTGATTACATCCAGCCCATTTACTGCACTTTTATGAATCATATCAAAACATTCCGCAAAATCTTCTTTGCTAACTCTTTCATCAGCTATATCTCGCTTTAGTATTTCTGCTAATAGCTTAATACTTCCAATAGGGTTTCTAATATCGTGGGCAATGGTGGCAATAGAGTAGTCTTTTAAATCAACTGAGTTTTGAAGTTGAATATTTAATTTCTCTTGTTTTTGTTTTTCTAAAATTAAACTATCGTTCAGCTCTTTAAGTTGCTTGTTTTTTATTTTTATTTTTTGTGAATTAACTATGTAAAATAAAATAATAATAAGCAGTAATATAGCTATATATAAAATAATAAAAGCAATTTCTTCATTCTCTTCCAGTGTTTCGTATTCGGCTTTGCTATATTCTTCCTGGTAGTTTTCGAAAATTTTAGAGGTTAAATTTATTTTTTTATAGGCATTATTTAAACTATCGTATATATGTTTAGACTGAATGAGGTTTTTATAGGCGTTTTCGTAATCTTTTTTATCAAATTGATAATTTGATAAGTCCAGATAATAATCGGCAAAGTTTTTTTGGCTGAAATGCTGTTTAACAGATTCTAATAATTTAATCTGCTCAACTACTTTAAGATGATTAAACTGTTCAATATAAATACCAAGAAGACTTATGTTTATTTCTGCATTTAGGTCGGGTAAAAAAAGTTTGGCTGCATTATTAATAGTTATGGCCTCTTTAAATAGCGCAATGGCTTGACTTGTTTTGTTTTGTGTTAGGTAAAGTTTAGCTAAATTGGTTAAAGCTACTACCATACCTTGCGAATTGCTTGTTTTCTTAGATTCGTCAATTGCCTTCCTATAGTAATATTCTGCTAGTTTGTAGTTTTGGAGCTTAAAGTAACAAAGGCCAATATTATCTAAATTGTTCTGTACCCAATATCTATCGCGGAAATGGGTTGCCAGCCTACAATAGTGGAGTGATATATAAAACTGTTTTAAAGCACTTTCGTAGTCTTGCTCAGCGTAATAAGCAATACCCAGCGTAAGGTAATACCTGTATACAAATGCTTTATTTGAAATTAAATGCAGGTAATTAGAAGCATCAATTAAATTTTTTATGGCTTGTTCCGGATCACCCCTAAATTGTTGAATTTCAGCTTTTGCATAATAGGAACTGAAAATAACGTCAGGATATTTCTTTTTATCGTCTGTATTATTAATAATGGAATCAGCTGTTTGTAAAACCTTTTCATCGTGGTCTGCTAAACGCTGTTCCTGTAATAGTTGAAATGCCGCTTTTGTGTCGAAAGTAGCATGCACTTTAAATTGTAAAAAACAGATAAATACGAGTAAAAAAAAGGTTCTCATGAAAAATTAGGGTAGCCAAAAGTATTAAAAATACAAGACTATACAAGAGGACGTTTCAAAAATTAATTACTTTTTAGGGCGTATAGTTTGGATTAACAAATAATAAATTTATTTTCGCAGCCCTAAAAAAATAAAAAACAGTTTAAATGGCAACCAAAACAACCAAAACAAAAAAAGTAGAGAGTGTTGTCCTTAACAACTATGAGTCTGTGATTATTTTCACACCCGTACTCTCTGACGAACAGCTGAAAGACGCTGTTGCCAAATACCGTAAATTAATTACGGAAAATGGCGGAGAGCTGATTCATGAAGAAAACTGGGGGTTAACCAAATTGGCTTACCCTATTCAAAAGAAAAGTACAGGCTTTTACCACATTTATGAGTACAAAGCACCAGCTTCTTTTGTTAGTACCTTCGAATTAGCTTTCAGACGCGATGAACGTATTATGCGTTTTTTAACTACTGCTTTAGATAAGCATGCGGTTCATTACAACGTACGTAAACGTAATGGCGAGTTTAATCAAAGTAAGAATACCACTAAACAACAGGAGGCTAAAAAGTAATGGCAAAAGCACAAAAAAAATATACTGGTTCTTCAGTATTTAATACTACTCCGGATGCAATTCAGCGCAAAAAGTATTGCCGCTTTAAAAAGAATGGTATTAAGTATATTGATTATAAGGATGCAAATTTCTTATTGAAGTTTGTAAACGACCAAGGTAAAATTTTACCTCGTAGATTAACTGGAACATCTTTAAAGTTTCAACGTAAAATATCGCAAGCTGTTAAACGTGCCCGTCACATCGCAGTTTTACCTTTTACAGGAGATATGATTAAATAATTTAATTGAAGGAGAAAACAAGCGATGAAAATTATTTTAAAAGAAAACATGAAACACCTTGGTAAACAAGGTGAAGTTGTTCAAGTAAAAGATGGTTATGCAAATAACTTCTTATTCCCTAAAGGTATGGCTATTATGGCTACACCAGGTAACTTGAAAATGATGGAAGAAAACAACCGTCAAGGTGCTATGAAACGCGAAAAGATGAAAGCTGATGCTTTAACTACTAGCGAAAGCATGAAAGACATGGTTATTTCAATTGCAACTAAAGCAGGTGCAAATGGAAAAATATTTGGTTCTATTACTCCACTTCAAGTAGCACAAGCTTTAAAAACTAAAGGCTTTGATATTGATAGACGTAAAATTGAAATTGATGATGTAAAAGTATTAGGTAGCTACGAAGCTATTGTAAACTTACACCGTGAAGTTTCAGTTACTATTAAAGTTGAAGTAGTAGCAGAATAATATTTAAAAATTTGAATTAAGCCCTTGGCTTTGCTAAGGGTTTAATTTAAACTGTTTCAATAACAGAAATTTGTAAATTGATTGATTGAAAATTTTGTAATAGAAATTGGAATTAGTTTTATTTGCATCCCTCATTTGGTCTCTTAGCTCAGCTGGATAGAGCAACGGTTTTCTAAACCGTAGGTCGAAGGTTCGAGTCCTTCAGGGACTACAAAAAATCCCCAAGCTTGTATTCAAGTCTTGGGGATTTTTTTATGTTTATTTAAATCGTTATTACTTCAATACATTTGGGTTTCCCTTGCCTGTTGTTATCAGGTTTAATAAACTACCTTGTAAGTAATAATTCCAGCCGTTGGAGCAATCGTTAAAACATTCAATTTGGGGAACTAAACCCATGTGGGTAAAGATGATTTGTGTTTTGTCGTTTTGTTTAGTTATGTCGAAATGGATTTGGGTATTGTTCCATTCGGCTTTGTTTTTAAGAAAGCTCAGATGGCTATCGGTAACCAACCAAACTACTTTCTTATTTGGAATTAGTTCTATCAGTTTTTGTTTAGAATAATGCATATCCTTAAAGTTAACTTCAAACTCATCATGTAGTTTTTCTGAATGGCCTTTAAAATCTTCTGACCACCATCCGTAAACATTATTGATAGCATTGAATACTTCTTCCGGTGATTGATTTACCAAGAAGCTGGCTGTGTAATTTTGGTTACTCATAGGTTATTGTTCATTGTCTTTTTGTAAAGTAGCTGCATTGTCAATAGCAGTTTGATACGGATTGGGTTTTCCTTTGCCTGTTTCAATCAAACTTTTTAGGCTGCCATTTATGTAGTTACCCCAGGCATCGGAACAAATATTGTAACATTCGTATGCCGGTACTAAACCTATGTGTGTGAAAACTACTTGTGTTTTGTTGCCTTGTTGCGTTATTTCAAAACTAATTTTTGTGTCTTTCCATTCTGTTTTGTCTTTGGTAAAATTGAAATAATTTTCCATTACAAGCCAAACTACTTTTTGGTTGGGAATGGACTCAACTATTTTCATTTTGCAAATATGGATGTCCTGATAGTGGTAGTTAAACTCTGCATCTGGTTTATTTGTGCTGCCTTCAATTTGTTCTGACCACCACCCACGTACATTGTTGATAGCATTGAATACTGCTTCCGGTGATTGATCTACAAGGAAACTGGTTGTGTAATTTTGGTTATTCATAAGTTATTGTTTGATTATTAATAAAAGAATTGCTCTGATACAATCTGACCGTTTTTTACTTCATAAAGCATTACCTGATTCATTTGTATTCTTCCAAACTCTTGTAAGGTAATTTCCATTTCTCTGCCAACTGCAAAATAATTTCCACCTACAGCAGGCTCGCTTGTAGTTGCTCCATGAAAAGCTTCTATCTTTTTTACAAAGTCTTCGCCTTTTTTGCGAACGTTGGCCTTGCCTTCGGCATAACCCATGTAAGGAGAGTTTACAGGTTCAATACTTTTTACATCATCAGCAAAAAGTTCTTCCTGAATTTCGAACCATTTTTCTTGTTGTGCTAATTCATTGAAACGAAATGCCACTTCACGGGTTGTCATTATCTTACTATTTGTTGATTCTGTCATTTTTATTCTTGATTTTATAGCACAAACATATTGTCTGAATAGTAATAAAGCAGGGTGTGAAATAGACCTTGTAATGGGTTGATTTGGACAAGAGATGATGTTATGTTTGCAAAAAAGAATAATGATGCAACATTTAACTATAATAGTTCCTGACGGAGAAAATAACTTAAGCAGTATAGTAGGTGCTTACAAAATATTTTCAAGGGCTAATGCGTATTGGAAGCAGATGGGTAAAAATGAATTGTTTACTATTCAGTTAGCAGGTATTTCAAAAGAAGTAACCTTTTATGATGGTTTGTTTAGTGTGAAACCGCATACGCATATTTCAGCTATTGAAAAAACCAATTTGATTATTATTCCTTCGTTGAACCATAATTACGAGAAAGCGGTAAAGGGAAACCAATTGCTGATTGACTGGATTGAGCAACAATATAAAAATGGTGCAGAGGTAGCCAGTATATGTACGGGTGCATTTATGCTGGCTTCATCGGGTTTGTTAAATGGCAAAAGCTGCTCTACTCATTGGGCGGTGGCTGATAATTTCAGGAACATGTTTCCTGAAGTAGATTTACAAACGGATAAACTGATTACGGATGAAAATGGTATTTATACCAACGGTGGTGCTTATTCTTTCTTAAACTTAATGATTTATCTGGTAGAGAAATATTATGACAGGCAAACGGCTATTTTCTGTGCTAAAGTATTTCAGATAGAAATGGATAGACAAAGCCAATCTGCATTTATTATATTTAAAGGACAGAAGTTACACGGGGATGAAATGGTAAAGCAGGCTCAAGCATACATTGAAAGTAAGTTGGATGAAAAAATATCTGTGGAGCATTTGTCGGCTCAGTTTTCGGTAGGTAGACGGAATTTTGACAGACGATTTATTAAGGCAACGGGCAATACGCCTGTTGAGTATGCGCAAAGGGTAAAGATAGAATCGGCTAAAAAATCATTTGAAAACAGTCGTAAAACCATTAATGAGGTAATGTACGAAGTTGGTTATTCGGATGTAAAAGCGTTTCGGGAGGTGTTTAGAAAAATAACGGGGGTATCGCCATTGGAGTATAGAAACAAATATAATAAGGAAGCACTGTTGTAGTTGTTGGTTATACTGTAAAGCTTCTATTTAAAATTCCAAGTTGTTGTAAGTCTAGTTTCATTTGTACTTGTGTAGTAACTAAAATGCTTTGTATACCTAATTGCTGTGCCGCATGTATGTTTTCCATATTGTCATCCAGGAAAACTGTTTGCGAGGGGTCTAGTTGCAAGTAATCAAGTACTATTTGGTACGATTGTTTTTCGGGTTTTCGTAGTTTAATTTCATGGGAAGAAAATATTTTTTCAAAATGCTTTAGTGTATCAGCATATTTAACGGTCCATACCTCGTTATGAATAATGTTTGTATTGGTTAATGCTACTATTTTATATTGGGTTTTTAAATGACTTAATAATTCGTCTATACCATTATAAGTTTCTAAATAAAGGTCACACCAGCCTTTATCAAAGTCATGGACAGAAAGCGATAGATTAAGTTGTTTTGAAATGGATTCACGAAAGACTTGTGCTGAAATTTCACCACGTTCAAAAGCACCAAAAAAGGTATCAAACTTAAAATTGGTTTTTATTTCATCAAACGATTTCCCTGATAGATTTGCCCAGTATTGAAAGGTTCTGTCGAACGATACGTCAAATACTACTTTTCCTAAATCAAAAATGAGGGCTTTATAGGTTGTCATACAGTTTTAAAATATCTCCAAAATCAAATGTAATGAAATTTGTTTTGGAAAGGTTTTAGACTGCAATGTCAAAAAAAATAAAAGCCTTGCTCATTGGGCAAGGCTTTTATGTAAGCTTAATTTAAAGCTATTGTACGTGCTATATGTATTTGTTTTAAAAAGTATTCATCGTGCGAAACTACAATGAGAGTTCCCTGATAATTATTAATAGCTGTTGTTAATATTTCAATGTTTTGAATGTCTAAATTGTTGGTTGGTTCATCTAAAATAATCATATCTGGCGATTGATGAATGATTGTGAGACAGCAAAGTATTAAACGCATTTTTTCTCCACCACTTAAAACAGAACAAGGTTTGTCCCAATAGTTTTTTGTAAACAGAAACCGGGTTAAGCGTATTTTTATTTCATGCTCAGCTAAAGCGCTTGTATTAAATTGTTGTGCTTGGTCGTAAACGCTGAGCTTATTATCTATTAATGAATAATCTTGGTCAATGTAAATAGCTTTTATAGGTGCTTTTTGAATAGTGCCTGATTGTGTTGTTATAAGCCCTAAAAATAGTTTTATTAAAGTGGTTTTACCTGAACCGTTTATTCCTTGTATGGCTATTCTTTCACCACTGGTAATGGTTATATTTAATGGCTGTTTCCAAAGCTGTTTTTGGTTGTATGTAAAGTTAATATTTGTTGCAGTTATTAATATTTTTCCTTGGTGTAAAGCAGAGTTGTTAAAGCCCAGTTTTATTTTGTCTGCATCGGGTAAAGAGGTACGTAATTCGTTTAGTTGTTTTGTAATGCTATCTGTTTTTTCAGCATGAGTATTTTTTAAACGCGAAGTACTTTTTTCTGCATTGTTGCGGAGGGTATTCATCATTATTTTAGGTACTCCCGCTTTTTCCTGTTTTTGCTTTCCACGTGCATCCAGTTTTTGTTTTCTCTCAAGCGTTTCTCTTTCTATTTCCCTGGCTTTGCGTAAAGCTTTCTCTTTGCTTTTAATATCAATATTCAGTGCATTACGTTCTATTGCTTTTTGCTCCGTATAAAAATCGTAATTGCCTCCATATATATTTATGCCTTGTTTGCTTAATTCATAAACAGTGTTCAGTAGGTTTAACAATTTTCTATCGTGGCTAACTACTACTAAAGTGCTTGTTGTAGTTTGTATAAAATGGTACAACAGGTTTCTGCTTTGTAGGTCTAAATGATTACTTGGTTCGTCCATTAAAACAATTTCGGGTTGATGAATACTTATGCCAGCCAGAAAGATTTTGGTTTTTTGACCACCACTTAATGTTTCCATTTTTTGTGTCAAATCAAGCCCACTTAACTGCCATTGGGTTAATGCTTCCCGACAACGTTCTTCAATGCCCCAGTCATCATTTAATAAAGCTAAATTAGCCTCTGTTACTTCGCCTGCAAGTATTGCTTGTAATGCATTTAGTTTGTCTTCAAGTTGCAATGCTTGTGCAATAGTATAGCTGTTAAACTGACCAAAATGTTGTGGAATATAATAGGGCTTTGTATCTGCATTTACCAAACCACTTAAAGGTTGTAAAGCACCTGCCATAATTTTAAGCAGTGTTGATTTACCTACACCGTTATTGCCAATAAGGGCTATTTTATTTTGTTTATTTATTTTCAGATTTATGTTGTCGAACAATAAATCTTTATTGGGATGTTTGTATAGAATGTTTTGAATAATAAGCATACATTTATTTCTTTAAAAAGTGAATAATTAAAGTTTACCATGTTAGTGGTACTCTGTTTATTTTTTAAAAGAAATTATATACTACATTTATTCGTTTTGTTTTTTGAGTTCACAAAACTAAGTTTTTTATTTTAATCGTATTCATATAACTTTTGTGTTCTATAAAAACACTTACGCAACCTATTTTTAAAATTGACTGACTTACCTTTCATAAAAAATAACATTATGAGAAAAATTATTTACTACCTGCTGTTAAGCCTTCTATTTTTATATAAGCAAGGGCAAGCTCAAACTCAATCCCGTATGCTGGACTTTAATAATGTAAGCGCAAAAATTACTAACCAAGGCAGTTTGTTTTGGGATGGAGTAAGTTCTAAATTTACTGTGCCTAAAAACAGCAATAAAAGTACGGTGTTTGCTGCATCGCCATGGATAGCCGGAACAAGTAATAACCAGTTGCATTTAATGGCAGAGGTTTACAGGCAGAATGGGAGGGATTTAATACAAGGTCCGGTATCCAGTTCAAACACGGGTCCCTTTTTAGTTTATTGGAACAAAATTTGGGTTGTTTCAAAAACCGATATTCAAGTGTTTAGAAGCACTATTAATGCAGGTCAAACTCCTGATGCAAATACTTACAAAGATATTCTGGAATGGCCTGCAAGGGGCAATGTGTATGGTAAGGATACTATGAATGATTATGCTCCTTTTGTGGACGTTAACAATAACAATAAGTATGAACCATTGTCGGGCGATTATCCATTGATTAAAGGTGATATAAGCACTTTTAGTATGATGAACGATAATGTAAACCATACAGAAAGTTTAGGCCTGCCATTAAAAGTGCAAATAAACAGAATGGTGTACCAGTATAAGAATAGTACTTTGGATAATACTTTGTTTGTTGATTATTTGGTTACCAATAAGTCAATAAATACCTACGATTCGTTGTTTTTCTCCACCTGGGTTGATTTTGATTTAGGTAATTCTACTGATGATTATATTGCTACTGACTCAGTACGAAATATGATTTATGCATTTAATGGTGACGATGATGATGATGGAATTATGGGTTACGGAACAACCCCTCCGGCACAAGCCTGTGTGGTATTGAATGAGCCTTTGTGGTCCAGTATGTATTACAGCAATACGAATAGTGCAGTAATGGGTAATCCAAATACTCCGGCTGATTATTATAATTATATGAAAGGCATGTGGATGGATGGTACACCTAAAACAGGATCGGGTACGGGGCATAACAGCACGGGTGCTATTACTAAGTTTTCTTTTGCCGGTAATCCTTGTGAAAAAACGGGTTGGTGGGAAGGCGGATCAAATATTGAGCCTGGAGACAGGCGTATATTGGCCAGCATAACACCACGTACTTTGCAGCCTGATGAATCGTTTAATGTTACCATGGCATTTGTATATGCAAGAGCTGAAAGTGGTGATAATATAGCATCGGTTTGTGCTTTAAACAGCGCTGTAGATAGTGTAAAGGCTTGGTATAAAAACAATGCAGGTACAGGTATTACAGAGGTGTTAAGGAAACCTGTATTTACTATTTATCCTAACCCGACTAAGCAGGAAATAACTATAGACGGAGATGGGATAAAAGGAGCGGAGCTGGCTATTTATAATATTACAGGCAAAAAAATGAAAACGATTACCGTAGGTGAATTAACTAAAGTAGCAGTTAACGATTTACCTGCAGGTGTATATATAGTGCAATTAACTACTGATAGGGGAGCTTCAACCCAAAGGTTAATTGTAGAGTAAATGAAGCGTTGAAGCGCATATAGTTTTGTAAAATAAAAAGGCTTGGTGAATGAACAACCAAGCCTTTTTTATGCTATTAGTATTTGTTTGTAGTAACTATTTTAATTTGTCGGCCATTTCGTTGGTAATGCTATCGGAGTAAATACCATATCCATTTACCAAAACGCCTTTTAAATGATATTTTTCTGATGATATGGCATATAAAATACTCTGGTCTGCGGGGTCGGTATTGTCTTCAAATCGGAACGTTTTATCTATATGGAACTCATCGTGAAATAGCTGGTATTCGCCATTTCTGCATTCAATACAACTTTGTTGTAAGTTAAAATCTTCGGTATAGCCTTGTTGCTTTAAACTGTTTATAGCTTCGCTAAGTGTTTCGTAACTTTCCATATAAATAAATTGGTTTTTGCTTAGTGCAATATAGAAAATTGGGTATTTATAAATGAGTATGGGGTACTTTATTTTATGGATTTATAAACTTCCTTTTTGCCTTATTTTTTCGGTGGTTTCAAGTAGTTTAATTGCCGATTTTAAATCGCGTAGGTTTTGTTGGTAGTTTTGTTGTAGGTGTGGTTTTGCAATCATGCCGGGCAAGCCATTTAAATTAATTTCGCACACTTCTTTGTGTTTCTTTAATATTTCAAGTGCAAATTTCATAATTTAATTAATGCGTTAATGATTGGTTCCCGGTAGTATATATGGCTATAATAAAATTTTTATTTCGCTCATATATAATCACTAATAGTTTTATTTAGATTGATTATAAATAATGGCAAATATCTAAAAAGAAATTTAAGTTCCAAATGGATTTTAATTTTTAGGTTAAAATTTAGTACAGCTTTACCAAAACCGAAGTAAAATAAGAGAATGAGGAAAACGGAAAGAGAACCTATAATTCAGTGGAAGAAAATACCCGTAGTTGCCTGTTTATGCTTAGCTGTTGTTATATAGTTTTATTACGGGCTCTCTTAAAGCTGCTGCTTCAGGGCTACAATAAAAATAAATGGTTTGGGCAATGGCTTCCGGTTTTACCCAAGCATCAAAATTACTATCGGGCATTGCTTTGCGGTTTTGTGGTGTATCAATAGTACTTGGTACAATTACACTCGTTACCACATTGTGCCCTTTTGCTTCGTGGTTTAATATTTCGGCCAGTTTAAAAATAAGCGATTTACTTAAACTATAAGCCACCATGCCTTTTCCTTTACTGGCATCTAAGCCGGGTTTTGAACCAACCATAAAAATGCGCCCTTGTTGTTGTTTCATCATTTGTTCAAAAGCAGGGCGAGCCACATTATAAGCCGTTTCAAAATTAAGTTTGTATTGCTGGTATACATCAGCGGTTTGGGTTTGTGCCACGTTGCCCATAGCAAACCCACCTACTGTTAGTATTACGGCATCAATGGTTTTGTGCTTTGCAATAACCTGTTGCATAAACTTTTCGGTATCCGCAGCGTTTGTTAAATCTACAGCAACTTTCTCCAGCCTGGGGTTTTCTGTTGCAGCAGCAGTGGTGTCATGGTGGTTAACAGTGCCAATAACCGTATAGTTTTTTGCTAAAAACAATTGAAGCACGGCTTGCCCTAAATTGCCCGAAACACCTGTAATAATTACCGTTTTATTTTCCATGTTATGCCTGTTATTTAATAAATTATTATTTTTCAATAATAGAAAAAATGTGCCGACTTATAAATGGTTATCTATTGTTTGGGTAACAACAGCTATTTACTAACTTCCCTGCCTTATTTTATGAATGAGTAAAGGAATTGTAACCAATAAGAACAAATAATGCAAAAAACAACCTTTAGAATATCAAAAATGGATTGCCCCTCGGAAGAGCAAATGATACGGATGAAATTGGGCGATTTGTCAAATATAAAATCGCTGGATTTTGATATTGCCAACAGGCAATTGACGGTTTTTCACTTAGACAATTATGATCAGATATTTCAACGGCTTGACAATTTAAAGTTTGACACTTCACTTATTGATAGTGTTTTGGCAGATAACTACACGTTTACAGACAATCACAAACAGGAACGCAAACTTTTGTGGCAGGTTTTAGCCATTAATTTTTTCTTTTTTGTACTGGAATTATTAACCGGCTTTATTTCAAACTCAATGGGGCTTGTGGCTGATAGCTTGGATATGTTTGCGGATAGCATTGTTTACGGGCTTGCGCTTTTTGCGGTTGGGGGTGCATTGGCAAGAAAAAAGAATATAGCAAAGGCCAGTGGTTACTTCCAGCTAATTCTTGCTGTTTTTGGCTTTGTAGAAGTTATAAGGCGCTTTACCGGGTTTGAAAATGTGCCCACATTTGAAACAATGATAATTATTTCAATACTGGCTTTAATTGGCAATGCGGCTTGCTTGTATTTGTTACAAAAAAGTAAAAGCAAAGAAGCACATATGCAGGCAAGCATGATTTTTACATCAAACGATGTAATAGTAAACATAGGTGTTATTATAGCGGGTGTACTTGTTTACCTCACCAATTCAAAATATCCGGACCTTATAGTTGGAACAATTGTGTTTTTTATTGTTGGGCTAGGGGCATTTAAAATACTAAAACTAGCAAAATAGCAAACGGGTAAAAGCATTATTGCCCCAAACATATTTTACATATACATTCAGTTTTTAACATGTACCAAAAACATGTTTTACCTATATGTTCAGTTTCTAACATGTACTAAAAACATGTTTTACCTATATGTTCAGTTTTTAACATGTACCAAAAACATATTTTACCTATATGTTCAGTTTCTAACATGTACTAAAAACATGTTTTAGCTATACATTCAGTTTCTAACATGTATCAAAAACATGTTTTTCATATACATTCAGTTTTTAACATGTACTAAAAACATGTTTTACCTATACATGTAGTTTTTAAGGGGCAGTAAAAATTATTTATTTTTCATCTACATTAACTTGACATTTAAAAATAAATTATTTTATTTCACTGTTGAAACATTCACATACCCCATATGAATTACTTAAAACTAACCAAAAACTTGTTCGGCAGTCAAACCTTTAGCCGAAACGAACTGAATTTATTTGCTACCGATTTAATTAGCAGATTAACTACCATGCAAAACTCCGTACTGCCCACAGCCGACAAAACGCTGCTGGTTACTTTGCACCAGGATTTTGTAAACACCTATGGTACGCTGGCTATGAGCAGTGCCGTACAAAAGGGTGGCACCATTAGCCGACAAGATGCTTACGATGCCATTTTAGAATTTATTGGCCGCGAAGAAGGCGCCATTAAAGCCAAATTTGGCAAAAACACACCTATTTATACCGAGTTTTACCCACAGGGGCTTAGGGAGTATTATGGTGCTACGGTTGAGGGCATAAAAGTATTGCTGTATAGGTACAGTGCTACTGCTGCTAAATACACAGCTCAATTATCAGCCGATTTTGTACGCAACCTCACTACTTTACAAACTGCTTATGTGGATGCGAGGGAAACACAGGTATCATCCAAATCCAGCAAAAAATCATCGCAAACGGAAATGCAAAAAAACAGAAAAGCATTAACCGAGCATTTAACCACTTGTGTACTGCTTATAGCTGCCCGTACTATTGGTAACGAAGCAGCTTTTAACAGTTACTTTAACTTTGGTTTGTTGCTGGTTGATAACGACAACCCAACCCCTCCGGATGAGCCTACAGCTCCTATTGTTTAACCCGTAAGCAATCTTTAAAACAATAAAAGCCCTTGTACGAAAGTACAAGGGCTTTTTTGTTTAGTAATAGCTAAATTCCTTCTTCACATTATTTATCTAATTTTAAATCCTTACAGATGAAGTTCAGCAATTCACAAGGGTCTGTGTCTATAGCCAAAGCAATCATGTAAAGTTCCTTTGCTCTTAAATGAGATGCAGTATTTAAGGTAAGCTCGCTAATACGAGATTTACTAATTCCAGTCTTCTTTGAAATTTCAGCCTTACTCGCTGATTTTTTGGCTAAAAATAATCCTAATTCGGTCATTGGTTCTGATTTTCAGGACTGAAATTTAGTTATTTACGACAATTGTTTAGAAAATCTGTATTAAATTATATGATTTGTGTAGAATAATTATATTTTTGTTTAGAAAATCAAACTTTAGTATAGAAAATCTAAACAAACAATTGCACTTATAAAATAAAAAAAACGCATCGTTTCGTTATAAACCCCTGCTTACCATGAAACTTAAAAACAAACACAAATTTATTACCTCTCTTATTTTAGATGATTTAATTAATACCAAACTGGTTAATGCATTAATGAGTTTAGACTTGGACGCTGACCAATACTATACCAACATTGGCGATAAGGTAATGACCCTAATGGGTTATACCAACCAAACCCAAAACGAACAGGTGCATACCTATTACGTAGGTCTTTTAAACAAGAGTAAACACATAAGCCTTAAAAATAATTATAACAACATGCACCAACTGGCTAAACAGATTTACGAAGAGTTAAAGAAGCAAAAGCCGATAGGCAAGTTGTAGTATGATATGGTTTATAAATAAAATTTCTTTTGTAACGGTTTGCAGCTACCCGAAGGGCGGTACTTTTACCACAAAACTGTCTTTGGATAACGAAACCCCGCCTTTTTGGTAGGTGCTGTTATGTGCTGATATTTTCATCGTCTTCATAATTCGGCACTTCTTCAATTTGAATATCCGCTAGTGAGCCAAACCTTTTAAAATGATTGAATGTCTTTTCAATTACTTTATATCTTAGTCTTAATGATTTTTCTAAATGAACTCCTTGCTGGTTTAATCTATCATATTCAACAAGAACAGGATTGGCTTGGGAACTTTCTTTTTTTCTATTCTCCTTTCTTATTTCTTCAAACTCAATTAAAAAACTGTAGAACATTTCATTTTCAGGGAGATGTCGTGTATAGAAAAAATAGAACACTGGTAAAACACCTTTCGATGATAACAACGGATCCTTGTCTTTAAAACATTCTTTGAATTCATTTAGATTGTTTTCAACTTTGGTAAAAACATTAGAAATATTTGAATCAAAACTTTTATTATCTTTTATAAAATCGTAAAGAATATTGTTTTTGAATGATACCAACTCGTCATTAAGCTCGGTCAAAGCAAGTTTTATGAACAGGTCTTGATACTGATATCTTGGGTTGTTGAATCTTAATTTATTTGTAAAAAAGTTATGAGTTTCGACAATCTCTCTTACTTTTCGATTAAACTCTCCACCGATTGCATTTCTTTTTTCCGCATTTGTCAATGCTTCTCCACCATTTAATCTTAAAAACAATTCTTCTAGCTTGTCTTCATCATCAGTATCGATAAGGATAATGTCTAAATTGTAATTGTAAAATTTAGATAAAATAAAAGGGTGTTTTTCGGCAATCTCAGAATATTTTAAATTCTTTAATTGTAAGTTTTCATTATCATAAAATCTAAATTCTTGTGATAAAGGAAACTTGTCTGCTAAAAAGTCAAAAATTGCCTCTAATCTCTGCTTTCCGTCAACTATAGCATATATTTTATTGCTGGAGTTTAGTGGGTTTGATGAGTCAGAAAAATAATTAAAATAAAATTTAGGGGTATCATAATCATTGAGTATTGTGTCTATGAAAAGCTGTTTTTTTTCTTTACTCCAAATACCACCATATCTTTGATAGACGGGGTGAAAATCTATTGAATTACGCAAGGAGATTATTGTTTCAATATTAAAATCTCCAAATTCCCCAAGTTTGTATATTTTAAACATTAGTTAGTGGATTTAATGAATCAATAAATTCTCTTTTAATTTCAAGTCCAAGGCTAGGAAGTTCTGGGAAAATTGTACTCTCAGTAACCCCCAAAGTTGAAAGCTGTCTTTTTATATTTTCTACACTTTCTTTAGAAATAGTAATTTTTGTCAAAAAACTACTTGAGTCATCTGTTTCTTCAAGATTGAAAGCAGTGGTATCTGGAAATAATGTAAATGTTCCTTTTTGTGCAACAATTCTAGCACTGTTTAATGGTCCTGTGATTGCAATTGGATATTTAACAATTCCAGTAGGATTGAATTTGTAGGTTGGCATTAATTCCTTTTTGAGAGTAATATCAGGTATGATTTCTGTTGGAGACAATTTCATACGGATACGATTTTCATCGTTTAAGATAACTGGATTCAAACACCATACTACTGCATCATCATCTTTATATTTTCCATCACGATATAAAACTGCAAATGCTAAAGCTGTTATAGCACTTGAAGACCAGTCCAAAAGTCTTGTTGGTACTCCATGATGTTGCATCAAAAACAACCAATGCCAATAGTCATAGTTTTGATAGTTTGATTCTATAAAAGGGATTGCTCTTGACTTAAATTTGTTTAAAAATTGTTCTTCGTTTGATGAAGAAAAAGGCGGTCTAAAAATAGAAGGACAAAGTTTATGCTTGTTGCTCTCTAAACCACGAAACCAAAGCTTTTCGTTTTTAGTTGTCAATTCTTCGATATTTTCAAGGAATTGTGTTATTGTCTTAATGGGTTCTGTCATTGGTGTTAGGCTTTATATCACAAAAGTATTTTATTTATTTACGTATACAAGTTGTAAAACGGGCTTTTAATTTATGGTTTTGGGGTTACAATAAGTTGGCGATACTTGCGGCAGACGCGTGTTATGCCTAGTTGTTCATTCTCCTTAGTGAAAGAAGTTCTTCTTTTAGGTCTTCGTACCAAATATCATAATTAGAAGCGTCCAAAACTATTATTTCACCGTCTTTAAGAACCAATTTAATGTATTTTTTAGCCATTCGATGTCCAATTGGTCTGCGGCTAAAGGTTTCAATTTTTTCAATGTCATGCCAGCCAAAAGTCTTGGATTTTTTAATTGAGATGGAAGTATTGTCTGCAATTAATTCATATACATCTTCATTTTTTTTAATGTGTCTTACAAAAAAAGTAAAGGCAATCCCCAATACTGTCAATGTAATTAATGCTGTCAAAAGGTAACTTAGATTAAGTAGAACAGAAAAGGTCATGAAAATAAGAGGGAATAAGCATGTCACTATAATTGCTTTTCCTATTATGCTAGTGTCTTTTACTTTAATTACTTTATTTTCTGTGGTCATTACAATTGGTCATAACGGTTTGCAGATTTGAGATGGGGCTTTTCAGCACAAATGTTCATTCGGAGAACTGAACTTTCCGTAACCACAATCCCGATAGCTATCGGGATGTCTTTGGAACACGAAACCTCGTCTATTGCAAATGTGCTGTTAGGTGTTGTTTTTATTTCAGTAGTCTGTCTAAAGGCACCAATTAATTAGTGGTAATGAACGTTTCTGGTTTTTATTCCATAGTCCAAATTGAATCCCTTTTAGTTGTCTACATGAATTAACAAGTCCGAGTTGGACACCTTTACATTTAGTATTATGATTTCCGAATAATGCCAAAGTAAGTCCGTTAGTAAAATATTCCTTATTAGATAAAAGCGAGATTGTTACACCTCTGGTGCCAGTTTCTCTACTTGCAAAAGCATTAATGTTTAATCCATTAATAATTGTTGCATCCATATTGAGTAGGGCGATTTGAATACCATTAATTTGCTTAAACTTTGAGAAGTCGATGGTGTCTGTCATTGCTAATGTTGGTGGGCTATTGAAAGCAGAATCAGCAGAATATAATAACATCATTATTGGTGTAAATATTACTAAGGGATTAAGGTTAATGTCAACACCATTTATTGTCGGGTAAGTATTTTGATACCAAAGACCTTCTTTAAACCAAAAATCGATGTTTAAGCCATATACATGTGTAGCACGGGACGGGTAGAACCAAGCTATATATTTTTTGTTAAAATTAGTTGAGTCTTTAGTTAAATTATTGGTGTCTTGTGAAAATGATTTCAGGCCGAAGGAAAGAAGAAATATTACTAATAGGGTTTTTGTCATATACTTGGTGCTAACTTTTACATAACCCTGATTGGTGTCAGGCTTTATATAACAAAAGTATTTTATTTATTTACATATCCAAGTTGCCCAATAGGGGAGTTTTAATAGGCGCAAGGTGTGTGTTATAACAACTCAATTAGTATAAAATAAAACAGGTTTCAATAGTACTATTGAAACCTGTTTGTGGAGTTGGAGGGGTTAATACTTTTATTCTCACCGTCCGTCCGCCTACTAACACCAAACGTGTGTTAGTGGTAGTGCATTCAGCATTTAATATTACTACCTAATTGAGTATAATGCGAAGAGTCCAAATGAACCTAAAATTAAACCAGAAAGTCTGTTTATCCAAATCAGTTTGTCGGGTGTAATTTTAGATTGAAAAAAACTAACTATGGAACTCAATATAAACCACCAAATAGCAGAACCCATAAACACTCCAAAAACAATAGCCATGGAGGAGAAGTAGTTTGCAGAGGTAGAAGCTAATCCAAGTCCGGCAAAAATAGCTATGAACGATAATATGGTAGAAGGATTGGTAAGGGTTAAGAAAAATGTAGAAATAAAATTATTTAAAAGACCTTTGCTTGCAACGGCAGCTTCCTTTGTAGCGGGTTTGCTAATAAATGACTTTACGCCCAGGTACAATAAAAATAGGCCACCAATAAGTTTTATTACAAATTCCTGTGAGATTAAAAAAGACGAAACTGCAATTAAGCCAAATCCTGCCACTGCGCCATAAGCTGCGTCTGCTAATGCGGCACCCATTCCGGTAACAAAACCTGAAATTCGTCCTTCTGTCAATGTTCGCTTAATGGTCAATACACCTATTGGTCCAACCGGAGCTGCTATTGAAAAGCCAATTATTAATCCTTTAATTAAATAGTCTGTCGTCATCTGTTGTTGTATTGCATTACTGCTAACTTGTATATATCCCTTAATTTGTGAGGGTTTATTTAACAAAAATATTTTATTTATTTACATATACAAGTTGCCCAATAGGGGGGGTTAATAGCTATTCAGGTTCTTTATAACAACTCAATTAGTATAAAATAAACAGGTTTCAATAGTACTATTGAAACCTGTTAGGGATTAATCCATTAAAAATTATATCCAAAATGTAGCCCTGGTTCAGGCGTATATTTTGGCCACTTGTCATCTTTTTGTTTAAATCCATCAGGCATTTCTGTGTAAAAAGCACGACCAGCAATACCTAGTGATGGTTCTATAAAAAACCGATCATTCAAGAGTTTAAAGTGGTAGCCAATTCGGTTAGTGTTGAATATAATAAAACCGTTTCCAACCTTATCACCGTTTTCATTGTTAAATGTTTGCCACATAGGCGTTGCATGCACTGCCAGGTACAGGCCTTTCCAAATATACCTTTGATAGGCTAGGCCAATTCCGTATTCTCTTATATAACCGGGAAATTTCTCTTCAGGAGTTCCGTATGCCTTATTATAAAATGGGTTAATACCAAGAGGCCAAGCATGTTTCCAAGTTATTAGTTCAAGTGAAATTACATCTTTTCCTGTAATACGATAACCAACATTGAGTTGGGCAAAGCCCGGTGGGTTTACATTATCTAAATTTCCTAATAAAAATAAGGTACTCCCAACGAACCACCTTTTGTAAGTGCTATCTGTTTTAGCATATTGTGCTTTAAGGTTGATTGAAAAAGTACTTAAAAGTGCAATGAAGAGCATAATTTTTTTCTTTTGCATAGCTATTATTTTTGTTGTTAAATGATGGCGCAAAAGTAGATTGGCAATAACTTTAAAATCGTTCACTTTAGTTAAGAAATGAAGTTACTCTTTTTTAATTTTAGATATTCCGGTTAATTTCTCAATTAGGATGCTAAAATTTAAATCCAAAATCAAGTCCGGGTTGAATAAAGTAGTTAGGCCATTTTTTTTCTGCTGTTTTAAAAGATTCCGGAACACCGGTTCTTAGCGGCCAATAACTGCATCCAATAGCGGGTTCAAAAAAGAAGCGGTTTTTAAAAAAGGTAAACTGGTAACCCAAATAGAAGTCTAGATATAACGTGTATCCATTTCCAATCTTTTTATTATCCTTATCCATGTATTTTTCAAAAGCATTCAATGCATAAAGGGATGTATAGAGTCCTTTCCACCAAAATCGCTGGTATCCTAATGTAGGTGCAAGTATCCGTGCATGTCCGGGATAGGTATCTTCCGTCCCATCAAATATTTTTCCCCAAGGTGTACCCAAAGGCCAATCATAAACTGATCTTTTAAATCTAAAATGAATAACGTCTTTAGGTGTAATTCTGTACCCTGCATTTATTTGTATATACTCAGGGTTGTGTTCTTCAACAAAATTCCCCAACAGATATAGGGTAGTCCCAATAAACCACTTTTTATAGGTGCTGTCTTGTTTAGCACCTTGTGCATTCACCTGTAAACTGCTTGCCAACACTATGGCTAATCCAATGAATAAAATTTTCTTCTGCATATCTTTTTAAATGATACAGCAAAAGTAGATTGGCTAATTACAACAACTCGATCACTTAAGTTAAGAAATACGTTTTAACTCTTTTTTTCAAGTAGTCTTGCTCTTAGTCTGCTTAATGATTGAGGTTTGATACCTAAATAACTCGCTAATTGGTGTTGTGGCACACGCTGAATAAGGTCAGGTCTGTTTTGTAGTAAGTTTAGGTATCGTTGTTCAGGTGAGGAGGTCTTAAACTCGTCAAAGTCTATTCGTTGTTTAGCTAACAATTCTTCTGACAACATTCTACACATGATATCAAACTTTGGAAATTTACTATTTACTTCTACTGACATATCGATATTTGAAACCAGAAGCATCGTGTCTTCTGTAGAACTTATATAATATTCGGACGGAGTTTTGTTTACTACACAAGGAGGTGTCAAAGTATCCATTTCTGTGTAGAAAGCCGTAGTTTTTTCTTCACTATCTAAAATATAATAGGTGCGGATACAGCCTTTTATAACAAAGTAGCTTTCCTTCGATTTTTGCCCTTCTTTGAGTAAAATAGATCCTTTCTTTACCGAGCGAAATAGGTCCAAAGAAACGAGTGCGTTCTTTTCATCTTCTGTTAGCGAAATATATTTTGATATAAAGTCAAATAGTATGTCTTGCATTGTTTTAGGTTGTTACTGTTGTTTGTTCAATTTGTCTGTAACCATTTCAGGCTTTGCGTTGGGGGCATTTTACTACAAATATTGATGCGGAGCACGAAACCGCACCTATCGCAAATGTGCTTTTAGCGGTTCATTGTTTTTCTGTCGTGTTAAAGTCTGCCTTTGTTCAGGTTAATAATATTTGTCAATTCCACCAAAGCCTGAAATAAGTTTGTTGTCTCGTGTTTTTTGAATAAAGTTAGTCAGTCGTTTGGTGAATTCTTCTGGTCGTTTTCTTGCACCTTCAATGTATGCAATTCGTATTCGCTTGTAGGAGTCTGAAAAAAAGTTATAATTTTCCCAAGCTGTTTTATCTTTTTTTATTTCATCTAAAATGTCCAAAGGAAAAACAAACTCCTTTGATATGACTTCTTGAACTGTTTTAAGAAATGAATGATGAATTAAATTGTTTTCAACTAACCATTTCAGTCGTTCTTTATTAGGTTGTGAATAACTGCTTTTGGTTTGTCGTGGAGTAAATCGTTGAATCGTGTGGTCTTTGTCAAGGGTTTTATTTGTACTGTCTATCCAACCGAAACATAGCGCTTCTTCAACTGCATCATTATATTGAATTCGTTTTTCGCCAGTTGACTTTTTAGCATAAATCAGCCAAACCTCGTTCTCCATGTTAAAATGCTGTTGAAGCCAGTTTCGCCATTCTGTTCTTGTTTTTATATTAAGTGTCTTGTTAGTTGTCAATTTATTTCATTTATAAAGTTGTTCAAAATTTGCCATTTTTTTCGCTTAGATTGTCAATTGGGTATGTGTCGCTTTATAGTGACCGCTAACTTGTATATAACCCTGAATTTGTAAGGGTTTATTTAACAAAAGTATTTTATTTATTTACATATCCAAGTCGCCCAATAGGGGAGTTTAATAGCTATTCAGGTTTGTTTTTTTGAGTAGGAGGGATTAATACTTTTTCCTGTTTGGTGAACCTTACAAACAATGCCCTTTGTATACGCAAATGATGCATTATTATTTATAGCACGCCTTAGTAAGCTGTGTTTACCCTTGTGCTTGGGGGATTAATACTTTTTCCCGTTTGGGAGAACCTTACAAACAATGCCCTTTGCATACGCAAATGATGCATTATTATTTATAGCACGCCTTAGTAAGCTGTGTTTACCCTTGTGCTTGGGGGATTAATACTTTTTCCCGTTTGGGAGAACCTTACAAACAATGCCCTTTGCATACGCAAATGATGCATTATTATTTACAGCACACCTCAGTAAGCTTTGCTTACCCTTGTGCTTGGGGGATTAATACTTTTTCCCATTTGGGAGAACCTTACAAACAATGCCCTTTGCATACGCAAAGGATGCATTATTATTTACAGCACGCCTCAGTAAGCTGTGCTTACAGTTGTGCTGTAAATAATAATGCCCCAGCCTAACGGCCGGGGCATTATTTGTGGAGGACAAGGGACAAAAGTCGAACCTTGAAATATTATTGAAAGACTTAAATATTATAAATGATTCTATTACTGTTTAGATGTAAATAGCTTATTTCATTTGTATTAACTTAATTCCCAATGCTTGGTAGACTAAACTTCTAACCTGTACAAATATGGCAAACAGAAGCAAAATTTGCAAATTTATCTCCACCTAACGCCCTTGTTATTGCATGCTATTCTTTCGCAATGTTGCTTTATATGCTACAGGTTTCATTAGCCCATTTGCTTTTAAAACCTCAATAGGATTTCTTATAATGTGAAACACTTTTCCCTTCTTTTCAGCTCGGTCTGATATATGCACCAAGTATATAAAGGCATTATTTTCAAGCTGTCCAAGTGTTTGGTGTTCGTTTTCAGTTATGAAAAAGTCTAGATTTTTGTTTAAGGATGATTTGACCTCAATAAATCGATTATCTTCATTTAATAAACAACGTATATCGAATCCCGCTCCTGAATTAATCTTTGAAGTATGTTCAATATATTTTTTAGCATTTTTTATTCCATTATCTCTTAGTCGATTTAATTCATATTCAAAGGCTATTTTTTCTCCAATTTCTCTTTGTAGTCTTAATTGTTCCTCGAGAGTTTTGGGATCAATAAATTTTACTCTATAGGGTATTGTATTTTTGATTGCGATATTGTGATAAAGGATGCATTTTCAAGTGTGTAATTTGGGTGAAACTTAGTAATCCATTCGTCAAATGCCTTTCGTATTTCGTAGTCTATTTTTTTTCTTGGAATCCAGTCTTTTCTGGTTAGTTTAGCTATATGTTTTTGGGTATTTCCGCCATTAGTTTTATGTCTATAATTATATAAATATTCTTCAACAGTTATGTTTTTGAATGCACAAAACTTAGAAAGGCCGAAACTATGTTGTCCACCATTTTGAATATGAACAAAATATCTTGGGGCATTTCCAGTAGTTTTCTTCCAAGATTTCGGCTTAGCAAAAAACTCAATAACTGATTGAGCTAACTCCAATTCATTATTTACAAATTTATAATTCATTACTTATTTACTAAAGCACTAGTATTTGCCCTATTTTGTCCATTACCCAATTTTGGTACGAATCGGGTTAGAATTCTTTGTGTATTTTAAAAATTCTGGCTTGGGTTTATTATTTTATTTTTTGATTTAATCCATGTAACAAAACATTCAAAAGTCAAAGCGTTTGAACTTTCCCAAACATCTTCTTTCACTTGATACCTTATTTTACCATCTTCAATAAAAAGATTTACTCCTTCTTGGTCTTGAATTACTTTTTGTTTTTCTCCTGTGTAAGAAAGAAATTCATCATATCTTTTTTTTAAAGGTTTTGCAATGTCAATAACGAAACGGGTATGTTCACGAACACTTTCCTCTTTAATCTCATAACCCTTTAAGGGTAAAACTGCTAAAACATAATTGTTACTATTCTTTGTTGCTTCTTCACCTTGTGTTGGTGTCATTTCAGCGTAGTTTTTTCCTGTGGCTTTTAATTCTATCAGTATTTGGTCAATTTTAAAAAGTGTTTCCTTTCCGTTGTCGTCAAGAACATCATGTTCATACACAACACCAAAGTCGCTTCCAATTGCTGTTCGGTTAATTGTAAAGCCGTCTTGTTTAAATTCTTTGGAGTCAAAAATGTCTCTGAATATTTTTTCAAAAAGGTATCCGATGTTTTGATTCTCTTTGATTTTATCTCTCCTGTCTTTTTGTGATTGATAAACTTCTTGCAGTTTCGGATCTTGCAGCATTTCTACAGCAAGCTCTGGTTTAATATTTCCACTTGTCAGCAAATGAGAGAAAGTCATGTCCCATGCTAATTTATCTTCTTCGTTTACCAAAGTGTTTCTAATAATGTCTGCTACACTAAGTCCAAGTTGATTGAAAAATAAAGCAGCATTTTTCTTTTTTATTTCATTTAAAAGTTCGGGTTCGCCCTTTAGTAGCTCTGTAAAATTAGAAACGGATGCTCTTTCACTTTGGTTGTAATACTTATTCTCATCATCACTAAATTTTACTGGAACCCATTGAGTAGCTCTTAACCTTGATAACCATAAACTTTTATTTAATGAGATTGTATTTTGCCCAACTACTACATCATTTTGTTTATCAAAGAATAGGTCTTTGTCTAAAACCTGCGTAAGCAAAAATTTCAATAAAATTTTTCCGCTTTTAATTGCTTCACCAGTCTTAATTAAAATACCATCATCACTTCTCGTTAGATATGGGATATCAGAAAACTCAAAATTGAGTTCCTCTTTGTCTATTGGCAATTTGAAATATTCCTCCTCCTTTTTCAGAAGTAGTTTCAATTCTTGTTTCGTTGCTTTTGTTCGCTTGATAAGTGGAGTAAGGAAGATAAGTTCCATTTGAGATAAGTAATTGAAATCGTCTGTTGTCAGGTGTTCAAAATATTCATCAATGAGAATGAACTTTCTTTTTACAAGGTCTCTATACAGTGAGAAATCTGTTTGCCAAAATTGAAAGGGCGAAAGAAGTCTATCGCTGTTTGAGAGAAACAATCTTCGCTTGCTGTAAGAAGTTTCGCTGGACTCCCGACTGTCTTCTACAATTACATAAGTTGACTTTAAATCGTCAATTCGCCTGTTTGTAAGAAGCCATTTGAAAAAATGAATTAGTGCTTTTCTGTTTTTAGAATCTGTCAAAAATCCATCAGGTATTTTTTCGCTTAACTGAAAGATTGTTTGAATTACTTTTTCCAAAGTGAATTTTGGTAGTACTCCATCTTTCATTCTTATTGAAGGATAGACAAGTTCTGATTCAATATCCCAGCCAAATGATTCTGCAACCTTTTTTATTTTATCGTCTCCAATTCCATCAAGTGATGGTGATTCAGTAGTTCTTGTAACTAAGGTTTCGTTTTGATTAGGAATGATTTTATAGAGAGAAGAAAAAAATTCAGTTTGCTCTTTTGAAAGAAGATTGAAGAAATCATTAAGCCATGCAATTCCTGGTAGAATATTTTCTGCATCAATGACTTTAGAAATATGTTGGTTAAGAGATTCAAGGGTTTGACAAAGTTCTATTTGCTCGCAAAGTTTTTTCTCGTTGACGATAAAATCATAGGCAGAAACATGTTTATTATCCAATTCCGAAAATCCTTTAGCGACAACAATCCACTGCTCATTTTCATTTAAGGGCGGTGAAAGGTTTGGAGAAAACTCCGAGATAAGTTTGTAAAATTCAGTATTAGAAATTATTTCGCCAAAAGGAATAACAATGCTATTTAATTTAACTGGTTGCTGTAATGTGAAGCAACATTCAGTTTCTAATAATACTGGCACTAAATCTCTGAGCTTGCCTTCTAACCAGTCGGATTGTAGCCACTCATAATTAAATGGTTTGGAAATACGAAACAGATTGAACAAACCAGTAACTCGTCTATTCGAAAGGTGTTTAATTATGTGGCTGAAGTTTAATAATGATTGTTCAACAATTCTTTTGTTCTCTGTTATTGTTGGCTTGTCGTCAGAGCCCAAATAGATTCCATCTCTTTCACCTCTCAAATCAAACTTTGTTGAATTGATTACAATTGGGCAACCAAGTTTTTCCGTCCCAAGCAGAGGGAAATCAAAAAATAATTTTGAATAGCTCTCATTCAAATCTACTACTTCCCAAGTTTCTTTTGAGGTGTCAATCAAAACACCAATATCGCTGTCCTTCGTTGAAAGAAGGATTACAGTCATACTCTTGTTGTCAAGAATTATTTCCTGCTCGGTTATAGTATAATCTTCTTCTTTGGTTTCAGAACTCTTGCCACGAATGATTGAAATTTGTTTTTGATTTGCAGAGACTTCAATGTTCTCTATCTCAGGGTTAAATGCTAAAACAAAAGGGAGAATAAATTGTAACTGGTCTATCCCTTTTTGTGCAATTTCTGTTCCCTCATTTAATTCATACTCAAATACTGTGTTGTAGGGAGCAGTAGTATAAGAATCCTGTTTGATAGAATTTTTGAAAGCAATAAAAGAATTGTCAAGATTTGCTTTTTGCTGTGGAACATCTTTTGCCTCACGAGACAATTCAAATTTAAAACTTCTGCTGTCTTCTAATTTTCCAGCAATTACAACCTTCCTTGACAATAGATGAGTGGCCATAAAACCCGTTCCGAATCTCCCTATCTTGCCTTCAAGTTTCTTTTTAGATGAACCATGAAAAATTAAATGAAGAACGTCATCTTGGTTGAATGCATTTCCTGTATGACTAAATACAAGTTTCGTTTTTTCTAATAAAACTTTGATAGAAACTTTTTCGTCTCTTTTTATTTCAACTGCGTCCTTTGCATTTTGTAGAAGTTCCCAAAACCATCTCTTAGCATACACATCTTGTTGCTTCTCTATATGATTTAAGTGGTCAAAAATCGTTTGGGCATTATTCTCAACAAGAATTGACTTCATCGCTGAATCAAGGTCTTGTGCTATTTCGTTATTCTCCATCATCTATTTTTGTGGTAATATTTAGAAATGGTATTGTCTAATTTTTTTGAAAATTTCATTCATAGCACAGCGCTATGATTCCTGGTTTGTATGCCAAGCCAACCCGTGTAACGAGCCATGTAGGTTTATATTACCATGAATTTTTTCTTTTTACTAAATTAAACCCCTGTTAAACTTTGCTATATTTTAGGTATTGTAAGACCTGGCAATAATTTTTGTAGCCATTCTAACTGCTTCTGTTCATTTGCAGTTGTTATGAAATTTCCTTTATACTGCTCTATATAGTCTAATGCTTGTTTTACACCCGCTATGTTTCCTGCCATCTTTTTCATTACTTTTAGGAAACCTGAATATGTATCTTCTGTACCCCAAAAATCTATATCCAATATAGCTTTCTCCATTAAGTAGGATTGATTTGGATAATTTGCATTAGCATTCCAATGTTTGCAAAGCCTAATAACATTACGAATTGTATTATTCCCTATCCATTGGTTTTTCCGTTCAAGTTTAGTATTTAAGTCGTTAGGAACAGTCGTTTTCCATTTTTCTGTATTATCTGGTATATAAAATGTTTTTTCGTTAAGCCAATTTTTCTCAAAATAGGCAGGAACTATATCAAACATTATATGATTAAGTTCGAGTTTTACTACAGGGAAATCTTTTTTTGAAATTGAATTAGGGTAAGATTTTGAAATTATGTCGGATAAATAGTTTCTATATGTTCCGGCTGTTTTAATTCCACTGGAAATATTAAACACTACCATTAAATCAACATCAGATTGAGAATCGTATTTTCTTGGCAGAATTGTATTTCTTGTAAAAGAACCAAAATGAATAAATTGTAATATATCTCCTTGAAGTTTGCTTATTAGAACTTTTTCCAATTGATTTAATGACGCAATAATTTTATTTCTTTCAGTATCATCATGCGAAAGAACTAATTCTTGTTGGGAAAATGTTTTAAGTATATTGTTAATTGCCGCCATAGTTTATATGATATTATATTTATGTTTTAGCTTTTTCCAAGCCTCTATTAATGAAAGATTATGTTTGATAAAAAATTTGTCAGAAATACCGGCATTAATTTTACTATGAAGCGTTTCATAATGTAACCAATATTTATAAATATGTGATTGATATTTTATTGTGTCTGATTTTAAATCATTATTTTGAAATAATAAAATCCAAGAATCTTGTATTGAGGATAATTTATTAAACAGAATAAAATGTTTAATAACTTGCCCTAAAATATTTGCAGAAAATATTCCTTGTAAAATTGTTAATGCAATTGGAACTTGTTTAAATCCATAGAATGCCAAAAGAATAAGCACAATGAATATTATAATAGGGAGAATTATTTTTGATATGGTCTTTGATTTTACAAGTGAATATGTAAAAAAACAGTTTTCAAAAAGATTTACTGCCGCTTTGTATAACCCTTTATTTATCTCATCGTTGTCGTAATAACCAATTGAATTATTTGTCGAAAATTTAGAACCAAATGAATTATCTATAAAATCATCTCTTCTCTTATTGTCTGCCTCAGGAATTAAAATGAACTCATTAATTAGTTCTGTACAGAAAAATAAGCTTATTCCAATAATATTCAAAATGTTCAAAGTGTCAATTAAATTATGCTTCACACAAAAATTATTGCATATAAGAGGAATACATGACAAGATAAGTATTATCCAAAAAACATACAGCCCAATTGCTGAAAGTTTATTGCTTATTTTAAACAAATCATATTGTGGTGCAAAATTAGCCATTGTAGAATTTTATTGTTTTAGTATGTAGTGAATATATTAATTAGATAATCTTTGTAGGGATATATATTGGGCCTTTTTGTATAGTCAACGCAGGTTAATAAGCATTACACATTTATTAAAAATTATATTGCAATGCAACATATGGTGTAAACTGAGGAGCAGAACCAAATTTATAATCCTTTTCAATATCCTCCGTTCCCTTTATTTTATCGCCAACTTTAAGTCTGTCTAACTCTTTTATCCAAGTCATGGCAATACCACCACCAATTGCCAATCTTTTGATACCATTAATGCTGCTTCTTAATCCAAAACCTGTCAAAAAAGTCGGCAGTCCTGAATTTATACCTAATCCAAGTTGGTAGAAAGGGTGAAGGGGTGAGTTTTCAATGTAATAATTAAAATTAAGCATCGTAGTTATATTAAGATTCTTAACAACATTTTCTGTTGGACTACCAACATACTGTTGTCCTGTGGAATCTGATGTTGTTCCATACGAATAGTAGTTTAAAAAAGTAAAAGCTGTTCCAACTGATACTTCGGGAATAAATCGTTGAAATTTCCTTGTTCTAAAATTACTTTTTATAAGTTCCTTTGGTTGTATACTTATAATTTCGTTATCTACTGATAATTTATACCCATTTTCTTTTATTGTAATTGTGTATATTAATATTTTATCTTTTCTGACAACTGCTGCCTTAAGGGGTATACACCATTCACCATCTTTTGCGGCTTTTTTTACCATACTTTCAACAAGGTCATATGCTATTTTTAAGTTTAAAAGCCTCTTTTTTTGCTCTTCTACTTTAGAAGAAAATTCTTTCAGTATAGAGTTAAAAACGAATTTTGCCGTAAATGAGTCAGGATAAGTGCAGGGATAATCTTTTATCTTAATTTTTATATTGCTTATAGAAGTTTCTATTCCCTTAAGGTAATTAGTAATTGTTTCCATGCTTTTCTTAGCTGTATCAATATCTACAATAGTAGATTTTTCATCATCAAAGGAGATTCCTTTTAAGAATTCAAATATTTTAGCAACATCATCTTTATTAGATTTTAAAAGTTTTTTTTGAATATCTTCAATACTGTCTTGTATACTCTTAAACTCTGTACAATTTGAAGAATTATCTTCTTTAGTTCTATCCTTTAAATTCGTTTTTTTTTGCGCTACCGTTCCTAACATCTCTATTATTGAACCAAGTGCTGTTGCTGCTGTTTCATTAATTGGATCAATTATAAGTGTTGTTTCAGTGTTATAACTATAATTTAATGGATTCAATGGCTTTAAAAAGACAGTCAGTTCATCTTCGCGAACTAAATAAATTATTGAATCATTATGTGTAATAAAGGTACGATGCGGGTCAGATAATGCAATACGTGATTTCATACTTTTATCTGTAACATCGTATTTTAAAAATAAGCGATTCTCCTTTTTTACTGGTTCTCCTTTTTCTAAAACTTCTGATGCTTTTTGAGCAAAGACTTGATGCGAGCAAATCAGAATTACTGTGATGATTAATAAATTCTCTTTCATAGTTATGTTATTTAAAAATATTATAAATGTCAGTAATTATGCTTTTGCTAAGGATATAAATAGAGGTTATATAAAATGCAGTTCTACTTATCGATTTCTATGAATAGCCTTTCACTTAACTCAAAGCTATTTATAAAAACATATTCAAACAAGGGCTTGCTTTTATATAGAAAAATTTGCGCACATCACTATATTAAGCATGATATATAATTAAAGTGCTGAAAGTGAAATGAATACAAATTCTAAAAAACCATTTTAAACTTAAATGCTTGACCTTAAAAAGAGTATTTATACTATGAAAAAAGGGTATTTATACTACAGGTATTAAAAAAAATTAATAGTGTACTGAATGGATTAAAACAAAGAGGACAAAATACTAACCATGAAACTTATGAAAAGACTTAAAAACAGATTAGATTTTTCATGTTTACAAAATAATAGTTCTATTAAATAGTTAAAATATAAATTTGTTTGGTAAAAATGAAAAGTAAAAAACAAATAATTTATCTTGATAATAATGCAACGACACAAGTTGATAAAAGAGTATTGGAAGCTATGATACCTTTTCTGACAGATGTATTTGCAAACGCAAGTAGTACTCATCAATTTGGTTTAGAGGCACATGAGGCAGTTAAAAATGCAAGGAAGCAAGTTGCTGAATTAATTGGTGCAGACCCTCACGAAATTGTTTTTACAAGTGGTGCTACTGAAGCAATTAATTTGGCTCTCAAGGGTGCCGCTGAAAGTTACAATAGTAAAGGAAAGCACATTATAACCTTAGCAACCGAACATTCAGCGGTATTGGATACTTGTAAGCATTTAGAAACAAAAGGTTTTGAAGTGACCTACTTGTCTGTCAAGTCAGATGGAATAATTGACTTATCTGAATTAAAAAATGTCTTACGTAATGATACTATTTTGGTGTCAATAATGTTAGCAAATAATGAAACGGGAGTACTTCAACCTATTAAAGAAATTGCAAAACTGTCACATGATATAGGGGCTTTGTTTATGTGTGATGCAACACAAGCTGTTGGTAAAATACCCATCAATGTGGATGAGTTAGAAATAGATTTATTATGTTTCAGTGGACATAAAATATATGCTCCAAAAGGTGTAGGAGTCTTGTATATTCGTCAGCGATTAAACCGTGTAAAGATACCTGCTTTGTTACATGGTGGGGGGCATGAAAGGGGAATGAGAAGTGGCACATTAAATGTGCCAGGAATTGTTGCAATTGGTGTTGCCAGTGCTTTAGCTCAAAAAGAAATGAATAAAAATGCTGAAAGCATTTTGGCTTTGAGAAACTATTTAGAAACTGAACTTTTGAAAGTTGACGGCACAAGTATAAACGGAAATATTGCTTCTCGTTTGTATAACACAACAAATATTTTGTTTAGTGGTGCTGATTCTGATGCTGTAATTATGGGTTTAAGTAATCCTGAAAATGATTTTCCTTTGATTGCTGTGAGTAATGGAAGTGCTTGTACTTCTGCATCAATGGAGCCATCTCATGTTTTAACTGGAATGGGATTAGATGAAACTTCTGCTTTTAGTTGCATTCGTTTTTCCCTTGGAAAATACAACACTAAAAAGGAAATGGATATTGTTGTTGCTGCTGTTAAAACTGTGGTCGACAATTTGAGGGCTATGGTTTCTTAATCTTTATTGAGCAACTCATAAAGTCGCAAAACTCGTTTATCTGAATTATCTATTGGTGGGAAAATCGCCAAACTCAAATCCAAGTAAATGATAGATTGCGATTTGCTTGTAAAAGGGTAACGCTTCAAATCTTTTACATTTATATTCTTAGCTTTTTTTAAATAATTTTCATAACTCTTTACTTCATATCTTTCCTTTTCCGGTAACTCTTTTAAAATATCAATCAGCATATTTAAAAACGATGTATAACCAACCGTTGTTTGTAAAATATTTGTTGGCTTCATTGATTCGGGATTGAAGTCCCAATAAGAGTTTTTTTCATCATCAACAAAAACATTTTTTACTGCTTTGAAATAGTAAAACAAAATATCAGAAATTGAACTGTCTTTATTTGCTACATAATATCCTCTGAAAGGTAGATACTTTTGTGAACCTGCTGTTCTTTCACTCAAAAGTTTTCTCTCTTTGAAACGGTCTCTTTCAGATTCTCTTAAACTCTCACAAATTAAATTGACAATTGATTTTACCATTCCAGCCTGTGAAAGTGGTGGACTTTGGTTATTATCATAGTCATTGCCGTAAAGATTTATTCTATTAAAGAATGGAGATTTATCATGTGCATTCAAAGCAAGCACAACTTGTAATGCTGTTTTCTGTGGCGAATCTTCAGTTGTCAAACCAAACAAACTTGAAACTAAACTATCGGAAACTCTCTTTTGTGTTCTGTTGATAGTTGAAAAAATCATCGCTTGATATTCCAAAGTTTTATCAATGAAAAATGAGACAACTAATTGAATATTCAAAAGGTCTTTTCTTCTTTGAGAATATCTATCTAATTTTTTTTTCAAGTCAAGATTGTTTGGACTTCCTTGCAGAGTTTGTGCAAGAACTCTTATGTCTCCGTCAATTCTTTCAAGTGCTACTTCAATACCTCTGATACGGTGTTGACCATCAATTATAGTTATGTAAACATCACCTGCATCATCTTTACCTCTTGACCTTTCTACACCGTCAAAAACTTTATTGTTCACTTGAATTTCTACAAATCCATTATTCTGTTTTTGAGAATCAACAATAAGTGAAGGAATATGTAAAACTATGTTGGTCGGAAATGTTGCGTTGGGGTCGTCAATTAAAAAATCTGCAATCTTTTGAACTCTCAGATTTTCTAAATCTCTTTGAATTTGTGGATTGTAAATAGGCAGGTTTTCCTCGTCAAAACCGACAATTAAACGCTTTGTATATTTTGTAAATTTTAGAATTGTTCCAATGCTGAAAACACCAATCAAAAAATCTTGTTGGTTTTGAAATACTGGAAGGCATTTTATTTTATTATCTATAAAGTAGCTCATTATTCCCAATTTTTAGAATGTCCTTTTTCTTCAATTTCATCTCTGATTTCTTTGTCAAAAGTAATATCAACAAGTTTTTCTTGCAGTAAAAAAGCATACTTAGAAACTTTCAATGATTGCTCAATACAAAGAAATGATAGCAGTAACTGCAAAAGCAACCACCATGAGAGAGTGAAAGGTGTATGAATTACTTGAAAGATATAAAACAATGCAATACTAAAAACTAATCCCTGTGAGTAGTAGTGTATTTTGATTCTCAAATTGTATGTATCTCTTTTTCTTTTTTCTTTTTCTTTGGTTTTATCAAACTTAAAAAGATTTATACCTAATGAACTTAGTCGGTTCAAAGCAACCATTGGAATGCTACCATTCAAAACTAAATTTATAAAAGCCATTGCCGTAACTTGTTCAGGATTCTTGAATATTAAAAAACTAATTAATGAAGCAGCAATAGCGAACATTGGATAATACAAATTTGGTAATCTCCAAGAAAGCATTTCTTCCATGTTAATCACTTCGGATTTATTCAGAAAAAACAACTCTGATTTATGTAGAATTAATTTTACCATTTTATGCTTTAAAAAGTTCAGCAACTTTATATTCTTTCAAGTTACTAATGAGTTGATACTTTTGAATCTTTTCCATACTGTTTTTCAGCTTTGTTGAATCTTTATCACCTATGCCTAAAAACTTCTGCATCATTTTCAAATTTGTTTTATCTTTAATGTCAAATAGGAAAGCGGTTTCGCACATTGTGCTAAAGTCAAATGAAGGTTGATTAAATTCTTCAATGGCTTGTGAAAGTAAAATAATAGAAACTCCTTTTGAACGAATTTCACGAAGTACTTTTTCCAAAAGGTCTTGGCTCTTCTTCTCTTTAAAAATTGTATGTGCTTCATCAATCAACAAAACATACCTCATACCTTGATACTTGCCTTCAATTGGGGCGTTGTCCATATTCATGAAAGTATTATAGATATAATTAATGATTAAGAAAACAGAGGTAAAACGGACTGTTCTTGGCAAATCACCACTCAAGCTTAGGTAATAGTTTTTGTTTAGAAAACTATTTTTTGCATCAACCTTCGTTTCAAATAACTCATAATCATCTCCAAGCCCCTGCAAAATTTCTTTGAGCGTGCTTGCTTTCTCCCCTTCAATCTCAATTACTTTATTGTAAATCTGTTTGAAAGAAGGATATTGCCCGTTTTTCATGGAGTTAAAAACTTCCCGGGTTGCATCTTTCAAAGTTTGTTGTTGGTTCTTACCGATATTGCTGTAACTGGTAATGATGTCCACAAACTTATTTATACCCATGATTTTGTTCTTCTCATTCACGTTGTCAATGAATGCAAGCGGATTAATAGGGAAGGGCTTGTAAGGTGCTTTTATCAACTCGGTTTTTGTTTTCTCAAAAAACTCTTTATTTTTCTTTTCATCTTCACCACTGATACCTTTGAAATCAAGAAAAAGAAAATTTACTTCTCCTTTTGTTTCCTGTGAAATTTGCTTCAAAATACTATTGGCAAAATATGTTTTACCTGTGCCTGAATTACCCGCAACGGCAACATGTGCATTGTTGTGAATGCTTGTGTCGTTTATTTGAAAATAAATGTCTTCATCGTCAAACGATTTACCAACTAGAATTTTTATTGCTTCTGCATAATAGCCTTTGTTTGTAATTCTGTTTTTTCTTGTCTTTTCATCAAAAATGATTGCATCATTTGTAATATCATTTTCCTCTAACTTCTCAATTCCTTTTTCAATGTTTTCTAAAAGAAAATCAAGTCCAGAATAATTTTTGTTATCTTCAAATAATTTATTTATTAAAGTCAAGCCGTGGTCAATATGCATCTTTATGTATTTTGCTATATCTTTATCAGACTTATAAAGATTATAATGCTGACAAATTAAAGCCATGTAGTAATCACGATACTTACCAAACAGAATATCATCTTTATATTCTTTGCCTTTGCTATCTTTTAAATCTTTTTCCAAATTCAATTTTACGTTTCGAGAAATGGAATAAGAAAAAGCAATTCTTGAGACGTAGTTTTCCGTTCCAAGATTTAACCTCTTCGTTAACTCTTGAACAATTGGTTTATTCGCTTCGGATGTTCTTATATTAATCAGCATTATTATACATTTTGTTATACGTCTTCAAAAATTTATCGGGTGCAACAGAAATGAATTCACTCTTGTCTTCGTGCACATTATTAATTAAAAAAGTTTGAGCAATATGTTTTGAAAGTATATTAAATTCTTTTTCAGTTAGTTCCTTATTGACAAGAGGGAAAATAACTACTTGCTCTGAAATATTAGGATAAAAATACTTCACTATATTTTCAGCATGTTGCTCATCAAATTTTTGCATTGGTGAATCAATGAAAACAGGAAACTGAATATCACTTTCCTCCACAAGTCCGCGTAGCAAAGCAGTTGCATACATTTGTTGTTCGCCTTTACTCAATGATTCTTTTTTAATTTCTTCATTGCGACTATTTTTCAAAATAATGTCTATGTCATCTCCAATAATTTCAACTTCAACTTTTTTAATAAAACCTTTTTTGTGAAGCAAAGTATTTAAACCGCTTAAAATTTGTTCCTCTAAAGATTCTTTTTTCTTCGCCTTGAACTTACCAATAAAATCTTTTAAGTTAGCTATATTCCTTGCAATTATAGCGTCCTTCTCTTTGTTTTGTTTCGATACATTTAATTTTCTTGAAAGCTCTGAAATACGATGCCCTTTTTGCGTTTTCTCGTTTGTCAGTTCTCCAATTTCACGATTCAAAGAATCAATAGTACTTTCAATTCTAATTATTTCCTTGTCTAAATCTTCCTTGTGTTTACGGTAATCAGCAATAATTGGATCTTCCTGATTCGCTTCAGCATCTTTTATCCTTCTCCTAATTCCGTTTAATTCGTTTCTTGTTTGTGTATAGTCCCCATTTATTCTTCTGAATGATTCACGGAAGGATTGTTTGATATTACTCAGAACTGCTTGTAATTCGTTTTTTTCTGAATCGGAAAATTCGTGAATTACTTTAAAATCATCTGGCAATTGCGGAGTGTCAGAAAAGAAATGTTTGCGAATTAGTTTTTCAAAATTCTCTGAATAAAATTTCTGTACTTGGTAATCAATAGCTAATTTTTCAGGAGTAGGAATATTAAATAAATCTGTAAGGATTCTATTAGTTACACCTTTTACATTTTCATCTTTGAACTGAGCTGCTTTATGGTTAGCTTCATTCTCCAATTGCTTATTTACTTCTAAAAATTTCTCTCCAGCAATGGCAAATGGAATGATGTCAAATGAATCTTTTAGTTCATTTGATAATTCATTTTGCCTCTTTGTAAGTTCGTCCTCCTGTAGGCGTATTTGTTGTAGTTCTTCTACTGTAATTAAACTACCTGCTTTAATAAGCTTTTCTTGTATATCTCTTGATTCTTTATTTTTCTCATTGCGTTTTTCTCTCTGTTCGTCAATCAGTTTTTGATTCTCTGAAATTTTCTCTTCACAACCTTCAACTTCTGCTTCTAAAAGTTTAAGTTGCCCTTTTTCCGTTGCACTGGCTGATTCTTGACGAAGTTTAAGTTGTAAATTTTCTAACTCAGTTCTTATATCTTCGTACTTTCTGATACCTAAAACTTCTGAATAGGCACGACTTAAGTTTCTGCGTTGTTCTGCAGTATTTACCTCTGCAAGATTTACAATTTTTTCTGCATCAAAAAAGAAAAATTTCGCTATTTCAATTGGCATAATAAATTCTCGAATGAAGATTTCCTGTCCAACTTCTTTTGCTAATTCACTTGGGTAACCGTCAATCAAAACTTCTATTTCCTCTGCCGCACTTGATTTTGCATAACTACGAGTTATAATTATTTCCTTACAAGGTACTTCGGGGATGTTTACTTCTGTGAACGTGATTGAAACAGAAAATTTTTCATCACCCTCTGCTTTTGCAAGTCGGTTAAGAGAGTTTACAATATATTTGCTGTAACCTCCTTGGTCTGCAATTTCTTTTTTGTATAAATCGTCAACGTCCTGCATTTGCTTACCATATAAGCACCAAACCATTGACATTAGGAAGGTCGTTTTACCAAATCCATTTCTTCCGCTTATAATGAAAATATTTTTCTTGCCATCGGGAGAAAGGTCAATAATGTTGGAACCCTTGTAGATTCGGTAATTGCAAAGCTCAATTTCTTTAATTATCATTATTCTTATTTGGCTTTTTTGCTGTCTTCGATAAATTGGTCCAAACGATTTTCAATGTCTGCTTGTAATCCTCTTTTTCTAATCATTAGAGTTTTGGTTTTTTGCAAAGCTAAAAGCGACTGAATTAACTCCACATCTTTGGGTTCCTCTTTACAAGATTTTTTTAATAGCTCAACCTCTTGTTTTGTTTTTTCTTCTTGTTTGCTCATATCTAAATTTTCTTTAAAGATTTTATTATATATGCTAGACACGGTTTGTTTAAAATAATACCTCTCCCTATACCAATAATATTGAATTAAAACTAATTCTTGATGTGTAATTAACTCAACACCTTCGGTTGCTTGTAAAGATTTTTGAGCTTTTAAAATTCGTTTTAATATTTCGGCTCTAGTTTCAGCCTTATAGGGTCCCCATTGACCTTCTTTAATCGTCCCATCCCTTTTTTCTTGTTCTCTATATTTTTCAGGATTGTCCCTTGTTTCAATTAAAAAATTTCTAATATCTGCCAATGGCTGCATCCATTCTTCACCATTCTCAATCAAACCTTCCATTGATTTGTCCTTGTTTACTACAGTGCAAGTCCAACATCCAAAACGACTATTACCACAGCTTGGAGTAGTGTCATCAATAACCAAAGGGCAATCGCCAGCATTGGCATTTCTATAAAGAGTGACTAATTCTTTATGAGTGCCACCCCAAGGTGGTGGTACTTGATTAAGATATTGCCATAATTCGTTGGTTGAAATATCTTTTATTGGGGCATAAACAAATACATTTGGCAATAAATGTTTACGTAAACGCATCCCTTTAACTTCATGCCTTTTTATTGATGCAGCACGGTTTGAACTTTCAGCACTTCTAGTACCTAGTAAAATAATGGCTTCTCCATTTATTGCTGCGGTTTCTTTTATGAATCTAGTAGTAGGGTCTATCTTTAAACGTTCGGTACACCATCTATAAAATTTATTTGGTGCTGGATAACCTAATCCAATTAGTTTAACCCAAAAAGTATTTTCTATTACAGGAATTGTTTGATGTACAGTTATGGGTATACCATATTCTATAGCAGCTTTTTGTATTTTACTAAGTGTTTTATTTATGAACTTTACAATTCTTGGGTTCTCAACTAAAGTATCATTACAAACAACATATACCCTCCTTCTTAATAAAAAAGGTTCGATTTTTCTAAGTGAGTTCCAAACTAATTGCAAAAGCATAGTACTGTCTTTACCTCCACTGAATCCTATTATCCACGGTCTATCTGATTCATCATAGAGATATTGGTCTATTATTTCATTCTCTATATGAGATATATTTATTGACATATTTGTTTTATTCTTTTTTTAATTTTTGCGCAAAGTAATTATTTTGAATGTAATGTCCCGTAGAATAATATCTTCAATGTATTACACTTTGAAAATATAAAATTTCATATATAATAAATTTTGTTAGAAACTAAGAACAATATTCTATCTTTTAAATTTATTATGCCGCCAATCACAATCTTCATTAAAGATATCTGATTTAAAATATATCTTGTTAATAATGTCCAAAAGCTTGTTTGATTTCGAAAGTCCACCACAATGTTTGGGTTCTGTAGCAATCGTAAAACCTGCAAGTCTTGCGAAAATCCACTTAATTAACAATGTATCCGTAGAAAGCATATTGATTATTTGTTCTTTTGTCACATATGTAAATTTACTTCCTTTCCCATTATATGGGTTGTTAATAGTAAAAAAATCAAGGTCAATGTCAAAAAAAACTTGTTTTTCTGTTGTTGTTAAAAGGTGTTTTTCTAAAGCCTCGTACGTCCTAAATTTTTTAATATGATGTATATTTCCTTTTATATCAGTTAGTTTTTCATCTTCCCAATCATTATCAAATGCTCCTTGACGACAGAGGACATAGATATTACCAATTAAATTTAGATATGCTGCGCATAAAATATGTCCATCGTTATTACCCGCGAGTTTTGTCCATGAAAATATTGCAACTTCACCATCGCTTGACTGGTCAAGTTCGGATAACCATTGTTTTTCAGTGTCACTGGGAACACAAAGGTCTTGATGCCAGTCTAAAGAAACTAAACATGGTGGATGGGTTGTTTTTTGCTTTCTTGTCCATTTTAACCAATAGAAAAAGGCGTAACGGTGTTCTTGAAAAATAGCTAATTCAACCACTTCATTTTCTAATGTAGGATGTGATAGTATTTGTTTATCCGAACCTGGAGGAACTATGTAATGAGGGTTTCTAAATTCTATCATATTGTTGAATGAATTGATAATAAATTTGCCAAATCCTTTTTGAAATGACTCTCTTTTGTTTATTTAATGGAAATTAAAGTTTTTTTGTAATGTTGGATAGAATTTGTTTTCTATTCATCCTTCACTTCATTGTTTTCTTTTTCTCTTTCAGCTAAAATCTGCTTTATCAATTCGGCATTAACATCCACAATTTCCCAACTTTCTTTTTTTTGATTAAAAATTATAAAGTCCGGTTTTTTTATAGATTGGTTAGGTCTTACAGTTTTTAAAAAGTCCAAAATTTTGTCAATAGATTTTAGGGCCGCTTCATCTGATAATTCCCCATCAATTTTGAATTCAAACTTTGTATTTTTATCAAGAGCCATTTTAATACCACAGTTAAATTCTTTCTTACTTTCAATTTGCATATTAGCACTTCTGTTTCGTACTGTCTTCCATACATGAAATGTAACTGTCTTTATAGTATCCCATATTGCATTAGTACCTATACCGAAAAGAATATCTTGTGTAGTCTTATCTCCTACAAATAAACTTACTTGTAGCATAAATTGCTCTAACGAAGCATATGGAACATCATTTTTGTCAAAACTACTAAGTTCTATGTTTATCTTTGCGAGTGACGTTTCTATTGTAAGTATATCAGTTTCGTTAATTAAACCAGCGTAATAATCAAGGTGTACGACATTGTCACCTCGTTTTATAGTACTATATTTTTTTTCCATATACTCTGCATAATCGATAAGTTTCTCTTCGCTCCAAGTTGTAAATATCTTTCGATATTCTTCTAAAAAAAAGTGTTTAGTATACATGCTGATTTGTTTTGTTAACTTCGGTTGTTATTAGATTTTTTGTTCCTAATGCCTTTATAGCATTTCTCATAAACTTTTCAATTTAAGTCCATTTTGAATTGCTTGTTATTTTCTTTTATATCTACTAGCTTAAAAAGTATGATATTATTTTCTTCAATACCTAGTGCTTTTAAAGTGCCAAAATGTTTTTTGCTTTCTTTGATGTCATAATAGGAAACATGCCATTTTACATCTTTTCTAACTGACCTAATAATTTGTTGAAAATATGGCAGGTCAACTGGAGAGATAGAATGACCAAGAATATATACCTCTTCTACATTAATAATACTTTTAAAGAAAGCACTGTGTTCTTTTATGATATCTTTGGTAGGTTTGTATGTGTCTTTAAAATATCGCATTAAAGTTTCTTTACCCGTATCGTAAGAATAATCATAGTCATTATGTTGGTCATTCCAATCTTCTAATTGCTCTTCATTTAATCCGTCAGGAGGTATTTGTCTTTTTTCTTTAAAATTTTCAGGGTCAATTCCGTGTCCTAATACAATACCTTCACTATTGTAGAATACAGAATTATGAATGTAGACAATTTGTTTTTTGTCTATTTTGTATAAATGCTCTAAGGTGTTTGTGTAATTGAAAGTTAAAAATGTTGCTGATTTGTCAAGTTTAACATTATACTCAAAAGCAGTTTCGTGGAAATCAACATTTTTTATAAAGGCTTCAAATTCCGAAAAAAGTCCACTGGTCAGTTTTTGATAGTGTTCATGCATAATATCTGGAAATACATATCTATCTCTATCTCTAAAGTCATCACTTCCATAGCTTGGTAAAGTGTCTGCGTGTTCATAAATTATTTCTTTTATTTCTAAGTTTGCCAAATTTTCTTCAAATCTTGACCAAAGGTCTCTGTCAAACGATGGGTAAGAAATGTACTTTTCTAGAGTAATATACAAATCTTTGTTTTTTTTCTTAAGAAATTTCGCAAAATCATAATAGCTTGTTCTTAAATTATGATGAAGATCAAAACCGTTTCCTATTATGTATAATTTTTTTATTACCATTTCAGCTTTTCATCTGTATAATCATATCATTTTGAGTTATACATTATTAACTCAAACCTATTTATAAAAAGGCTAACAAACAAATGGTTGCCTTAGGTAAATGAATTGATTTTAACTGTCTTAATAGATGAAATATTAATGTAATTTTCTGAAAACGAAATGTATAAATAATAAAATTACATTTTATCATTTAGAAAAATCACCCCAAAAAGAGTATTTATACTAAAAAAAAGGGTATTTATACTACTAAGATATTAAAAAGAATTAATGAGCCTTTAGCTTTTTCTGCTATTAAATTTATAGTCTTACAAATCCAACATTAAATACAAGTGTAATGTCTTACTTATGTAGTTAACTAGACTTCAAATTACAACCAATATCGGTTGTAGTGCAAAAACATTCCAATTAATGGGTTTTCAAAGTGCAGAAAACGGCAAAAAAACGCAAAATTGTGCAAAAAATGGCAAATTTATACTGCTAAATTATTCTCCAACACATCCACCCTTGGCGATGCTGGCCTTAAAATCATATAGTAATAAGAATTACCATCATATCCGATATTGGCTTGGGTAGTTACATGTTTAATTAACTGATTAATTACCGATAGTTAACCGGTTAAAATAGTCTAACATAACCGACTTTGGCGGTGATGGCTAACCTTCACATAGGTTGTTCAAAGTGCAATAAACAGCAGAAAACGGCAAAAAACGTCCGTTGCCAACCTTAAATAATGGTTTAACACCGCCAGCTTTGGTGGTGCTGGGTTATAGTAACTGAAAATCACCACCGCCAAAGTTGGCTGTAGTGGGTGGTTACAAACCGGTTATTACCGGTTACTAACCGGTAATATTAGCTGTAACTATCACATAATAGCTGACTATATATATAGTAAACAAAATGTAACAATACCAGTATCGGAGGTGGTGGCTAAACGATGTCAATAAAGGGATTTTTATGGTTAAAGCTTCTTAATTTCCGTCAATGTTAACTTGGTCATTTTCTTTATTTCCTCGTTGCTCATGCCTGCTGCTTTTAATTTTTGCGCAATATCAATTCTTGCTTTCTTATCTGCTTTTTCTGTTGCAATCTCCGTTTTCATTTCGTTTAAATCGGCTTTTGTACGGTCAACCAATTCCCAAACACCACTGGTTTTAATTTTGGTCATTAAGCCATTATCATCAAAGCTGAAATATTGCTTTTCGGCAATAATGAGGTGGTCTATAACATTAATTTCTAAAAACTTGCCTGTTTTGTAAAGATAATCGGTTAAATCCTTATCAGCTTGTGAAGGAATGGTGCTACCGCTTGGGTGGTTATGCACAAAAACTACCTGTGTAGCCAGTTTGTAAATGGCCATTCTAAAAGCATCAGCAGGTTTAATATGTGCACGGTTTTGTGCCCCAAGTGCAAGCAGCTCAATAAACAATAACTTACTCTGGTTACTCAATCCTACAATCCATAAATGTTCTTGTGCTCTTCTTAATCTGTTTTCACGCAACAGAATTTGCTGCATTATCTTATAAACATCATCGGAGGTAACAACTTTTATCTTTTGGGCTTCGTTTAGTTTCACATTCATGGGATAAATATAAATGATTGCACTGCGAATATAATCAACAGTTATTGGTTGTTATTATAGTTTTGGACTTAATTTAAAAAAGATTATAAACTTAGGAAAAGTAGTTAATTAGTCACAATACTTTATTAAGTAAATTACAACCTGATAATGAAATTGAAATAAATATAACAACTAATAATTTAAAATACATTTAACATATTTTTTAGTATATTTTTAATATAATTGCGGCCAATTTTTTTTAAATCATTATGCAATTAAAAACCCATTGCTTCTCCCTTACAAAGCATTTAAAGGTAAACACTTTTCTTTTTTTATTACTATTAATCTCAAATTTTGCTGTTGCGCAAAGTGAGGAGCCACCTCCGAGCCCAGATACTACTTTTGCAGGTTACATTAATGATTATAAGGTAGATGTTGTATATACCTATGATATGATAAACTTAGATATAAATGTAGCATTGAATATAGATTCTTTAAGTTTAGGTGTACAATATGAAGTAATACAAACATTCTTAAACACAAAGAATGTACCAGTGATAATTAAAGATTTAGCCCCGTCTTGTACTTGTATTTCGACCGATTGGTATAAACAGCCTATTGCACCTGGTGCTACTGGATGGATAAAGATTAAATATTTGGCTACCATACCCGACAAAAAATCAAAATTGGTTAAGGCCATTATATATGATGAAAAGGGGTATAAACCAATGGGTATTCAACCAATAAAAATAAGTGTAAACGTAAAACAACCTGCAAATAACTAATATGAAAACAATAATAAAAATATCAATAATAGCATTAGGCTTATTTTTAACGAAACAATCGTTTGCACAAGACCCATACCAATTTACAACGGTAAAATATGCTTACGATGCCAATGGTAATAGATGGAATAGAAGTATATTATTTACATTAAACAAAATGAGCCCGTCAGATACTATTACTACTTCGGTTCATAAGCCCTTTAAAGAAAGTGTATTGGATTCGTTTGGAATAAAAGAAATTGTTATTTTTCCTAACCCAACTTTAGATATGGTCAAAGTAAACATTGTTAGTGCATTTGCATCTCCGTTAACAGGAACAATAAAAGTATTCAATACACTGGGTACCACCCAATATATTAATCAAACCATTCAATTGAATAACGATATTGATTTTACACTGCTTGCTGCTGGTTTGTATATACTTAAAATAGAGGTAAATGGTCAGGTGAAAACCTATAAAGTACTTAAAAATTAATCCAACCATTTACTGTATTGAACAAAATAAGTATGAATTTTAAAAGTGTATTAATTATAATAAGCGTATTAGTTTATACGCAATCATTTAAAGCAGTTGCGCAAACCTATGGAGTTGGTAATACCAGTGTAACAGCTGATGTGGGTCAGATGGGAAATGCAACAGCTACAATACCTATTTACTGCCCTTCTGGACGATTAGGTATAAAGCCAAGTGTAAACGTAGTGTTTAACAGCCAAGCCAATAGTGGTATATTGGGAAAAGGGTGGAATATAACGGGAATGAGTGTAATAAGTCGTTCCGGAAATAATTGGCATTTAGACAATGGTGTACAAGAAACCGTTAAGTTAAATGGAACTGATAAATTAACTTTAGATGGACAAAGATTGTTGTTGGTTCAAGGTCCAACCAATAGTTTTTTTACCCATAACAATGTTTTTAGAACAGAAGTAGATCAGTTTGTTAAAGTTACATATAAGAATGTTAGTGGAAACGAATATTTTGAAGTGGATACCAAAGATGGAGGTAAGGTATTTTATGGGCAAAGCAATAATAGCCAACATAAGCCGGATGGTTCCAGTAATGTTTTGGCCTGGTATATTAGTAAAAGCTATGATAGAAATGGAAATTATATGGAATATTTTTATTCCAATACTGGAGGACAAATATTATTAACACAAATAAAATATACTGGTTTTGATGCCACTATAAATGGTACTAAAACAAGCTCATTGGCCCAGGAGAATCCGTTTAATAAAATTACCTTTACTTATGAAACAACTACCTATGAGGGTAACCAATATGTTAATGGCGAAAAATTAGTGCAAAATAAACGTTTGCAAAACATTAAGACCTATGCTGATGCTAATTTAGCCAGAACTTATTCAATGGAATATACCACCGATGACATAAACTCTTATTTAGCCAAAGTAACTGAGCAAAATGGTAATGGGGAGGCTATGCACCCTATTGATATGACTTGGACACCTGATGCAAGTTCCGATAAAACGCGAATAAAGAAGATAATTGATTCAGAATTGTTTCCAAATAAATACTACGGAGATTTTGATGGGGATGCTAAAACGGATGTATTAATGGTTTCTGGAACTTTAAATCCATTAAATGGGGAGTTGTTAAATTCACCCAATTTTAAAATAATAAATTATAATGGGGTTGAGATAAAAAGTGGAGTAATTAGTATTACAGGTATAAGTTCAATTACAGTCGGAGATTTAAATACCGATGGAACTGACGATTTGCTTATTCAAACTGCATACAACGTGCATTCTGGACAAGATAGAACTGATAATGATATATGTCCTGATTATAATAGATATAAACTAAATAGAATTATGTATCATTATTATTTATGGGATACAAAGCTGGCTGCAGTCGTAAAGACTAACCTTTCAAATGATAATTATATTGACCGCACGGATTGCCATTTTCCGCCCCCTCCAGTACCAACAGGTGGATATTGTGCTGTTTCAGTTATTAATCCAAACTACAATAATTTCTTTTCAAGTGAGGAACAATTGTGGCAATTTCTGCACGTTGAGCCTGTTTTGGTAGATATGGATGGTGATGGGCGTTTAGATATTGTTTTAAAAGAAATGTGGGCAAAAAGAGAGATTAAAGCAACTACAGTGTGTGATGATATAGAAAGGACCGAGGTTAATTTTAATGAAGGTTTTATAATAAATTTATCTATTTATCCGTCAAGTCTCAATTTAATGAATTCAAATTTTGTTGATCAAAAAATTTCATTAACTGGTTCAGGAAATAGAATTGTTAGTTTTATTCCGATGGATTTTAATGGAAATGGAAAAACAGATTTTATGATAACTTATTTTAATAATACCACATCCATAATAGAATACAATAATATATCTCAAACTTTAGAACATTTATATGGAAATGGTAGTAATAGTTTTCCTACATACGACTATCATAAATTCTTAAAAACAGGCGATTTTAACGGTGATGGAAAAACAGATTTGGTATTTTATCACATGACTAATCCAAATAATACTAATAGTGTTAATACATGGCGTATTGCTTACTCAAATGGTATTGGGTTTGATGAAGTTGATGCCACTGATTTGGGATTGTCTCATAATATTAATCCCAATGGTTGTCGTCAACAAATAAGTAAGTATGGAGAACCTGTAGTTACTAAGTATGGGTTAATTTTGGAAGTTGGTGACTTTAATGGCGATGGAAAATCGGATATTATTGAAAGGCATCATCATGATAATAATAGTTCTAATCATACAGGAAATTCAATATACATTTACTATTCAAAAGGTTTTGGTTTCAAAGAGTTCTTAATTTCTGGTGGGCATGACAATCCTTTAGCTGTTTCTGGTAGCTCATCTTCTTTTCAATATTATGATTTAGAGAGAACCATAAACGCTGACTTTGACGGGGATGGCAAGTGTGATCAACTACTTTATAGTGGACAAGATGCTACAGGTTGGGCAAATGATATTTACAACGGAAGTAGTGCTACAAATGTTGTAGCCGTTTTGTTTGAAAGCTTTAAAAGCAGAAATAATAAATTAACCGAAATAAAATATAGCGACAAACATAAATTTACATTTCAATATTCTTTATATAGTGATGGATACAAAAAAAATTATTCAATATTAGGAAAGTGCCTAATTGTAGCGGCTCCAATATTTGTTGTTAGTTCGATGGATAATTCAGTCGATGGTTTGGTTAGTAAAACATATGGTTACAGTTATAATGATTTAATGTTAAATAAGCATGGACGTGGTTTAATGGGTTTTGGCGAATTGTCAATTAGTGAGACAAAAACTAATGGATTAACTAATGCAAATGTTCCCGTTACTATTCATAAATACAAGCAAAATCTAGAGTTTTTATATAAATTAGACTTATACAGTACTACCAATTATTTAGTAGCTAATGGAGGTTTTGCAGGTAGTAGTAACGAAGTCTCAAAAACTATTTATACCAATACGAACTTAAAAACAACGACATTAAATAATAATATTAATTTTTTCTATACCAGTAATACCGTTGAAACCAATAAATTAAATGGCTTGCGTAAAACTACCTGTTTTGAGTACGATGAAAACGGGAATTTAATACATATGCTAGAATCTTTTGATAAAACAAATAATACTATAGGTGTATATGAGTACACTAATACAAGCGATTTTAAGTATGAGCAATACAATAGTTGGATACCTGCCTCGTTAACTATAAGCAGGAATTGCCAGATAAGAAATAACAATACTGCTCCTTACTATGTACAAAAGGAAATGAAGTATTTTACCAATGGTAATTTAAATGAAACAGAATATTTTAAAAATAACCTAAGTTACTATTATAAAGAAATAATTAATTACGATAAATACGGTAATATAGTTTTTACAGCATTAGATAGTGCCAATAACAATACCACCAATGTGTTCAGAAATAAAAGTTTTACCTATACCGATGGTAGGTTTTTACAAAAAGTAAAAAATGCTTTAAACCAAGAAACGGTATTTGTTTATGAGCCCATGTATGGAAACAAAACTTCAGAAGCCGGTGCCAATAATTTAATCACTTCATATGAGTACGATAATTGGGGGAAACTGGTTAAAACCAATTATCCTAACGGTAATGTAGAGGATATAGTTTTTACTTGGTCACCAAGCAATACCATTAATGCTTATTATTTTGTTACTAAAACCAATAGTTTGGGTAATATGAGCTGGGATTATTACGATGCTTTGGGCAATAAAATAATGACTAAAAACAAAGGTTTTAAGGGTAAAGTGGCTACTAAAACATGGATTTACAATGCCGATAATTTACTGATAGAGGAAAGTAATTGGTTTGATGCTACTTCAAGCACCACCATTGGCAACACAAAAAAACTAACAATATATAGTTATGATATTTATAAAAGACCAGAAACCAAAAGGTATAGTGGTGCTTTAATGGCTACTTATATATACGATTACGGTACCACTAAAACAACAGTTAAAGATGGTAAAAACAGACAAAAATACACCCTGTTAAATGCCACTGGATTAGTAGAAACCGCTAGTGATAATGCAGGAAGCACTATTAGTTATAAATACGGCTCACACAATAAGTTAATAGAAACTACTACCAATGGTACCATTATAAGTATAGATTATAATGTACAACTGAACAAAATAAGCATGAACGACCCCAATACGGGAACTATCCTTTATGATTATAGTGCTTTTGGCGATTTAATAGGACAAAAAGATGCCAAGAATAATATGTATTATTTTAAATACGATGAATTAGGGCGACTTGCACAAAAATGGGGAGGCAACGATGTATATGAATACACCTTTTACAGTACAGTGGGTCATGCAAGTTTAAACCAAATACAAAAAGAAGAATTAAAAACCAGCGGTACAAGCAAACACAAAAAGGAATATACCTATAATAGTTTAGGCTCTCTCCAAAGTGTAGTGGAAACTTTACCTATCGATGTTTATACAACCAGTTATAGGTACGATGCCTACCAACGTATTGAAACAATAACCTATCCAATTCTTGAAATTACTCATGTTTATGATAATTATAATAATTTAGAAGCCATATGGCAAGAGGGGACTGCCATTTGGACTAAAAATAGTGAAGATGTAGATGGAAAAATGACAAGCGAAACTTATGGTAATGGTTTTACTACCACCTACGCTTTCGATAGCCATAGGCAATTGAGCGGTATTTATAGCGAAAATACTACTTCATCGCAAACAGCACTGTATGTTAATTATGATTTTGAATTAGAAACAGGAAATCTTAAAAACAGACAATACGATAATAACTCCATTGAAGAATTTGAATATGATAATTTGGATAGATTAGTAACGATTGATGAAACAATAAATGGTCTCAATAATATTAAGACATATAATTATGGGGCCAACGGCAATATTTTAGCTATTGAAAACGGGGGGCAACATACCTTAAAGTACGAAAGTGCCAAACCACATGCGCTTACCGATCATAAGTTTGAAAATACAGTAACAACAGTTCCAAGCCCATCTTTCGATCCCCATAATTATACCTATACCGCTTTTGATAAAATACAACATATAGAACAAAATGATATAGCCGTATTAGATATGGAGTATGGTGTGGACCAGCAACGTATCCATATGGCAGTAGCTGAGTATGGTACCGTTACCGTTGATAATTATTATGTTACCAGTGCAAATATGGAAATTATACAAGGACAAACCTATTCTTACTTGTATGCTGAAGGTAAAGCTTTTGCTTTGTATAAAGAGGGTGAACAGATGTTTTATTTACACCACGATTACCAAGGAAGCCTAATGGCTATAAGTACACAGGATGGTTATAGTGTAGAAAGAAGAAGTTATGATGCTTGGGGACGCCCGCGCGACCCAATTACTTGGAGCTATAATTTAGGTCAGGCTTTTGGTGGGGCTGGTTATGGTAAAACCATGCGTGGTTATACCATGCATGAGCATTTGGAAATGTTCAGCTTAATTAATATGAACGGTAGGTTGTATGACCCAATTGTGGGGCGCATGTTAAGTCCAGATAATTATATACAGGAACCCGGAAATACACAAAGCTATAACAGGTATAGTTACTGTGTAAACAACCCGTTAAAATACACCGACCCAAGCGGAAACAGTTGGGTTAATTGGGCCTATGCATTAGCTGGTGCTTATGGTGGCGGGGTAGCTGCAAATGGGGGTGAGTTAAATCCCCTTCATTGGAGCCCTACAAACCCGGGTACTTATTTTGGAATATTGGGAGGAGCAGCCATAGGTTATATGGGAGCCAACGGAACTACTTTTAATATTAATGCCAATATTAGTGGCGTTACTTTACCTTTAGGACGTATAACAGTAGGAATTGTAAATACAGCATTAAGTTTAGGTTTTGGCAGCGAAACCTTTGGAGGTTATTTAGGTAGCGATTTTGTATTAAAGCACAATAAAGAAAATAGCGGAAATGATTTGACCATGAATGACAACTATAGAACTATAGTAAATCCAGCGAAAAGAAGTTTTTTTACATTAGGAGATAAAGGTCGTGTTGAAATATATCAGTTTGAAAAATATTCTGATTTAGGTGTTTATGGGTTAACTATTGATTTAGGGTTTGACAATTTCGAACATGAGGGTAAATTTAATTGGGTGCAAACTGTTTGCACTAATCTGCCACAAGACGGCAAAGATTTTTGTGATATTGATGGATTTGCGCAGCCATATTATAATACTCCTTACATGAAATCGAAAGTGGATGATTTAGCAACATTCTTTGATGAACCTAAAAGGCCATGGAGTCTAGTCTCAGATATTGCTGGAGGATATATATTTTGGAGAGCAGAATTATCATTAATAAATGTTGATACTAGACAACGATTAGTAACTTTTACTTACGGTTTTGAAGTTGTAAATAAAGTTCAAACAAATTATATTCTGAGAAAAACGGAGCCTTCAGATTTTCATTTAAAATATATTCCTAAAAAATGAGTTCATTAGTTAATAATAGTAATAGGAACGTGCTAAAAATAGCTTTGCTTCTAATAAGTGCTTTTTATTTGAATAGTAATTCTGCACATAACCGCACGATTAAAATTGCAACTGAAAACAATCCTGTCTTGAGAGATACATTGTATGATAAGCAAAATGGTAATATTTATGTATTAGATAAAAACAGAATTTTTATTACGGCATATGATAAAGAGAAAAAATTACTTTGGAAAACAGATCCGGCTCTAGATTCTTTTTTACCTCAATATCAAATGGAGCAGTTTGAGTTAAAAAGACCTATTATAAAATACTTTTCTTTGCAAGAACTTAAAGATGATAAGAGAATGGAAGTAATTTGGATTGTTTTTAATAATACACAATTTGGCTATTTGCTGAAAAATAATGGCAAATTTTATTGGTTAGGTCAAGATTAAATTAATTGCATCATATGAAAATAAAGTATTTAATATTGTTTTTTTGTTCGCTATTTATAGTAGCATGTAATCAAAAAAACTATTCAAACGAAGCAATTGATTATATTGAACTAAGAAATTACAGAGATATAAACAGAATTAGCCCCCATTTATTACTTTCAAGTTATCCAACGGGTATTGATACAAGCTATTATTGGGTATTTAATGTTATTGTTCCAAATGATGTTTTACAACAAGTTAAACAAAAAAGCATCGTATTTAACGATGCTTTAAATATAACAGATACCTCTTTTCAAAATAATTTTTATATTGATGTTCATTATGCCAAAACCAATCGTTTAGAGAGTATAAAAATACCTGCTGATAAATGGGATAATTATTTTGATTTATTGATAGAGATTGTAGATAAAAACAAAATAAAAGATTTAGCTATTGTCAAGAAAAAACTAATTTACATGAAAGACTAAAGTGAAAACAGGTATTCATAATTTTGATACTAACATTATAGGTTCTTTTTTACTTTAAAATTTGTATTTACTATTGCAAACGTAGAAGCAAAATGAAAATAAAATAATGAAAAACAAACAAATTGTATGGCTTACTTTCTTTTGCTTAGCTGCTATTTGTTCCAAGGCACAATGGAGCTTGGGTGCTTTTAGCGGCTATCTGGTACCCATTGGTTATACTGCGCAGGAAGTAAATTTAAATAGGCTAAGCAGGGAATCAGATTATAGAACATTTTCAAAAGGTATTATACCTATTGGTTTATCGCTGAAATGTAAATTAGGTAAAAGATTTATGCTGTCAGGTGATTATTGTACCACTACTATAAACATGGACGATAGCTACATAGTAAATGTGAATGGCGAATCATATAAATCAACCTTCACCAATACTTTACAGTACTATAGTTTAGGAGCAAATTATTTATTTGCTAAAAATATTAATTATAGCAAATGGGTTCCATTGCTAGGTATTAATATAGGAATTTATTCTTCTGCTTTGACTACAACTATGGCGAAGAATAATGGAGAAGCATATACCGTTAGTTTCGATTCAAAAAACAGGTGGGCTGTTGGTACTAAAATGGGTGTTAGGTATACCTTAAGCAGCGAAATACATGCAGAAGCAGCTATCAGGTATAATTATATTTTTACTTCAGAGTTTGTGAAATCAAACAACAAGGGAAATCCGCCTCTTTCATTTAATAATTCCCAGCTTGTAGGCGTAGAATTAGGGGTTAATTTTGATTTTTAACTATGGTCATTATAAATAGTTTGCCTAATAAAAATACTCTGCTAAAATATGCTAGGTATCGTTACATAAATAAATGTGCACTTTTATGCATATTACTTGGTTTAAGTTACACACTGCAAGCGAAAAAAAGAGAACCCTTTACCTGTGACTTCCCAAGGAGTAGTAGCCATAAAGTATATAATTGGGCTAATACAGATGGTGAGAAATATTATGCAGATAAAAAATACAGGCTCTCACTTAATGGGGTGTATGCATACCGGTATGGCATTAATACCGAGTATCTGCTAAATAGCATTTTAAAAGACCTGGGCAATCAGTCAAAGCACTGTTTTGGTTTTACTGCCGATGCACATATGGCCTTGAATAAATCACGGAGAATATATGTAGGATTTTATTACAGTAGAATGCAAAGCAATGCAAGTGTTGAAAATACTACGTTTATTGCTAAACCCAATTTAGCAACCTACAGTGGAACGGCCTATTTGCAAACCAATATAAATGTTTTAGGTATAAGTGGAATGCTTGCTGTGGCTAGGAAAAAAGACAAACATTGCTTCTATTTTACCTTTGGTTTGAATAGTATACAATACTATGAAGATTTCAGGGTAGGTGATTATTATGCTACAGCCAAGCAAAATGCAATGGGTACTACATTAGGCTTTAAGTATGATAAACGCTTAAATAGAAATTGGGCATTGAATATGGGCTTAGCTATTGATAGGGGTATAATTACTAATATACTCACCATTGAAAATGGAATACCAGGTTCGTATAGTTATAATGAAGCTAATGCTATTAATTTGGCAAGGCTTAGTTGTTCCGTTGGACTTAGTTGTTATTTAGGGCGAAAAAAAAATGAAAAAAAAATATTATAGCATCATTTTAGTTTTTTGTATTGCATTTAGTGCTTGTTTAAAAGATACACCTGATGCGTGGGACAATGCCAATAAATTATCTCTGGGCATAGCCATTGTTGATGCAGAATACAACCAAAGTAGCGATAAGCTATATTTGCTTTCTGCTTCTTATCCTTATGAATTGCGTATTTTTAACGTAAACGATAATTCTTTTGATAAAATTCGTTTGAATTATCCTCCTAATTGTATTTCAGTAGTGCAAAATGGAAAGTATGCGGCAGTCGGCCATTCTAATAAAATTACCTATATTGATTTAATAACAAAAAGCATAAAAAGGGAATTTGATGTATCCGCAAACATATTTGATATTGTGTTATACGATAGCACCAATATAATAGCAAATACCAATAATACTGACTCTATCTATTGGATTAATACCAATACAGGTAAATTGGTTTTGGAAAGTTTTGGAACGACTTACTATCCGTCTCCTATAAAATTACATCCAAAAGGCAATTATATTTTGGGCCTTACGCCTTACTTCTATTATAAGTTAAATATTGCAAATAATAAGCTTGTTTGTTTAAAAAGTGATAGCTCTAATTTAAATAATTTGGGTTTTAATTTTTGGTTTGCCAATAACTCCAGTATGATTTATAGTTCATTTGGAGGTATATTATTAGCAGGAGACTCTTTAACAGACAAAGTTAATTTAATTAGCAGATTAAGTTCCAATCTACAAAGTTACCAAATTTATAGTGCAGTAGAATCCAAAAGGAATCAAAAAATATATACAGCCACTAAATATACTAATCTTAAGGTGAATTCTCTGGCTTGTTTTGATGGAGTAAACTATACACTATTAAATATACTTCCATTAAAAAATATACTTTACCCATTAAATGGAAAAACAGAATTAGCTGTTGCGAGTCCTAGTTATGTTTTCGTAAACAGTACTAACGACAAAATAATTGTAGTAGCTGTTGGTGGCCTTTCTAGTTGGGGCTTAGAGGTGCTGGATGCGAAATGATGAAGACAGCTTTTCGATTACACTACTAACAGAATAGATTTAAATTATGCTATTTTCAGGATTATTGGTTCCTGTTTTACTGGTTTGGGTGTTGGGCGAAGCAGGTAATCTATAAAATTAATAGCAATTCCAATTGCTAAAAGTTTAATAATCGCCTCACCAATGGACATATTTTTCACAAGTTCCATTAATCGATTTTCGGTAAATCCTTGTAGTAAATTATTTTGATTGATTGGATTTTTTCTAATCATTTCTTGTTTAGCTATATTTAGCCTTGCTTTCGTTAATGCTTCTTTTTTGAGTTTATCAAAATTAAAACCGATTAGTAGGTCAATTCCGAACCGTTCCGAACACCATAATTTGATTCCCCACCACTTTAATTATATCCGAGCATTAGGAAATAATATAAATTATATTACTTTTGAAAGATATGAATGAAGAGTTAGATAAAATTAATGCCTTGCATGATTACTTTACTGTTTCAGCCGATGAAATTGAAAACTTGGAGGAGTATTACCCGTTAATCAAAGAAACAGTAGTGCCTTTATCTTTTACAGGAGTAAATGCAAAAACATTTCATTCATGGAAACAAAATGGATTGGTTGATTTAACGATTTTAAAAAAGACAGATGATACAGGTCGTGTATGGATTAAATTAAATCTATACGAATATGTTTGGATTAAGATTATCCAGTTTATGCGTGATTTTGGCTTGCCCTATGAGGTAATTAAAATAATGAAGGTGGAAATGGAGTCGAAGATACATGAGCAACTTTTAAGTGGATTAGAAGCCGCTGAAAATTATTGGCGTAATGAATTACAATATAACGAAGAAAAAATCCAAGCATTAAAAGAAAGCTATCATAAAACTGCCAATGCCATGTTTATGGCATTTGACCCCAAAGACCCCTATGAACAAGAAAAAACGGTGTTATTTGGTTTTATAAAAACAATCATAGTACAGCAATCTATGGTTTCTATCATTCTAGTTAAACAAAAAGATAATTTTTTAATAGATGCTATATTTTATGAAAGTCCTCAAGGTCTAGCTAAGTTAAACTATGCAAATATTAAAAGACCTCGTTTTGAGATTCCAGTAAAAGCAATAATAGAAGAGTTTTTTGAAGAGCCTAAAAGTGAAGAATATGGGTTGCAATTGGGATTGTTTAATGCAAAGGAAAAAAGAGTATTGGATGCTTTAAGACAAAGAGATTTCTTAGAATTAATTATAAAACTAAATGGTGAAGATGATTTTATTATAGAAGCAACAAGTGAAGGAAGCATTACAAACGAGCAAGCAGCATATATCAGAAAAACACTGGGTCTAGGCAGCTACGATTCAATAACACTAAAACATAGAAATAACAAAAATCTTTACTTTAAAAAAACTAGACGAATATAATAACTGCCCTTGGGCAGACTCTAAATAAACAGACCCGCTTTAGCGGCTCTAGCATGAACAACTATTAAAACCTCGAAGCCCGAGCTTTTAGTTACACAGCCCAAACGCTGTTATGTTAAGTTTAGAACAATGTAAAACCATTTTACAACAACAAGGAAACAAGTACACACAAGAAGAAACACAACAAATCAGAGATTTATTACTGGAGTTAATCGAATTCCAAAACATTCACACAAACAAAAATTTTGACTATGATAAAGAAAGCGGCATTAATGGCGAGAGTTTCGAGTGACGAACAAGCCAAAGGATATTCATTAGATGTGCAATTAGATAGCTTAAACAAGTATTGTGAGCGCAATACAATATTCATTGCCAAAGTGTTTAAAGAGGATTATTCCGCTAAAACATTTGATAGACCTGCTTTTAAGGAGTTTATTACTTATCTGAAAAAGAATAAGGGTACAATTGATGTACTCTTATTCACCTCATGGGATAGGTTCTCACGCAATACTGCCGAGGCTTATATGATGATTAGCGAATTAAAAAAGCTAGGAGTACAAGCACAAGCCATTGAACAACCCCTTGATATGGCTATACCCGAAAATAAAGCTCTTTTAGCATTCTATCTAGCACTACCCGAAATTGATAATGACAGGCGTTCTATTAAAATAAATGGAGGTATCAGAGGGGCAAGGAAACAAGGGCGTATTACTTGTTCTGCCCCTAGAGGATATGCAAACAAAAGGGATGAAAACAACAAGCCTATTATTGTTCCTAATGAGGAAGCCGCTGCCATTGCCAATGCTTTTAGAGAAATAGCCAAAGGAGTAGCTATGCCAATTATAAAAGAACAGTTAAAGGAGAAAGGTGTTACTATATCAAGAACACAACTTTATGTAATGTTTCGTAACCCGATGTATTATGGTTATATCAAAGTACCCGCAGGAGAAAATGAAAAGGAATACCTTACAAAAGCAGTACACGAGCCTATCATATCAGAGGACATATTTAACCAAGTACAAAACAGATTATACAAAAGGAGAATTGAAACCAATAAGCATAGTGTAGTAACTCAAAAGGATGAATTACCGTTAAGGGGTATTTTAGTTTGTAACCATTGCGGAGGACATATTACGGGCAGTGCTTCTCGAAGTAGAACAGGGAAAAGACATTTTTATTACCATTGCAATAGTTGCAAAAAACAAAGGTATAAAGCGGATTTAGCCAATGAAGCTATGGAGAAAATCTTAGCGGATTTTAAATTTTCAAATGACATACAAAATTTATATCAGGCATTAGTTAAAGATACCATAGGTATCAATACGAATAGAGATGAAAAGAAAATAAAGGATTTAAAGGCGCAAATTAGTCAACAAGAAACACGCTTACAGAACCTACAAGATATGTTAGTAGATAACAAAATAACCCATTCGGATTATGCTAGCATGAGAAAGAAATATGAGGAACTAAAAAGCGATTTAGTACAGCAACTTGATACGCTGCAACAAAACGATACTTTGCTAATTCAGAAAATAGAAAAATCAATCAAATGGGTATCGAATCTTGAAAACATCTATCAAACATGCGATGTAAGAGGTAAAGGGCTTTTATTAAGTTCGATATTCCCCAAAAAGTTGAGTTTTGATGGTTTTAAATGTCGAACCACAAAAGTAAACGAATTTGTGAGGCAGACACTCAATATTGATAACGGTTTCAAAGGGACAAAAAAAAGACAACTCTCAAATAACTTGGAGTTGTCCTGTTTGGTGGAGTTGGAGGGATTCGAACCCTCGTCCGGAAATGGAATTGCTATGCCTTCTACATGCTTATAGAAACATTGTTTGTTCGAACTAAGTTGGCTGTTCCTCGGGCCTGCTTAATTTATAGTTTATTAAGTACTTAAAGCAGCCATAAACATACTGCTAAAAGGTTTGGTTTAAATGATGCCTCTATTGTAAAACGAAACAAAACTTAACATTTTACGAGACAATGGCAATTGCTTAATCCTAGATTAAGCAGCCATAGCGAAGTTAGACTCGCCAGATAGAATTTTGAGACTTGCTATTAACGAGCTAAATTCTCCACGCTCGGCATGCTAACATAACCCTTGCTCACCCCGTCAAAACCGGTCAACCCCCATTATAGCATCTGGCTTCTGGCTTTCGGCTATTAGCAAAATGCTAGTAGCCAGCGGCCAGTTGCTAGGTGCAATATTTTATTCAAAATCAATCATTTTCTGGTTTTTATCAACCACATTTTTTTCGGCTATATGTATTTTTTTTACTACTCCATCCGTAGTAGCTTTTATAATATTTTCCATTTTCATGGCTTCTAATATCAATAACCCGTCACCTTTTTTTACTGCTTGCCCTTCGCTTACCAATACTTTTAAAACCAAGCCCGGCATGGGTGCTTTTAACAGGTTTGCTTTATTACCCATTAATTTATCCATACCCAATTGTTTCAATAAGTCGTCATACTTATCTTTAATTTCAACGGTTTGCTTTTTACCATTTACCAATATGGTTTGGTTTTTGGCTTGTTCGTCTTTAGCTAAAAGTTCAATATTGTACGACTGGTTATTAATTAACACATGAAATTTATTGCGATCAATCTTTACTACATCGGCATTTACAGCTTGCCCATCCAGTAAAACGGTTTCCATTTTTTTGTCGAATAAATACTCTTGTTGGTTTAATTGAATGCGCAACATGTTTTAAAAAGCTTTTATGTCATTAATTTTTGCTATTGCTTACATACTTGTTATTATTGCACGAATGAATAAAATATGCTTACTAATAGCTACAGCAGTAATTTTTACTGCGGGCTGCAAGGTAAATAAAAATAGCGATACCCAAAACAGTCAGCCAAGTTTATTGGCTAAACAAATAAATATTGTTGCTTTTAAAAGTCCGGCTGAGTATCAGGCCAGCAGAACTAAAAGTATTGACTTATTGCATACCTCGCTTAAAATTAGGTTTAACTACGAAAAACAACATGCTTATGGCCAAGTAAATTTATTGTGTAAGCCCTATTTTTATGCTACCAATACGGCTGTTTTTGATACCAAAGGGTTGGAGTTGCACAGAGTAGCCATTATTAAAAACAAGGATACGGTGAATGTAAAGTATACTTACGATAGCTTGCAATTGCATATTACGTTAGATAAAACGTATACCAACAGTGAAACCTTTCAGGTGTTTATAAATTATACAGCCAAGCCTAATGAAATAAAAGCAGAAGGAAGTGCTGCCATAAGGGATGCCAAAGGTTTGTATTTTATTAATCCGCTAAAAACGGATGTAAATAAACCACGCCAAATATGGACACAAGGAGAAACAGAAAGCAACAGTTGCTGGATGCCTACCATTGATGCACCTAATGAAAAACATACACAGGAATTATGGATAACGGCTCAGGCCAATGAGGTTACTTTGAGCAATGGTAAACTAATCAGTGTAACACAAAATGCTGATGGTACGCATACTGATTACTGGAAACAAACTTTACCACATGCACCTTATTTAACCATGATGGCTATTGGCGAATTTGCTATTACCAAACATAAATGGCACGACTCTATAGAGGTGAGTTATTATTTAGAAAAAGACTATCATCCGTATGCTGATTTAATTTTTGGCCCGACCAAAGAGATGTTAACCTGTTTTAGTCAAAAGCTGGGTGTTGATTACCCTTGGGAAAAATTTAGCCAGATAATTGTACGCGATTTTGTGAGTGGTGCTATGGAAAATACTTCGGCTGTATTGCATGGCGAGTTTGTACAACACGATGCACGCGAACATTTGGATAATGACCAAGAAGATATTATAGCACATGAAATGTTTCACCATTGGTTTGGCGATTTAACTACGGCTGAAAGCTGGAGTAATTTACCCTTGAATGAAAGTTTTGCTACTTATGGTGAATATATATGGAATGAATGGAAACATGGCAATATAGAAGCCGATGCAGTATTTGAATCAAACCTAAATGGCTATTTAAGAAGTAAGCAGAATGCAGCCAAAACACCTATTCGTTTTTATTACCACAACAAGGAAGATATGTTTGATGGCGTAAGCTATAGCAAAGGTGGGCGTATATTACATATGCTCAGAAAGGAAGTAGGCGATGATGCATTTTTCAAATCACTGCAATTGTATTTAACTAAAAACAGGTTTAAGAGTGCAGAAATACATGACCTACGTTTGGCTTTTGAAGAAACTACGGGGTTGGATTTAAACTGGTTTTTTAACCAGTGGTTTTTAAAAGCAGGCCACCCGGAGTTAGAAGTAAAAACTACCTACCATAGTAATTCAGCCCAAATGCAGGTTATACAGAAGCAAGATAGCAGTGTTGGTTTGTACCGTTTGCCATTTGTAGTGGAAGTATATGATAAACGAGGTGTGAAGCAAGTACCTGTATTGGTAAGCAAAGCAACACAAACATTTACTTTTGAAGGCGATTCAGTTTATTTAATCAATTTTGATGCAAACAAGGCTTTGGTAGCTAAGTTAGACTGGAAACAAAGTGAAAGCAACTGGTATACACAATTAACTAAAGTAAATACATGGAAAGCCAAAGAACAAGCTATGACGGGTTTGTTTGAAACCTATAAAGAAAATGGCAATGAGTTAACTCCGTATTTAAAAAATGCGATTGAGTATTGTTTAAACCATACGCATCATCAAATAGTACAATTGGGTATAAGAACCATTACTTTATTAAATGCAAAACACCAGCCCGAGTTTGAAAAGTTAATGACCCCTTTGCTTCATTTTAAAAATAAAGCTTCTATACGTGCATCGGCCTTGTTGTATTTTTATACTTTAAACAATAAAAAGTACATTCCTTATTTTACCGAAGCACAATTTGATAGCTCCAACCAGGTAGTGGCCAATGCCATGTACGGGTTAAATTATACGGACAGTTTATTGGCACTGGAAGTGGCTAACAAATGGCGTAACTATAAAAATTATTCCATTGCTATGGCGGTAAGTTCTGTTATATCAAAAAACTCGTTACAGGATGAAAATACATTTTTTAGTAATGCCATTAACAATACCAGTTTTGGTAAACGAAATATTATGTATGCGTATAGCAAATATTTAATACGTTCTAAAATAGATTATGTAGCCAATGCCGTTCCTGTGTTTGAGCAAATAAATAAAAAGCTGGAAGGAGAGGAGCGAAAATATTTACTGTTCAATACGGTTAATGAAGTAAAGGAGTATTTGGAAGGTAAAAATAGTGCCATAAAAAAAGCATTGCAACAAAATAATAGCAATGCTGAATTAACTGCTGAAAGCAAAAAGATTGAGCAAGTTATCGACCAGTTGGAGGCGCTTGTAAAAGAACATTAATTTAAGCTTAAAAAGCAGCGCCTTAGTTTTGTTGTTTTAGTTTGATAAATACTATAAGTTTACAAAACAAATTTTTGCTTAGCCATTGGATTCAAAAGAAATAATATCACTTTTAACATTGCTTGATGATAGCGACAAGGAAGTTGCTAATTTAGTAGAGCAAAAGTTATTGTCTTATGGAATTGATGCCTTGCCTATTATAGAGCAACAGTTAGTTGTAAACCACGATGAAGAAAGTGTTTTGGTCATTAGCCAACTGGTTGATAAAATACAATACAATAAACTGCTTGTTGATTTTAAACACTGGTTGTATAGCGAAGACAGGGATTTATTGGAGGGTGTATTTTTGGTTACACAGTTTAAATATCCTAAAGTACAAAAGCACGAGCTGAATGTAGAAATAGAAAAAATTCGTTTAACAGCTTGGCTTGAAATGCGCCACGATGTTACTCCGTTTGAAAAGGTAAAAATACTGAATTATGCTTTTTACCAGATACATGGTTTTAAAGGAAATGTAGAGAATTATCATAACCCCAGTAACTCTTTTATAAGCGATTTTTTTGTAACCAAACAAGGTAACCCAATTATGTTATGCATAGTTTATATGCTGGTTGCTCAAAAACTACAGTTGCCTGTTTTTGGTATAAACTTACCTCAACATTTTATGTTGGCCTATTTGGAAGAAGATAAATTTGATTTAAGCCATTTTGATTTTAACAACGACAAAAAAATAAGTGCTGAAAACAAACAGGCTTTATTTTATATCAATGCGTTTAACAATGGCGGTATATTTACCCGAACAAGTCTTGAGCAATTTGTAACACAAATGCGTTTAGAGCTATTACCTGCTTATTTTGAACCTTGCGATAATGTTACTATTATAAAAAGAGTTTTACGTAATCTGGCGGCAGCTTATAAAATGGGAGGTGATACGGAGAGTGAAGCGCAGGTGTTTAATATATTGTATATTTTAGGGGAGCCTCCTTTGAATCATTTTACTGATATTACAGGTGCCAATTTTGATGAGTAACAGGCGTTACTTCTTTTTTACTTTCCACTCCTCATAACAATTTTTAATGGCTAAAATTATTTCATACTCGTTGGAGTTTAGGACAAAATAATTAGGCAAATTACAAAAGTGCATTAAGTCTTGCGCTTTGGCATCATTCAATAGCGTAGCTCTTTTAACCAAATCAATATTGTATTTTTCGCTTACTAAGTTATGCTCCTGATAAATTTCAAGCAGGCGCATAAGCCTTTCGTATTCTTGTATTTTTTTATTTCCACCAGCTAAAATACTACTTAACATACCTCCTTGTGAAGCATTGTATATGGATATGGAGGTATTGTAGTTGTTTAAAAGGGGATCTGTCTTTAAGCGTTTAGCAGCTGCTCTGGCCATAGAGTCCTGCTTACGTTTTTGTCCTGAAATATTTACTTCACGTAATTTTATATAACTGCGTTGCAGTTTTATTACTATGGGTACATCGCCCTGGTTTATATAGTTAGCACATACCAAAGTATAGGTTTTATAACCTATTACTGAAAACTCTAGTGTATCGGTAGTTAAAACATTAATACCAAAGGCTCCAAACCTGTTGGTGATGTACCTGTTGTTTGAACTTATATTATGAATATTGGCAAGGGCAATAGGTGAACTGGTATCGGCCCCTACAACATAACCTTTAATATATAGCTTATTCTGTTGCGCTTTACTTGTTGTAAAACACAATAGCATGAGTATTGTAAAAAAGGAACTTAATTTTTGCAAGTGATCTATTTTAGGGTTAATACGAACAAAGTTGCAATTAGTTACCAAATAAGCCACCTAAGCCCGGCATCATGCTACCCATAAGAGAACGCATTTCGGCTGCAGAAACGTTTTCTGCTTGTTCTAAGGCACGTTCAATAGCTGTTACTAACAGTTCTTCTACTTGCTCTTTGTTTTCTGCTTTCAGCAAGTTTTCATCAATGCTAATATTGGTAATTTTTTTGTTTCCATTGGCAATTACTTTAATCCCTTCGGCATTACCTTCTACTGTTATTAATTCTAATTTTTGTTTTATCTGTTCAGCCTTTTCTTTTGCTTCGTTTAATTTTCCAAACATGGTTTTTATTTTTAAGTGAAAGCAAATATAACCATTGCTCAAAAAATCAAATAATATTAATGTTTTTAGTGAGTAAAAGTGTGTTATTGGTTTGGTTTATTTTGAGTTACAGCATTTGTAACGGGGTAATGGTAAAAGATGCTGGTAAATATGTCAATAATTTTTCTAATTTGCAGGTAAAGAATGGGTAAGTACATACTAAAAATATTTTTAATAGGTGTAGCAATTTTTATTGTTGGAAGCATTTATGCGCAAAACGACAGCATACCCAAAAAGAAACTAAAAACGCAGAAAGGCAATGCCAGTTACTATGCCCGTAAGTTTGAAGGACGGAGAACGGCTAGCGGAGAAAAATATAGAAGGAAACTGTTAACGGCTGCTCACAGAACTTTACCTTTTAATACACGGGTAAAAGTTACCAACCCTAAAAATGGAAGATGGGTTATTGTACGTATCAACGATAGGGGGCCTTTTCATAAAAAAAGAATTATTGATGTATCGGAAAGGGCTGCCCGTCATTTAGGTATTTTTGGTCACGGTTTTAGTATGGTTATTATTCATGAGGTGCCTGATAGTGCTCAGTTATGGATAGATAAATCGCAATAGGTATTAACAAAAAAGCCTCCGTCAATATTTGACGGAGGCTTTTTTTATGGAATATGTTTTTTCCTATTTCATAAATGGTAAGTTTTTCATGCTTCTGCCGGCACCTTGAAACTTATTGATGGTTTTCATCATCTTACGCATTTCTTCAAATTGTTTAAGTAATTGATTTACTTGTTGAATATCTGTTCCACTACCATCAGCAATACGTTTTCTTCTTGTACCATTAATAATATCGGGAGTTTTACGCTCACCCGGGGTCATTGAATTAATAATGGCTTCAATTCCTTTAAAGGCATCATCACTGATATCAATATCTTTAATGGCTTTACCTACACCCGGAATCATAGCCATCAAATCTTTCAGGTTACCCATTTTTTTGATTTGTTGAATTTGGCTATAAAAATCTTCAAAAGTAAATTGGTCTTTTAGTAATTTCTTTTGAATTTTAGCTGCTTCTTCTTCATCAAATACGGATTGAGCGCGTTCCACTAAGGTAACAATATCACCCATACCCAAAATACGTTGTGCCATCCTATCCGGATGGAAAACATCAAGGGCTTCCATTTTTTCGCCCATACCCACAAACTTGATGGGTTTTTCAACGATTGTTTTAATTGATAAAGCGGCACCACCACGGGTATCACCATCGAGCTTGGTTAAAATAACACCTGTAAAGTCCAATACATCGTTAAAGGCTTTGGCTGTATTTACAGCATCTTGCCCGGTCATGGAATCTACTACAAATAATATTTCCTGTGGCTTAACACTTGATTTGATGTTGCCAATTTCGGCCATCATTTCTTCGTCAATACTTAAACGACCCGCAGTATCTATAATTAATATTTTGTGGTTTCCTTCTTTAGCCGCTTTTACAGCATTTTCTGCAATTTTAACCGGATTTTTGTTTTCCATTTCAAAGTACACGGGAACGTCTATTTGTTCACCTAATACTTTTAATTGCTCAATAGCAGCCGGGCGGTAAACATCGGCAGCAGCTAATAAAACGCTTTTGCCTTGTTTTTTAAAGTAGCTGGCCAGTTTAGCAGAGTGGGTAGTTTTACCACTTCCTTGTAAACCTGCCATTAATATAATACTCAATGGAGCGCTTGTATTTACTCCTTCTGATTTGCCTCCTAATAATTCAGTTAATTCATCGCTTACAATTTTAATTAACAATTGTCCTGGCGAAACGCTTGTTAATACGTTTTGTCCAAGTGCTTTTTCTCTTACTGTGTCGGTAAATTGTTTGGCTATTTTATAGTTAACGTCTGCATCAATTAAAGCTTTACGAATTTCTTTAACTGTTTCAGCAACGTTTATTTCGGTTATTTTACCTTGCCCTTTCAGGGTTTTAAACGCTTTATCTAACTTACTACTTAAATTTTCAAACATGTTGGCTAGTGACTATATTTTTGGTGGGCGAAGATACATTTTCTCATGAACTAATCAATACATTTCAAAATTAAGAAAGTGCTGTAAAACAGGGCTGTTTAGTAATAAATAGGAAGTATTTTTCATAAAAAAAGCCATTCAAATAGAATGGCTTTTTGTTTATGCTCCGATACAGCTTTTTAAATCGTGTACCTGACTTTCCCAAAGTTGTTTGGTGTATTTTTCTTCTGCTTCTTCTATAAAATCGGTAATAACCAACGAAACATCATCAGTTAATTCATCCACTGAAATTTCAAATTCTAAATATTCATCTTTAGAGGCTTCAGTCCATCTGAATTTCATTATTTTATTGTTTACTTTTTTTAGTAATTCAGCCGAGTTTTCTTCGCCATCCCATTTAAATTTATAGATATTATTTCTAATGTCAACATCGTTACAAAACCATTGGGATAGCCCGCTTGGGGTACTAATATAGTTAAATACTAATGAAGGAGATGCTTTGATTGGGAACTCCACTATTATTTGTTTTCTAGCCATGGTTAATGTTATTTAATTTAAATGCTGTTTAGCAAATATAATTTTTCAATCCACTTTACAAAGTTTATATAAAAAAAATCTTTTTAATAAGTGCTAAAGCCTTGTTTTTGCTATATTTCTTAAAATTTAAAGAAACCTCCTAACATTCCGGCTAAACCACCACCACCAATTTCTTTCAATATAGTTTGCACATCAAAAGTATTATCGTTTGGATTATTTGTTTTGCTGATAAGTTGCGTAAGTACCGTTGGAATTAAGTGTGTGCTTATACGCTTAGCTTCCGTTTCATTTATACTTAATTTGGTAGTGTAGGTCGCACTTAAGGTTGTTATTATATCGCTTACAATTTTGTTATCAGCATTAATATTATTGCTTTTAATTAACTCTGTTAACCCTGCAATATTGCCCGATGAAAATACTTTTTTAAGGTTTGTTATAATTGTTTGGGCACATTCAACAATAGCCTGTTCTTTATTTTCGGGTGTTATATTTTCATTGTTGGTAATTAAATCACCAGCGTTTTCTCTTACTAATTCTATTAGTTTATTTAACATTTTAGTGGGGTAGTTATTTTTTTAGTTTAAAATAGGCATCCAATTTTTCGGTATCAAAAGCATTTAAACATTGTGCGGCAGTTAAACCTCCTTTACGGCCAATCTGAGTACCGTAATACATGTCTTTTAAGCCTTCTATACTATGCGCATCAGGGTTAATGCACAGCATTACATTTTTGTTGAGAGCGTAATCTATGTAACGCCAATCAAGGTCCAAACGATAAGGATGCGCATTGATTTCAATAGCTACGTTATTGGCAGCGCAGGCATCAATTACTTTTTGGTGGTTAATAGGATAGCCCTGACGTAATAATAACAATCGTCCTGTCGGGTGGCCCAGTATGGTGGTGTATGGGTTTTCAATAGCTGTTATTAAACGGCTCATGGCTTTTTCTTCGTTCATTTTTAAAATACTATGAACGGAAGCTACCACATAATCAAAAGTAGCCAATACATCGTTGCTGTAATCTAGCTGACCATTGTATAAAATATCGCATTCGGTTCCTTTAAATATTTTAAATGCACTATTGGCTTTATTGAGTTTGTCTATTTCTTCTTGTTGGTTAATAATGCGCTCTTCATCTAAGCCATTGGCGTAAAAAGCAGCTTTGCTATGGTCTGCAATACCAAAATAACTATAACCCATTTGCTGGCAAGCTTTAGCCATTTCGGCAATGGTGTTTAATCCGTCACTCCAGGTAGAGTGGTTGTGCAATGCACCTTTTAAGTCGGTATATTCAATTAGTTGTGGTAGTTTGTTTTGTTTGGCGTAATCTACTTCATGTAAACCCTCTCGTAACTCAGGCTCAATATAAGGTAGGCTTATACTTGCATATATAGCTGTTTCAGTAGTTTCACTTTTATTGATTGTATTCAAATCTAACAATTGTAAATGTGCTGCACTGGCAGTTGTTTCAAACAGGTTCCATGCAAATTGTGCAGGCAAGCTTATAAATAGGCTAACTTGTATGTTTTTATATGTACCGCTTATTATATGTTGGTTGCTACTAACGTTTGTAAGTGCATTGCTTGCTTGTATTGTACTTGTTATTTCATCAATTGATTTTGCAGTAGCAGCAATTAATTCAATGCTATCAATAATTTCTAATTTACGTCTTAAGGCTCCTGTAAATGATAGGGCTTCAAACAAATTTAGTTTATTGAGTTCTTCAACCAATTCACGGGCTGTTTGTTCAGTAGTAGCGTAATGAAATTTGTTTTCGCTGGCAAACATAAACTCTATCTGGTTAATTACATTTTGTTGTGTTTTTAAACCAAATCCCTTTGCTTGTGCCAACCTGTTTTCTTTACAGGCATATAGTAGTTCTCCAATACTTTCTATTTCCAGCTCTTTCCATATTTGCGCTATTTTCTTGGGGCCAATGCCCTTTATTTTCATCATTTGCAACACACCCTCGGGTGTTTGTGCAATCAGTTCGGTTAAATCTGTAAAACTTTCGGTTTCGTTTATTTCAAAAATTTTAGCAGCTAAAGTTTTACCTACACCTTCTACTTTTTCAAGTTCGGCTATTGTTTTACCTGCTAATACAGTTGGTAATTTATCAATGCGAAATGAAGCGCTGGCAAACGATTTTATTTTAAATGGATTGCCTCCATGGAGTTCGCTTAAATCAGCATACAGTTTTAATAAGTCGGCTATATCAGAGTTAGTCATGGGTTTTAAATAAATAAGGTTTTATATGGGCTCTCCAAACATAAACAAGCATGGTTAAAATTCCAGTTATAAAAAAAATAAGGGAAACTGATCTTGGTAAATCGCCATAAAAGTCGCTGAGCATCCAAGCGCTATTGGCACAAATCCAAAAAACGATAGAAATGTTTACTATAATTAAATTAACATGTTGTTTTGATAAATACGTTACGTAAAAAGCCATAGCCAGTGTAGGTAACATCATTATAGTGCCCAACGTTTTAAATTCCATCATCCAAAACATATCTTTTATCAACCAAAAAATGACGTGCAGGTTTTCCGTTTTTCTTAATTTATCGACCACTTATTTGTTGTTATGTTTAGTAAAAATTGCGTTTGGCAATAATAATAAAAGCGATGATTGAAAATAGAAATATTTAATCAGGTAAGGCTGTATTAAAATAAAAAAGTTCCGTTCATAATAACATGAACGGAACTTTTTATAAGGAATAAACGGAGTAGCTTATTCTACCACTAATTTTTTTACAAAAACTTGTTTGTTCATTTCCACTTTTACAAAGTAAATGCCTTTAGGCAAGCTATTCATATCAACCTGTGTAGTATTATTGTTAGTTACCTCATTTGCTAATACAACAGTACCATTGGTATTGTATACTTTGTATTGCCATTCAGTAGCTCCACTTACCTGTAAAGTTACATAATCTTTAGCCGGGTTCGGATACATTTCTAAAGTAGCAGCTTCATCATTTAACTGGATAACTCTGGTTGGTAATATTTCAAACTTACCATCAAAATCAACTTGTTTTAAACGGTAGTAAATAGTTTTACTAGCAGGGTTTATAGTTGAAAGCTTATCAGTGAATTTATATTTCGATAATGAAGTAGCATTGCCATTTCCTTTTACTTGACCCAGTGCTATCCAGTTTTTATTGTCTTCGGCACGTTGCACTTCAAAGTAGTTGTTATTTATTTCTGTTGAAGTACTCCAGGTTAATAAAGCATCGTCACCTATTTTTTCGGCTTTAAAGTCAACTAGGGTTACCGGTAAGGTTGTAGCATTTGTTGTGGCTGTAGTAGGGGTTAAATAATTAACTGAACCTCCTGTTCCATTGTATTCAAATACACTAAAATGGTATTGTGTAAACAAGGCAAGACCTGTAACAGTAACTGAAGTTCCTGTTCCATTATACACTACAAAGTTTGCTGAACCAACTTGTGAACCGCTACCGTAACTGGTATTTGCGGTATAGTTGGTTTCGTCAACAGGATTGCTGGTTACAGGGTTAATGATTCTTGCAACAACAATACGTCTGCTTCCATTTCCATTGGTCCAGTTTACGGTTATACTGGTATTGGTTATTAAGCTGGTTGTAACAGTAGTTGCCTGTACTGTTGGTTCTGGAGCTAAAATACTGTTTCTGAAAACCGAAATATTGTTTGCAGTATTATTAGATGTTAATATATCAGGTCTGTTATCTCCATCAATATCGCAAATAAAAGTCGATACCACTCCGTTTGGAGTTGCAAAATTAATACCTGTACCCAATGATATAATACCTGAAACACTGTTGTTTTTATACAAGGTAATGTTGTTGGTACTGTTGTTTGCGGTAGTAATATCCACTTTCCCATCACCATCTATATCGCCCATGCCAATAGCATTAATACCACTTGCGCCTGCGGTAGAGAAATTGCTACTGCTAAAATTAACAGAACCAATAGCACTGGTATTACGTAATACAGTCATGTTGTTACCTGTATAGTTTGGTACCACTAAATCAATTTTTCCATCACCATCTATATCCGCATCGCTCATATAGAAAGGCCCGTTTCCACAGGTAAAATCATTTCTTGATGCAAGCGATGAAGTATTAATTGTTCCAACGGCTGCTATGTTTCTGAACACTGATATTTGATTGCTTCCAAAGTTGGTTACAGCAATATCCGGTTTTCCATCGCCATCTATTTCTGCAACTATAATAGATGATGGTTGTGTAAGTGTAGTAAAGTTAACCGCAGAAGCAAAGTTAATGCTATTGCTAACGCTATTGTTTTTAAACAGGGAAACACTATTTGTATTTAAGTTGGCTACAGCCATGTCAATTAATCCATCGCCATCGATGTCGCCTGTTGCTATACCATAAGGTGAAGCAGAGGCAGGTAAAGTAAAGTCAATTTTTGTGGCAAAAGTAATAGTACCCACTGCGGTGGTTGTGTTTCTGAACACCGAAACAGTATTTGAACTTAAGTTTACTGTTGCTATATCTAATTTACCGTCATTATCAAAATCGGCTACAGCTTGGAACCATGGTTGGTTAGTAGCAGCCAAGGTTATTGCTGAAGTAAATGATGAAGTGGTGATAGGTCCTGGCGAAGCAAGGTTTCTATATACATTGATATTATTAGCACCTGAATTAGCTACATACATATCGGGTTTACCATCGTTATCAAAATCGGCTAAAGTAGCTCCGCGCACTCCGTTTAAACCGGTTATAATATCAGCACGGGTTGCTAAACTAGCTGTTGTAATAGTACCGTTACCGGTAAAAGTAGGTGTAAATAACAAAGCACTTAAGGTAGTAAAATTGCCTACGGTTAAGCTAATTTGATTATTGATAGCACCACCTGGTACGGTAACTTGTAATTGACTACTTGATGCACTTGTAACGGTTGCTTTTACTGAACCAAAATACACAATATTATTAGCCGCTGTAGTACTAAAGTTATTTCCGTTAATAGTAACAGTTGTACCAACACCGGCTGCAAGAGGTGAGAATGAAGTAATATTCGGACAAGCAATTACATTGATAAGGGTATAGTTAGTACTTATGCTGCTGGGGTTAGATGATACAATCCTGATACGGTAATTTGAACTGCTGAATAAGCTATTTGGTAAAGTACCATTGATGGTGCCTGAACTGGTTGAAATAACCGAACCTAAATTAGCAGGGCTTGCAAAACTTCCACTGCTATCAGATAACTGGGCTGTAAATACATTACCCAATGAGAATAAACCTGAAGGTGCTGTATAAGGAATGGTTACCGATGAGCCGGAACAAAATGATGAAGTTCCAACACTTCCAACTGAAAAAGTTGGTGTTGTATTTTGCCATATATAAACATTATTGTTTCCGTAACCGGTTGCTGCAATATCTATTTTACCGTCATTGTTAAAGTCGCCCACTTCTGTTCCTACCAAAGTTCCAGTAGTAGATGAAACGGTGTAGGCGCTGTTAAATGCAATAGTACTGGTCGATACATTTCTTAATACACTTAAATAACCCGATTGAGAGCTGTTTACCAAGTCTATTTTGTTATCACCATCAATATCCATAGCTACTAAACCGTATGAACCTGAATTGGTAATAGGTGCTGCTTGTGAAGTAAATGAACCCGCTGTTAAATTACCACTGGTATAATTGTTTCTATAAACAGTTATAAAAGAAGAACTATAATTGGCTATGGCAATATCTGTTTTGCCATCATTATCAAAATCATTTGCTGCAATGAAATAAGAACTTGTTCCATTGCTTAAACTTATGGTAGTAAATAAAGAACTTCCAATTACAGCTCCGGTATTTCTTAAAATATTGAATGCACTGCTTCCAAATGTTAATGCAATATCCATTTTACCGTCATTATCAAAATCGGCCGGAGTACAGAAATATCCACCACTAGAAACAGTTATGTCTGCTCTTGTAAATGATGATTGTATAATATTACCTTGAGCAGTAGCATTTTTAAATACATACATAATATTTGTTGATGTTGTTGCTATTATTTCTGGTTTACCATCATTATCTAAATCGGCAATACAGCCACTGTATAATGCAGCAGGAGTAGTAATATCAATAACAGTAGCAAAGGTTATATTACCTGTTGCAGTGGTTGTATTTTTTAAAATAGAAAGACCTGAATTGGTAAATACCATTACATCTAGCTTCCCGTCACCATCCATATCTGCTACTTTAACAAAATTACTGGTATTGGTTAAATTAATATCAGTTCTACTTGGAAATGCAGAGACATTGATATTACCGATTGAATAAAAGTTTCTGTAAATAGAGACAGAATTGTTGTTACCACAACTTACCATATCTGTTTTACCATCATTATCTAAATCTCCGGTAGCCATTGATAATGGTTGCGTATTACCGGATATACCAACAAAAGGGATACTGAAATTATTGCTGCTAAATGTAGCACTTGCACCGGCAAAGGTGGTATTAAAAGGTTTGTTATAACTGGCAGTTAAGTTATTACTTAAATTAGTTACCGAAATGCTTTTATAATTATTACCAAAAGGGTTAGTAGCAGTAATACTAGTAGCGGTGGCAGCAGTAACCGTAGCTTTAACTGCACCAAAATATACTATATTATTATTTAACGTAGTGCTGAAATTAGAACCGTTAATAGTAACCGTTGTTCCTATATCGCCACTTAACGGGCTTATACTGGTAATAGTAGGGCAATTGTTCAATGTAATGGTATTTGCGCTGCTGGCTGAAATAACGGCAGGGCTGGTAGATATAACGCGTATTAAATAATTGCTGCTAACATTTAATCCGGTTGGGATAATAGCATTAATAGTACCTGACGTAGTAGCAATGGCAGAACCAATACTAATAGGAGATGCAAAACTTCCATTTTCATCAGATAACTGGATAGAGAATATATTACCTGGGTTAAAAGTTAATGTAGCTGTATAAGGTATAGCTACCGTTGAGCCCGAACAAACTTGTGATGGTGCTGAGCCTATAGCCAGCGTAGGTGTGTTATTAGGAAAAACTGCAACGGTACCATTACCATATAAAGTGGCAATTATTTCCGGTTTTAAATTACCATCAATATCGCAAATGGCAATATTGGTTGGTTGTGTTGATGTACCTAAAGCCCCATCAACCCTGGTTGCAAATGAAGCAGAAGTAATGGTTCCTGAAGTATAATTATTGGCAAATAATGATACAGTTCCTGCTGTAAAGTTGGCTACTGCAATATCCGGTTTGCCATTTCCATCTATATCACCTGCAGCTACTCCCCAAGGTCCGTTACCCGTAGTTAAATCAACTCTTGTTGCTAAACTGATGGTACCAACGATTGAAGTATTTTCAAAAATAGAAACCGAGTTTGATGTTTGGTTGGTTACTAAAATCTCTACTTTACCATCAGCATTTAAATCGGTAAAAGTTAAAACGCGTGGCGATACTTGTGTAGCAAAGCTGCTTGCTGTTGCAAATGAAATGCTTCCTGCAGTACTTGTGTTTTTGTATATGAATATAGTATTGGCAGTATTATTTATTACTACCATATCTTGTTTTTTATCACCATCAATGTCTTTAAAAGCAATAAATACAGGGCCAGAACCAACAGTTTGATCAATACGTGATGCAAATGACGAAGTATTTAATACACCGCCTGAGCCAATATTTCTAAATATAGATACATTGTTAGTGCTGAAATTTGCAGAGGCAATATCTGTTTTACCATCACCATCAATATCAGTATAAGCAATACCCGTTCCACTTGAAGCAATCGTTAAATCGAATCTTGTTCCAAAACTTACTGCATTACCTGTGGTTGTATTTTTTTGAACTGACAAAGTAGAAACGTTATTGTTAACGGTTAATAAATCTTTTAAACCGTCACCATCTAAATCTACCATTTGGCTTGCCCATGCAGTTCCTGCGGTAGCTTGTGCAGTACCACCTGCAAAACTGCTTACATTAATAATACCTGCAGTTGCTGTATTTTTCAGGAATATATTGTTACTTGGGTTAGAAGGACCATTAATAGGAACAATAATATCCGGTTTACCATCGTTGGTTATATCACATGCCTCAACTGTTAATGGACTTGTTCCCAATGAAAAACTGGTAGAAGCACCAAGAGTTGAAGAGTTAATGATTCCATTGCCCACAAATGTTGGACTAAAATGTTGTGATGAGTAAGCAATATTTGCTAATACCGTTACTGAAACATTGGCCTCAGTAGCTGATACAGGAACTGTAGCAGTTAAAGTTGTTGTTGTGGCACCGGTTACTATAGCTTTTTGTGCACCAAAATAAACTATGTTTTCAGCCAGTATAGGGCTAAAGTTGGTACCTGTTATCGTAATCTGTGCTCCCGGGCTTGCAACTCTTGGACTTATTGAAGTAATACTGGCCGGAATAATTATTCTGACAGCCGCGCTAACATCGGAAATAAAGCCGGGCGAAGTAGATATAATACGAATTCTGTAATTAAGGCCCGGTATAGCATTGCCGGGAATAGTACCAGTTATTGTATTAGACGAGGTACCTATAATAGAACCCAAATTAACAGGGCTTGCAAAGCTGCCACTGCTATCAGATAGTTGGGCTGTAAAAATATTACCTGGATTTATTGTTAAGGTTGATGTAAAAGGAATACTGATACTGGCACCTGCATTAAAAACAGTAGTGGATAAAGTATTTACCCTGAATACACCTATTTGATTTTTAAAAAAGGTAATACCAGATGTGTTTGATGGAGAAACAAAAGTCAAATCACTTCTATTGTCGTTATCCAAGTCGCAAATGGCCGGTGTAGCTCCAGCAAAATTAAGTGTACTTACATCAACTCTTGTTTGTAACGACAGTGAATTAATGGATCCTAAGGTAAAATTATTTTGCCAAACACTAAAGTAAGAAGCATTATTATATACTACAACAATATCAGGTTTACCATCACCGTTTAATTCGCCTACTCTTACGTTTGAAGGAGAGCCACTGCCTATCGTAGCATAGTCAACACGTGTATTGAATGATGCTGTAGATAAGGAAGCCGTAGAACCGCTATTTTTGAAAATAGAAATAGAATTGATATTTTGATTCACCACCACTATATCCGTTTTACCATCACCGTCAAAGTCAGCCACATCTATATCGTAAGGGCTTGAAGCCGTAGGAATACTAACAGCAGTACCAAAAGCGATGGTTCCTGATGTACAGTTGTTTTTAAATATGCTTAAGTTATTCGAAGAAAGATTGGCGGTAATAATTTCTTTTTTCCCATCGTTATCAATATCGGCAATGGCCATACCATAAGGAGAACTACCGGTACTATAAGTAATTGTTGGAGCAAATAAAACTGTACCCGGGTAACCGGTGTTTCTTAATACACTCACTGTATAATTGCTGTAATTACTAAAAACAAAGTCAGCCTTTCCATCACCATCCAAATCACTGGCATCAAAGAAATAAGGTGCATTGATAGTATAATCATACCTGCCACTTAGCATGGCAGTAGAGTATACCGTTGTATTTTTAGGAATTAAATTTCTGATAACAGAAAAAGAACTGATACCCGGATTGGTCAGTACAAAATCTAATTTTCCATTTCCATCAGCATCGGCCACAAATAAATTTTGTGCATACACACTAACCGCTATTACTAATGGTGGAGCAAAGCTACTACCACTTAATGAAGCGGTATTGCCAATGTTTTTAAATAAATATAATTGCCCGTTATTATTTAATGCTGCAAGGTCCATTTTACCATCTTCATCTAAATCAATAGGTAAAACTTTATAGAAAAAATTACTGGTACTTAACTGTGTTTGAATGGTAAAACTTGTTGAGTTATTAATAGGTGCAGCATTAGTAAATGTAGGTAAAAAAGCATTTTGATAAAAAGCAGTCAAACCATTTGTATTTACAGTAATAGGTCTGTTAACTATACCCTGAGGCACATTTACAACCAGTCTGTTGGCTAATGCACTTACTATATTTGCATTTACACTTCCGTAGGTTACCGTATTATTAGCCGCTGTCGTATTAAAGTTGGTTCCGTAAATAGTATCAAGTGTACCAATAGGTCCAATAATTGGCGAAATAGATGTAATAGTTGGCAATGGGCCTAAAACAGGTGGAGGAACAGGTGTACCAATAGTAATATCATAATCCTCAGTTTCTCCTGATCCAAAAGTAGTACAGGCATCTGTTGAACCATTGTTGTTGGAAGTAGCCCTTGTTCTAATCCTCATTCTAGTTAATGCATTTACTGCATTGGAAGGAACAGTAATGTTAACAGAAGCTGAAGGCGAAAAACTAGTTCCCAACTGAGTCCACTCAGACGCATCAAGAACCTGGTCACTATTAAAATCGATCCAAACAGAACCAATGGCAGTTGCAGCTACACTTACCGTAAGCGTATAAGTATTGCCCGGTGTAAGGGTAGTGGTTGAAGCACCCGAAGGTGAATAGTAATTATACCCATTCGTACCAGCACACACATTGGATGCGTTTAATGTGTTAAAAGTTACCTGTGTTATCTCAGGACTTAAACATCCTCCATTACTTGGAGTACAATACTGGGCATTTGAGCTTAAGTTTGCTAAAAGTAGAGCTGCTAACAATAAAAATGTAGCTTTAATATTCATATAGTATTTAAGTTTATTTATTTTTAGATTAAAAGGTGCAAAGTAATAAATTAGACTTTAATTACTGATAGAAACAGTACATTGTTTTAAAGTTTTACAAAAGGCATTAACTGTTTGGCAATGAGCTGAAATTAGTTGCTAAATGGAGGGTATAAAAACAAAAAAGCCTTGAAAATATCAAGGCTTTAAATGGGGTGGAATATGGGGCTCGAACCCACGACCTCCTGAACCACAATCAGGCGCTCTAACCAGCTGAGCTAAAACCACCGTTTTAATTTTGTTGGGTTGCAAAAGTATGTTTATTTTAAAAAAAAGCAATACAATTTTTTAAGATTATTTCAAGTGTTTGGTTTATAATAATATGGTGTTGGTATTATTGATACTGCTTGAGAAAAGTAGTGTTATGAGCGTTGAATAATCACATCATTTTTAGTCCAATAGCACATAGTATATAAAATAAAAAAGCCAAAGCAATTATGCTTTGGCTTTTTAGTATCCATTTAAAAACAGTTTATTAGCTAGAAGCCATTGAGTTTTTAAAACGTTTACGGTCATTCTCGTTTAAGTGAATTTTACGTAAACGTAATGATTTAGGTGTAATTTCTACGTACTCATCACCTTGAATATATTCCATACATTCTTCTAATGAGAAGTTAATTTTTGGCGCAATACGGGTTTTATCATCAGTTCCTGATGCACGCATATTGGTTAATTTTTTCTCTTTGGTAATGTTTACCACTAAGTCGTCCTGGCGATTGTTTTCACCAATAATCTGACCCATGTAAATTTCGTCACCGGCTTCTACGAAGAAACTACCTCTGTCTTGTAATTTATCAATAGAGTAAGCAATGGCAGTACCTTGCTCACCACTAATCATAACACCAGCTAAACGAGAAGGTATTGGACCTTTCCAAGGCTCAAATGCTTTGAAACGGTGAGCCATAATAGCCTCACCGGCAGTAGCAGTTAATACGTTGTTACGTAAACCAATAATACCACGCGAAGGAATTTCAAATTCTAAATGGGTTAAATCACCTTTAGGCTCCATTATTATCATATCGCCTTTACGTTGACTTACTAATTCAATTACTTTACCTGATACTTCCAAAGGAACATCAACGGTAAGAATCTCCATAGGCTCACATTTAACGCCATCAATTTCTTTTATAATTACTTGTGGTTGTCCAACTTGTAATTCGTAACCTTCACGTCTCATGGTTTCAATTAAAACCGATAAGTGAAGAATACCTCTGCCAAAAACTAAATAAGAATCCGCTTGTCCTGTTTCTTCAACGCGTAATGCTAAGTTTTTCTCTAATTCACGGAACAAACGGTCACGTAAATGGCGAGAAGTAACAAATTTTCCATCTTTACCAAAGAAAGGAGAGTTATTGATACAGAATAACATATTCATAGTTGGCTCATCAATATTAATTGGTGTTAAGCCTTCCGGATTTTCAAAATCAGCAACAGTATCACCAATTTCGAAACCTTCAATACCCATAATAGCACAAATATCTCCGGCACCTACTTCTTCTACTTTCATTTTACCTAAGCCTTCAAAAACGTAAAGTTCTTTTACACGTGATTTTTGTACTGAACCATCGCGTTTTACTAAGCTAATAGGTTGATTTACTTTTATACTGCCACGTAAAATACGTCCAATAGCTATCCTTCCGGTAAATGAAGAATAATCCAGTGAAGTAATTTGCATTTGTAAATTACCTTCTTCCACGTGTGGTTCAGGAATTTCAGAAATAATATCATCTAATAATGATGTAAAGTCTTCAGTAGGATTTTTCCAATCTCTACCCATCCAACCTTGTTTAGAGCTACCATAAATAGTATGGAAGTCTAATTGTGCTTCAGTTGCATCTAAATTAAAGAATAAATCAAAAACAGCATCGTGAATTTCATCAGGACGGCAGTTTGGTTTATCTACTTTGTTAATAACTACAATAGGTTTTTTACCTAATGCCAACGCTTTTTGTAATACAAAACGAGTTTGTGGCATCGGGCCTTCAAAAGCATCTACTAATAATAATACACCGTCAGCCATGTTTAATACACGCTCTACCTCACCGCCAAAATCCGCGTGACCAGGGGTATCAATAATATTAATTTTGTAACCTTTGTATTGTACCGAAATATTTTTTGCTAAAATGGTAATACCACGTTCGCGCTCTAAATCGTTATTATCTAGTATTAAATCGCCTGTTTGTTGGTTTTCGCGGAAAAGTTGTGTTTGATGTAAGATCTTATCAACCAATGTAGTTTTCCCGTGATCTACGTGGGCAATAATAGCTATGTTTC
>JAZKBU010000008.1 GCA_040388375.1 Bacteroidota bacterium | reverse complement strand
GAGGGCACTGAAAAAGTCCTTTAAGGACAAATGTTAACAAAAAGGAGCAGAAAACTTTAGTTTTTTTGCTCCTTTTTTTGTTTCTTTATAAAGCAACAAAAGGCTTTTATAAATGTTATTACAACAACATAAGATACTGATTAGCAATCATTCTTCGTTATATGATTTAATAGTTCCTAAGCACAATTTGCTTAGAAAAATTAATGAGTTGATAGACTTTTCATTTGTTTACGAAGAACTAGTAAATAAGTATTGTTTAAATAATGGTCGAATGGCAGAAAGTCCAGTTCGTATGTTTAAGTATTTACTTTTAAAAACAATCTATACCGTTTCGGATGTTGATGTGGTTGAGCGTTCACAATACGATATGTCATTTAAGTATTTTTTAGAAATGACGCCAGAGGAAGATGTAATAAATCCTAGTTCGTTAACCAAGTTTAGAAAACAACGTTTAAAAGACACAGACTTATTAGATTTATTGATAAACAAAACAGTAAGTATAGCGGTTGAAAAAGGTATTATTCGTTCTAAATCAATCATAGTTGATGCCACTCATACTTTATCAAGATCAAATCCATATTCAGCAATAGAAGTGCTTCGCGAGCGTTCAAAGTTACTTAGAAAAACTGTTTATTTGTTTGACGAAGACTTTAAAGAGCTTATGCCACAAAAGAATACCGACAATGATTTAGAAAAAGAATTAGCATATAGTAAAGAGTTAGAGAAACGAATAGAAAAAGAACAAGCTATTAGTTCAATACCAGCGGTAAAAGAAAAGCTAAACTTGCTTAAGGAAACCATAGAAGATACACAGGAAAATTTTACATTATCAAAAGATACCGATGCAAGAACTGGGCACAAATCGGCTGATAGTTCGTTCTTTGGATACAAAACTCATTTAGCCATGACTGAAGAGCGCATCATTACAGCAGCTGTAGTAACATCGGGCGAAAAAGGAGATGGACCAGAATTAGCCAAACTTTTAGAAATTAGTCAAGAAAATGGAATTGAAGTAGATACCATTATTGGAGATGCAGCCTACTCAGGAAAAGAAAATCTTAAAATTACAACGGAGCAAAATATTAAAACAGTAGCCAAATTAAATCCCTCAATCACACAAGGCTTCAGAAAAGATGAAGACAAATTTGATTACAATAAAGATGCAGATATGTTTGTTTGCCCAGCTGGACATATGGCAACACGAAAAGCACGTGGAGGAACCAGAGATGTCGGGGCAAATCAAGTAGATACCTATTATTTTGATGTTGAAAAATGTAAGTCCTGCCCTTTAAAAGAAGGATGTTATAAAGATGGAGCTAAAACAAAAACATATTCAGTATCCATAAAATCAGAACTACATCAAGACCAAATGGCTTTTCAAGAAACCGATTATTACAAAGAAAAAGCAAAGCATCGATACAAAATAGAAGCAAAAAATAGTGAGTTAAAAAATGTACATGGTTACGATAGAGCAATATCGTATGGAATTACCAATATGCAAATCCAAGGTGCATTAGCAATTTTTGCAGTTAACCTAAAAAGAATAATTAAATTAATGGAGTAAGCCTTAATTTCACTAAAAAAAACACCCTAAAACAACTTTTTGGCTACACCAAAAAACATTGAGCACACTAAAAAATTATTACAAAAAAAGCGATTAAGTAAAATATAAAATTTACCTAATCGCTCTTTTGTAAAAAGTCTTACTTTTTCAGTGCCCTC
>JAZKBU010000007.1:494084-495290 GCA_040388375.1 Bacteroidota bacterium | reverse complement strand
TGGTAGACGCACTAGTCTCAAACACTAGCGAGAAATCGTGCCGGTTCGACTCCGGCTCCGGGTACGCATAAAAACGCCTTACAATTAATTGTAAGGCGTTTTGTTTTATAACGTTATATTTAATGTTTTTTACACTTAGACTACTGAAAAATTGACATCAGATGTTCTTTTAAGTGAAGATTTTCGGAATAATTTGAAAGGAACTTATAAGTAATATCAATAGCTGCCTTATTTCCAAGGAGTTGGAGTTTACTTACTAATGGTTTAAAAGAATTAAACCATGATTGGCTGGGAACAGCTGTTTCATTATTAGATTTAATTGATTTTAAACTATCGAGTATTTCTCTTCGCTCCTTATTAGAATCTGTATTCAAAAAAATAATGTCTACCAATTCTTTTTCAGTTTCAGTTAGAGATAGGTTAGTATTTTTTTCAATAAAATCTTGTGCGGAATTGTAAGTATAGTTGTCACCAATATGAAGATTAGTCGCATTTATATTGGCCCCATTAAAATTATATTTTCCCATTCTGTTGTATCAAGTAAGTTATATCTCCAATATTTAAATTTTCACTATTAATATTCCCAGTGAATACAAATACTACATTTAGAGTAGGTGAGTCTCCCTTTTTTGAATGTTCAAAGCCAATATGATCGGGTTTTAATCTAAGATCGTTGAAAATCGAACATATGGTACTTTCGAAATTGGTTCTTGTTGAACTTGGTTGAGAATAAATTGAAATATTTCTTGACTCCCCATTCAATGTCTCTCCTGAATTATAATCATTTTTTTTATATGAATGTCTTTGATTTTTAGAACCTCTATTTATTAAATTTTCAATAGGAAGAGGGCTCATTGGAGTTAAATTTGACCAACTATTAGGTTGTATAGACCATTTTAAACTATCAATTGCAAAAGCCATATTAATTGCAGATAGCTTTTCACCTACACTAGCTTGTTCAAATGCTATAGAACCAAAATCAGGTATATTGGTAATTACAAGAGCAGCGTTAACTGCAGAGAACTTTTCACCGATGCCAGCGTGTCCAAATGCTATAGAGCTAAAATCAGGCATATTGATAGTTGCAAGAGACGCATTAACTGCAGAAAGCTTCGCACCGATACATGCTTGTCCAAATGCTATAGAACTGTAATCAGGCATATTGATAGTTGCAAGAGACGCATTAACTGCAGAAAGCTTCGCACC
>JAZKBU010000007.1:300000-493984 GCA_040388375.1 Bacteroidota bacterium | reverse complement strand
ACGCATTAACTGCAGAAAGCTTCGCACCGATACATGCTTGTCCAAATGCTATAGAGCTAAAATCAGGCATATTGATAGTTGCAAGAGACGCATTAACTGCAGAAAGCTTCGCACCGATACATGCTTGTCCAAATGCTATAGAACTGTAATCAGGCATATTGATAGTTGCAAGAGACGCATTAACTGTGGAAAGCTTTGCACCGATACTGGCTTGTTCAAATGTAATAGAGCTATAGTCAGGTATGTTGGCAATTGCAAGTGAAGCTGTATTCATTGCAGAAAACTTTTCACTGATAGAAGCCTGTTCCATTATTATAGAACTATAATCAGGTATATTGATAGTTGCAAGAGCCGCATTAACTGTAGAAAGCTTTGCACCGATACTGGCTTGTTCAAATGCAATAGAGCTATAGTCAGGTATGTTGGCAATTGCAAGTGAAGCTGTATTCATTGCAGAAAACTTTTCACTGATAGAAGCCTGTTCCATTATTATAGAACTATAATCAGGTATATTGATAGTTGCAAGAGCCGCATTAACTGTAGAAAGCTTTGCACCGATACTGGCTTGTTCAAATGCAATAGAGCTATAGTCAGGTATGTTGGCAATTGCAAGTGATGCCGAATTAATTGAAGAATAATTGTCACTATTTTTCATAAACAATAAATTTTATTCAAATTTATTGTTTTAAATTTTGATATAAAATACTCGCTTGTAAAAAGTTATAATGGTTTATCCACATAAATATAACATTATAGTTTGTTCTTAATAATGTGAGGTTAAGACATCTGTGATTAGAAACATTTAAAGCTTAAATTTGAGTATAAATAAATATCTGAATTATGAAAAGAGGAGTAATGTTAAAAAGCAAAGATTTATTTCCTGATGAAGACTTGGAACTAAAAATGCTTGTACAAGATATTCCTTCAATTGTTGTATTAGCGGTATTAGCAAGCATTAACTCAAGATTTTTTATTGATGAACCTAAACCACAACTTCAGGCGAGAATATTAAATGAAGTATTTCTATTTAGGCAATCTTTAGAAATAAGTCAAAAAATACGCAATAGTATAGTTATTTTTTTTAGAAATAACCCTGATGTAGATTATGAAAATCATGTTCTCTTTTCTGCCAAAACTGTATTGATGTTCATGGAGTATGAACTTACAAATTTTAGAGAAAAACATGTAGGATGGATTGATACAAATCCAGAGGATGAGCTTAAACTTTTTAAAGCTCTTTTACTTTTTAATGATCAACTGGATAGTAAATTGCCTCCATTACCAAAAATTGGAAAAACATATTCTCCTGATGCACTTTTTTACGAGACTCATTGGCCGTTAATCGTTTCACAATATGATTTTATGAAACCAATTGATTCGATTTACCAAATGATAAAAGGTGTTGTCTTAATGTCGGAATTGAAAAAAGAAGAATTATCTTTTTACGTTAATAAATTCCTCGAAATAAATAAAAGAGGTAGCATTCATGAGTACCTTTTGGAAGTTTTACAGCTTATAATTTACTGTACGACAGGAGATAATCAATCACTTTTTTCAAGGTCCGGATTCACTTTAAAAAGCGACAATATTCCAACTTTCTACGATTCTAATTGTATGAATCCAGAAGATTATCATAAAAATGAAAAGTATAAAATAAATCATGATGGACTAAAATCAAAACCATTAATGAAATTAGATGAATTGCAGTATATAGTTTTTCATTGGAATTTTTTGGCTAAAAAACTCTATGATGGTTTAATATTTGACTTTCTACATGTAACTGGTGTTGTAGCGGAAAGAGGGTTAACCTATGCAAATTTTAAATCGAAGTATTCGGATGAAATTATTGAAAAAATTATCTTTAAAAATGTGATGACATATATACTGTCTGCCAAGAAGAACTTGTTACATTTTGAAGAAGGTCAAGGAGAACCTGATTTGTATTACCGCAATAAAAACAATGTTATTCTTTTTGAATTTAAAGATGTGTCATTTGCCTCTAATGCAATGGAATCCTCAACATTTGAAGCAATACGCGATGAAATCGAAAGAAAGATATGTTCTTGCAGTGATAAGAAACCAAAAGGCGTTGGACAGATCATTAGGACCATCGAAAAAATAATTGGTAATCAGTACAACTTTGATTCATTTGAAAATATGTCGAAATGGACTATATATCCTGTTATCGTAATTACAGATGAAATGTTTGAAATTCCTGGTATTAATAGGTATATCAATACTATATTTACAAACCATATTGAGCAATATCAAGATAAATTTAAAAAGATAGAGGATGTTATCATTGTTAATTTAGACTTTTTATTTAGTTATATCGGTAAGTTAAAAAAGAGAGAATACAATTTACTAGAATTGCTTTCCGGATATAATAAATACATTAAATATCGACAAAAACAACTTAACACTGTTCATCAACGACCTGAAACATGGGATGAAATTTATATTAGTTTTTCACATTATATTTCAAAAAAAATTGACTTAAAAAAGGATAAAGACTTAATCAAAATAATGTTCGAAATTTTTGATTTAAAATATGGATTACCTATTGGTTCTGAGAGTTAAAACTTATCTTATTACTCGTTTCTAGTCGTACTCCTATATAATGCCAAGCTAATATTTCTCAAAACAAAAGCCCTTGTAATTACTACAAGGGCTTTTTGTTAATTTAAAAAAATAAAACTATGATTTTTAAGGAGTAACAGGCACTTCTTCAGGAATGGCTGGGTTCTCATTATCTACCAGTAATAAACCAAAGTTAAAGTAGCTGTTAAAAGCCGTTTCATTCTCTATGGTATTAGCAGCTATAATCAATATACATTTGCTTAAATGTTCAGTGAGTGCTTTTCTGTTCTTTTGCAATTCGGTTTGTGCTGATTTTCGGTTAGATTTTGATGATACCTGCGTATCGCGTGCATCCGCATAAGCAGTTTGTAAAGTTGTTAAGTTGCGGACAAAATCAGTTGACAACTGAGCGGTGTATTTGGCAGCGGCAGCACTATACCTGAACGCCAACACCTTTATACCCTCTACCGTAGCAATGCGGTATTCTTTTAGTCCTTGCGGATAAAACTCGGTGTAAATAGGGGTGTGCTTGCCAAACTTGGCTTTAATGGCTCCTTCTTCTCGCACAATAAATGCTACAATGGCATCGTAGGCATCTTGTCGGCTCATAGTGCCACCTTTTTGTACCGCACTGTTGGTAGCCAGCTCACCATAAGTGTTTACAAAATCCTGGTGCAAATTAATGAGCAGGGTTTTGTCGGCTGTGGGTAATACGGAATTTTGCATGGTAGTTAATCGGCTGATTAAATCTACTGTAAACAGGTTGATTTCATTTCGGCTAAAGGTTCTACTGCCGAACAAATTTTTTGTTAATCTTGAGTAGTTCATGATTGAAATATATTTATTCAAATAACGTAGCTGAAAATTTTTTAGTGTTAAATAATGCATCAATTTTATAAGAAAAAACAAATTTTTTTAGCCTGTAAAAAAGAAGAGAGGACTAAAAAATATATAGTATTACTTGTTTAGAATAAGAACAGCCCGAAAACATTTAATTTATTACATGTTCTGAAATTGAACAGCATAAAAACATTTGATTTATTACATGTTGGAAATTGAAACAGCATGAAAACATTTAATTTATTACATGTTCAAAAATTGAACAGTATAAAAACATTTGATTGATTACTTGTTGAAAATTGAAACAGTATGAAAACATTTAATTGATAACATGTTCAAAGCTGAACATGTATAAAAGCATTTACTTTATGACATGTTCGAAACTGAAGACACAATAAAGGATTTACTTTATTGCTTGGTCAAAATTGATAGCTGTTGCTGTTTACCAATAAATAACTATGTTTGTCAGTATACGGTTTAGCCGTTTTATTATTAACAGAAAGCTTATATACACTACATGAAACACAAATACTTTATAATGATGCCTGTGGCAGCCTTGGTTTTTTTAACGGCTTGCGGTGGCGGAAACAACACTAAAACAGAAATACACGGGGTAGACAGCAACGGCTTAACGGTAATAGACCAATCAGTTGATACCTTTTACCAAGTACCGGCACCCAGTGAAACGTTTAGCTACATAAAAGTAGCAGGGGGGCTAACCGCTAAAAAAAGCAATATGCTATACAGCACTGCTGATTTTACTAAGGCCAATAACAAACAACTAGCCCTTGGTTTAGGTATATACAGTGCCGATTTAAGCTATAGCAGTGTTGCCGGTTTAGGAGCTGAGGCTTTGAAATATTTTAAAATAGTAAACCAGTTAACGGAGTCACTTAAAATATCAGCAGCGGTAAAACCGGGCATGCAGCAAAGCTATGAGCGCAACCAAACAAATGCCGATTCGTTAACCTTACTGACCAATGATATTTATTTATCGGTCTCAGAAATATTAGAAAATACCCAACAAAACCCAACACGTGCACTCATAGCAGCTGCAGGCTGGGTAGAGAGTTTGTATATACTAACTAATTTAACAGCTTACCAAGCCAATAACGATGTGGTTGAACATATAGCCGATCAAAAATATGCGTTGGAGAACTTGCTTGGCTTGTTACACACTTACGAAAGCAATGCTGATGTAGCTACGCTTATTCCGCAGCTAACGGAGCTGCAAGTGGAGTTTAATAAGCTAATGGTAACAGAGCTTCCTACGCAAACAAAAAATAACAAAGGTATTACCTTATTGAGTGGTGGAAACGATTTGTTGATTAATGCTGAAAATTTTAAAGCTATTACCGAAAAAATTAAAGCCATACGCAATGCGTATATTTTAACTCAATAAAACCCATGAAAAAATTAATAATACTAATAACACTTTTAGTTTCATTTAGTAATACCTTTTCGCAGTTACCATGTGTCACCTTTCATAGAACGTATTATTGCTATAAAGAATTTGATGGAGACTGGATTTATAACTCACAATCAAAAAGTGGTTACTTTAAAGAGGGAGTTGTTTCCAGAGTACGGTGTGTTGTTTATAACGGTTTTGATTACAGAATAAGCGTTTGTGATGAAGGTACATTTGAAAAGCCACCCATTTATAAAATTTTTGATTCACCTACTGGCGAACTAATAGTAGATAGTGAAACCATCCCAACCAAAGAATTTATATTTAAAAGCACCAATAGCCGCACATTGACTATTGAAGTAGAGATACCCAAAGGTAAAAAGGGGTATACTAAGCGTAAACCGTCAGGCACAGAGTGTATTGGATTGATGATATTCCAAAGGGTAACAATACAGCCTTAATAAATGCACTATTTATCAATATTAAATAATAAAAACCCATGAAAAAATTAATACTATTAATACTTGTTTTAACATCATTCAGTAATAGCTTTTCGCAAACAGCTGTATGTACCAACTTTCATAGAAAGTATTGCGATGCACAAGAAACGGGTGGAGATTGGCGCTATAATGCGCAGTCGAGAAGCGCTTTATATGCAGCGGGAAGTACCTCTAAACTACGCTGTGTTATATACAAAGGTATGGATTACAGGATGAGTATTTGTACTGAACCCTTATTAGGTAATCCAACTTTTAAAATTTATGATTCACGTACCAATGAATTGTTGTTTGATAGCAAAAACCCGGCAACAAACGTGTTTGAATTTCAAAGCACGAATACCCGCCAACTGGTTGTAGAGTTAGAATTACCCAAAACCGCCACCGCTAAACCGTCTGATGCAGGCTGTGTAGGATTTTTAATATTACACAAATCAACGGATAGGCAAGGTTTTTAAACAAACAGGTATAGATTTGCTATTGTTAATAGCTTAACTATTTCAGCTTATCTTTTTTATTAATGCTGCGTACATAAATAAACAATACTATACTCAGTATAAGCAGCAATAAAAGCAGTATGAGCAATACGTTTATAATCAACTCCTCCGGTTCGTTAATATAATTAATAATATAGGATTCAGCGCTCATTTTAATTTATTTATAGTGTTTTTGGTAATAAATAAATGGATAGAATGAGTGTAGGTGGAGTAGTATAGGCTTTTTTCGGGCATGTGTAAAGTAATTTTGTTCATATAAGCGTAAAACAAAAATAATACCAATTTTTATATTTAATAATATACAAAGCTGAATTTGCCATTATTTAACCGCATCCCTTATTCCATCCGGTATGCTTATTTATTCCTTTTTTAGGTAGTAAGTATCAGGTTGTTTGTAAAAATGTACTTAAAATTTAAATTGTAATACCCACAATAATAAATTATTATAAGTTTTATTGCGCAAGCAGCCAATATTCCCGAAAAAATAAGGTATTTATCCAATTATTATTATTTGTATAAATCATACTTTGTTATATATTTGGGATAACATGGCTTTAATTTAAAGTTAATATGTGTTTCGATATATATAAATTGATAATTTTTAAACGATATGACAACCAAAGAAGACAGAATAAAACAAGTCAGAAAACACTTTAATTTATCAAAGAAGCAATTCGCTGAAATAATTGGTATGAGCGAAATTACTATTGTGAAAATTGAAAGTGGCGAGAACAAAGTAGGCGCAGTAACACAAAGAAATTTCCTGAAAGCATTTCCGCATGTAAACAAAGATTGGTTTATACTAGGCTTAGGCAGCATGCTTACCGAAGAGTACACCACCGCCAATGAAGATGGTGTTGCATACCCTGATACCAGAAATATGAACGACAGCGATGATGTAATAATAAGAGGTGGCAAAGTGTATATGGATATTACGAGTGCCTTCAAATCATATTTTGATGATATTGATTTTATTAACCATATGTTTTCAAACAAACAAAATAGTTGGAGACCAACCGTAGAAAAGTTAAGTAAAATAAGAAAGTAATATTACAGCCCTTTAATTAACAAAACTAAAAAAGCCTTTAGCCATAAACTAAAGGCTTTTTTAGTTTAATAACTATTCGTTTATTGGTAAAGACGTTGCATGCAACGTCTCTACATGTTGGTCATTCACGTAATTTTTTGCAAACAGGCACCCCATTTTTGCTTTATAGCCTATTAACATAATCACCCAATCAACTCTAAATAACTAATAACTAGATTACTGCCCATATACAGGCAAAAACTTATCATTTTAAATTTGCGGCTTTATAAAATATTTTGGTACTTTCGCCTTCTAATTAAAATTTTAAACAGGAATGGAATTAAAAGATATAGTAGCTGTATCCGGCCAAAGTGGTTTGCACAAAATTATTGGCAGAACTAAAAATGGGTTGATTTTAGAAACAATAGGAAGCGGAAAAAAATTTGCAACAGGTTATCAGGATAGAGTTAGTATTTTAGAAGATATAAGCATGTACACCCAAGAAGGTGATATGCGTTTATCAGAAGTATTGGTAAAAGCACAAACTGCCGGTAAAGTACCAACGGCAAAAGACGATGCTAAAGTACAACGCGATTTTTTAATTAAAACAATAGGTTTAGACAGCGAAAGAGTTTACGATAGCGATATTAAAAAGTTTTTTAACTGGTACAATGCTTTAAAAGATGTGTTGGATTTTGCCAAATTAGGCGAAGAACCCAAAACAGAAGAAGCAGCTACTACCGAAACAGGCACTGACGAAGCAGCAACTCCGGCAGCAGAAGAAAAACCTAAAAAAGCAGCAGCTAAAAAAACTGCCGCTAAAAAAGTAGCAGCCCCTAAAACCACAGCGGCTAAAACAAACTCAAAAGGAGCAGGCGCAGCAAAAACCACTTACAGACCAAAATCGGTTTAGTAAAAGGTTTATGTAATATAATAAAATCCATCACCATATAACTGTTGATGGATTTTTTTTTGGATATTGCCACTTTATAAGAAGTAATGGCTGTTTAACAGTTAAATTTAGTTTTTAATAAATGAACACAATTAAATTTAAACACTTTAGGCGTATTGTTTTTTTGCTTGATGTATTAAAGCTGGCATTAACCGCATTTGGGGGGCCCCAAATACATTTGGTGCAGTTTCAAAAACTACTCATCAACAAAAAGAAATACATTACCGATAGTGAGTTAAAAGAGTTGAATTCATTTTGCAGTATGTTACCCGGGCCAACCTCCACCCAAACCATAACCGCCATAGGGTTTAAAATAGGAGGGCCTAACCTGGCTTTTTTAACACTTACCGTTTGGGTATTGCCCGCCAGCCTGTTTATGACCGCCTTTGCCATTATTATACATTACTATGCCATTGATAACCCCAAGCTTGATTTTTTAAAATATATACAGCCAATGGCCGTTGGTTTTATTATTTATGCAGCCTACCAAATTATAAATATGTTTGTGAGCAAGCCTTACCACTGGCTTTTGGCTATATTAGCTGCTACCGCAGGTATTGTTGTACACTCACCCTATATGTTTCCTATTATTTTATTTGTGGGTGGCATTATATCAAGCCAGGTAAATAAAAGTAAAATAGGCAAAGTAGCACCCATTAAAAATATAAACTGGAGTAACTTTTTCCTGTTTATTGGCGTACTGTTACTGGCTGCCTTTTTAGGTGCGTTTACCGAAATAAAATGTATTTTATTGTTTGAAAATACATACCGGTACAGCAGCATTGTTTTTGGAGGCGGCCATGTATTAATACCCATGTTGTACAATCAGTTTGTACAAATAAAACAATATTTAACAGCCAACGAGTTTTTGGCCGGAGTCGGTTTGGTACAGGCTATGCCCGGCCCTGTGTTTAGTATAGCCACTTACAGTTGTGCTATGGCTTTGCAGGAGTGGGGCATATACGGGCAACTACTGGGTGCAGCCATAGGAACAGTAGGTATATTTTTACCCGGTACCTTTTTAATATTTTTTACCTACCCCATTTGGGATCAGTTAAAAAACTATAGCCCCGTAAAAAACGCTATAGAAGGAATAAATGCAGCCAGTGCCGGGTTGGTATTTGCATCGGCTTATTTGTTGTTTCAGCCGGTAGAATTAAATCAGGCAAATATGATTGTACTTTTACTAACTTTATTTTTACTTTTGAGCACTAAAGTACCCAGCACCGTTTTAGTGGTGCTAGCCATATTAGCCGGTATTTTTTATTAATGTAATTTGTATATGAAAAGGATAAATTTAATAGTATTTTATGTGTTGTTGTTAGTATCCTTTAAAGGCATACAGGCACAAACCGACACGCATAAGGACGATTTGGTGCAGTTGAGCGGTTTTATTGTTACTGCCGATAGTGTTAGTGTTATACCCTACGTTACCGTACGTATTTCAGGCACCAACCGTGGAGTGTTTTCCGATATGAGTGGCTTTTTTAGTTTGGTTTGCAAAAAATCAGACCATATAGTTTTTACCGCATTGGGCCAAAAACCAACCATTTATACCCTGCCCGATAATATTGAAAACAATAAACTAATAACCGTTATAAAAATGGACGAGGATACCTTTTACTTACCCGAAGTAGTAGTAAGGCCCTATTCAACCCCGCAGGAATTAGACTATTATTTTGCCAAAGCAAAAATACCGGGTAGCTCCCTTTCACAAGCCTATGCCAACTTAAACAGAGTACCTTACAGTATTTTAGAAAAAGGCATTTTGCCCGATGGGATGGAAACAGGCAGGTGGTACCAACAGTCGCAAGCCGAAAGGTTATACTATAACGGACAAACACAACCTATTCCAATAGCCGATTTAGGTAACTGGTACCGCTTTATAAATTCCCTTGGCAAAAAGAAAAAGAAATAATTAAATCCATATAACAAATCAATTAAACATGCTTCAAGTATTAACTGCAATTTCACCCATTGACGGACGTTACCATAAACAAACAAACAACCTTTCAGCTTATTTTTCAGAGTTTGCATTAATAAAATACCGTGTATTAATTGAAATAGAATACTTTGTTTTTTTACACAAACAAAACCTGCCCCAACTGGCTAAGTATAATATTAGCGAAGATAAATTAAGGGCTATATACAAAGACTTTACCCTTGCCGATGCTGAGCAAATAAAGGATATAGAAAAAACAACCAACCACGATGTAAAAGCGGTTGAGTACTTTATAAAGAAAAAATTTGAAGCGCTTGAATTGGCTGATGCCAGCGAGTTTGTACACTTTGGTTTAACCAGTCAGGATATTAATAATACAGCCATTCCTTTAAGCATTAAAGATGCTATGCAACAAGTTATGTTGCCTGCTTTGCAGGAAGTAGTTGATAAAATATTGGCGCAAGCCAACGAGTGGACCAATGTTCCAATGTTAGCCAGAACACACGGACAGCCCGCTTCGCCTACCCGTTTAGGAAAAGAGTTGATGGTATTTGTAAGCCGTTTAAACGAGCAAATAAAACAGCTACATGCTATTCCGTATTCAGCTAAGTTTGGTGGTGCTACCGGTAACTTTAATGCACACCACGTAGCTTACCCTCATACTGATTGGTTAGCGTTTGGTAATGCGTTTTGCGCCAACTTAGGTTTATCGCGCTCCAACCCAACTACCCAAATAGAGCATTACGATAACTTAGCCGCTTTGTTTGATTGCTTAAAACGTATTAATACCATACTCATTGATTTTAGCAGAGATGTTTGGCAATACATAGCCATGGATTACTTTAAACAACAGCTAAAGCAAGGTGAGATAGGCAGTAGTGCCATGCCGCATAAAGTAAACCCTATTGATTTTGAAAATGCAGAAGGTAACCTTGGTATGGCCAATGCTATTTTTGAACACCTCTCAGCTAAATTACCCATTAGCCGCTTGCAACGCGATTTAACGGATAGTACCGTTTTAAGAAACGTAGGCGTTCCGTTAGCACATAGTTTAATTGCCTTTAAATCGTTAACACGTGGTTTAGATAAGTTGTTACTGAACAGCGCTAAAATAGAAGACGACCTAAACAATAACTGGGCGGTAGTAGCCGAGGCTATCCAAACTGTATTGCGCAGAGAAGCGTACCCGCAACCATACGAAGCTTTAAAAGCACTAACACGTACCAACGAAAAAATTGACTCAAAAAGCATACACACGTTTATTAGTATGTTAGATGTGAGTGAAGAGGTGAGAAAAGAATTACTTAATATTACACCGTTCAATTACACCGGAATTTAATTTTTACCTTATGAGGAATTTTCTTTTAATATTAATACTTGTTGGCGCATTGTTTTCAAACTCTTGTTCTAATAACGGCCCAACGGTTAGTGGATTAATAGATACCTCAAAATGGGTTTTAAACGCTAAGGGCCCCACTTATGACCCTAAAACGCCTCGTTTAAACGCGCAGGTTGAAAGCAATGAACAGCCTAACGAGTACCAGGAAAAAAAGCAAACACTCTCAGATGGAACAGTATGTATGAGCTGGAGTAATGCCGGTTTTAAGAGTGGTAACGAAGCCATTCGTTTTTACCAAAACTTACAACTGAATATTCGTTACAATGAAAAAGACCTGATAGCTAAATTAATAAAATTTCCTTTGCGCGATTCAACAACGAAGCAAGAGTTTTTAGATAGGTACAACGATATTTTTGACCCCGAATTCAGACGCGAGTTGTTAGAGCAAAACCCTTTTCAACTATACCGCGATTCAAACGGATGTATGGCCGGTAACGATGGTCAGCTTTGGTTCAGACCCAAAGGCAACACATTTGAAATATTTGAATTGAACTGGTAAAAACAAAAACGTATAATTATAAAAAAGCCATTTGAATAAGTATTCAAATGGCTTTTTTGTGTGAAGAATAGATGTTTTAATTACAAACGTGCATCGCTTACAATTAAATCAATCGGGCTAATATTCAATATGGGGAAACTGGCTTGTTTCACCAATTGCTCTGAATACTTGCCTGTAAAAAACGATTTAAAGTTAACTTCCTGCTCGGTCATAATAACAGCTAAGTCAGGGTTTATTTCTTTAGCGTAGGCTAAAGTCTGGTCGGTTATGTTTCCGCCCAAACGCACTTCTATAGTGCTGTTTAAACCATTTTCGTTAATTTTATTACTTACCTGGCGGCTGTAATTATTTACAGTGGTTTCGCTGTCTTTATCTTTATCGCCACTTACGCCAATAATTTGAATCAATGAATTAAACCTTTTGCCTATACCAATAGTAAACGGCCCTTTTTGGCGGGTTTCGTAACTGGTATCAATAGGTATTAGTATTTTTTCGAAGCTGGTAATGGTACAGTTACTCGGAATGGTTAAAATAGGTTTCTTTAAGTTGTCGATTAGTTTTACTGTATCAGCAAAAGTAAGCAACCCATCTTTCGAATCTTTGTTATTTGTACTTACAATAATAAGGTCCGCATCTATTTCGGTAGCGGTATGAATCAGATCTTTGTAACTTAAATTATGCACAGTTTGTAGTGTGTGGTCAGCATTACTTAGTTTATTGCCAACAGCAGTGTTGCTTTCCGTATCCGGAAGCATTACATGTAATTTGGCATTAAACTTATTGCTTAAAGTTACCCCCAGTTGTAGCAAAGCGTCAAAATTGGGTGATTTATGACAAGCTAAAATGATATTTGATAAAGTCAAGTCCATGGCTTTTATGTTTTATTTGGGTTCAATTAACACATAAAAATGATAAAAGTCAAGGATTAACTGTAATATTTATTTAACGTCCGCCATTTGTAAGCCTGTTTAAATATTCTTTGGCTACAATAAAATCAGGGAATTCTCTAATGGCTGCTTCAAAATATTTTTTGGCACTTGGCAAATCGCGGTCGCGTTGAGCACTCATAATAGCACGCATATTTAAGAGTGCCGCTTTTAACGGAACCTTTTGTTTTTCGGTTTCGCTAATCATAAAGTCAATACTATCGTGACCGTTTACAGCCATTTGCTCCAGTTCTTTTAAGTTGTTTTCTGCTGCTTGGAAATTACCTGTACCAAAATGAGTAGCCGTAATTCTATACAAGTATTCCGGTTTTTTATTAATAGCATACAATTGGTTGTATAAGCTCATTTGCTCTTCTACTTTACCCATTTGCTCCGCACACAAAGCTTTTATTAAAAGTAATCTTTCGCTTTTAGGATTGCGTTTTAAAGCAGCTTCAGTTACTATATCGCAAGCCATTATATTGTTTATGGCAGCATATAACTCTGGTAAAGTATCAGCGTATACCGTTTGTGTACTATCGTTTATTAAAATCATTTGGCAAGCCATAATAGCGGTAGGGTAGTCTTTACCATCCATACTTTTATTAAACAGCTTTTTGTAGTTGTCTGTTGATTGGGTGTTGTTGCTATTGTTATTTTTACAAGCAATAACGCTGCTTATTAAGCATAATACTATCAGTATTCTTTTCATTCTGTTTTTGTTGAGTTGTTAATTTTTGTTTGTTATATAAATTTAGGAAAATAACCCGGTTCGTAATCGGCCATTACTTCGCAAATAATTTCAAATATGTCTTCTGCATTTGGTTTGCTCCAGTAGTCGCCATCTGTTCCGTAAGGAGGGCGGTGTGCTTTGGCTGAAATGGTAATTGGTTTATAGTCTAAATATTGATAAGCATTTTGTTTCTCCAGTACTTGTTGCATCATATAAGCACTTGCTCCACCCGGTACATCCTCATCTAAAAATACTACTTTATTGGTTTTTTTAATGGAGTTAACAATGCTGTGGTTTATGTCAAAAGGTAATAATGTTTGTACATCAATTAGCTCTACACTAATGCCTATTTCTGCTAATTGTTTAATAGCATCTTCTGCTATGCGGGTACAGCTACCATAAGTTACAATGGTTATATCGGTTCCTTCTGCCAGCACTTCGGGTTTACCCAATGCCACTTTAAACGCTCCCACATTTTCGGGCATTTTTTCTTTTAAACGATAACCGTTTAAGCACTCTATTACCAAAGCAGGTTCGTCACTGGCTAAAAGGGTATTGTACATACCGGCAGCTTGTGTCATGTTACGGGGTACACAAATATGCATGCCTCGCAGCGAGTTTATAATCATACCGATTGGTGAACCTGAGTGCCAGATTCCTTCTAACCTATGCCCACGTGTGCGCACTATTAACGGGGCTTTTTGCCCGCCTTTGGTACGGTATTGTAAGGTAGCTAAATCATCGCTTAAAGGTTGTAATGCATATAGTAAATAATCCAGGTATTGAATTTCGGCAATAGGTCTTAAACCACGCATAGCGGTTCCTATACCTTGCCCCATAATAGTTAATTCTCTAATACCCGTATCGCTTACCCTGCTTTCGCCATATTTTTCCTGTAAGCCTGCAAAGCCTTGGTTTACGTCTCCAATTTTTCCAACATCTTCGCCAAATGCTAAAACTCTCGGGTCGTTAGCCAATGCGTTATCAAAGCAGGCTACCATTATCTCTCTGCCATCAACCATTTTTGAATCTTCGTTGTAAACAGCAGCTACTTCCTGTGTTTTTAAAGCACTGTTTGCCGATTCACTGTGCAGGTATGAATTGTATCTTTCTTCGTTGGCCTTTAAGAAATTTTGTTTGTAGTTTATTAACTCATTGCGTTCGCTGCTTGTTTCTTTGTAAGTGTAACGCAAAGCTTGGTTAATGGCTAAAGCTATATCTTTTCTTATTGGTTCGTTAATGTTTTGCAGCTCGTTTACCAAGCTACTTATTTTTTGGTTTTGTGTAGCACCGGCTAAGTTGTTTAACAGGGTACAGGCTTCTGCTACATCGTGCTTAATTGGAGCTAAGTACGCTTCCCAAGCTGCTTTTTTACTCACGTTTACATGAATTTGTGCTTCGTTTTCAAGGGTGCTTAATTCTTCAGCGGTAGCAATATTGTTTTGAATAATCCAGTTTTTAAACTGGGCATTACAATCGTATTCTGTTTCCCAGGCTAAACGTTCTTTTGTTTTGTAACGCTCGTGCGAGCCACTGGTACTGTGGCCTTGTGGTTGTGTTAACTCGGTAACATGTATTAGGCAAGGTACGTGTTCTTCGCGGGCTATTTTGCCTGCTTTTTCATATACGCTGCAAAGGGTTACATAATCCCAACCTTTAACGGTGAAAATTTCATAACCGTTGTTATTGGCATCTCTTTGAAAGCCTTTTAAAATTTCGCTTATGTTTTCTTTGGTAGTCTGGTATTTAGCCGGTACTGAAATACCAAAGCCATCGTCCCAAACGGAGGCCACCATAGGTATTTGTAAAACACCTGCTGCGTTAATAGCTTCAAAAAAATGTCCTTCGCTACTGCTCGCATTGCCTATGGTTCCCCAAGCTACTTCGTTTCCGTTATTGCTAAATTGGTTTTGACCAATTTGTTGTGCGTGTGTTCTGTAATATTTACTGGCTTGCGCCAAGCCAACTAAACGAATCATTTGACCTGCCGTTGGCGAAATATCGCTCGATGAGTTTTTTAGGTTTTTTAAATCTTTCCAATTCCCATTTTCGTCCAAGCTACGTGTTCCGTAGTGGCCATTCATCATTCTGCCTGCACTTGCCGGTTCTGCTTCCACACTGGTGTGAGCGTACAGTTGTGCAAAAAATTCTTGCACGGTAAGCAAGCCTGCTGCCATCATAAAGGTTTGATCGCGGTAATAGCCACTTCTAAAATCACCGTTTTTAAAAGCTTTGGCCATAGCAATTTGTGGTAATTCTTTTCCGTCACCAAAAATTCCAAATTTAGCCTTTCCTGTTAATACCTCTTTCCTGCCTAATAAACTGGCTTGGCGGCTTGTAAATGCTATTTTGTAATCTTCTAAAACTATTGCTTTAAAATCATCGAATGATAAGTTGGCCTGCATGCTATTCATTAAATAAATATTTAGATTTTGCCAAACGTAATAGATTTTAACAATTCCGCCAAACATGGGGTAAAATTTTGTGGTTTATGTGTAAAATATTAGTTCAGCAGTAGGCCTTAATAATTATTTGATATATTTGGCTAATGAAAAAAGTGCTTGTTTGTTTTTTGTTCAGCTTTCTTTTTATCGGTTTTGCATTTGGTCAAAATGAAGCAAGCAAAAAGCCTGTTATTACTTTTGTTAAGGATTATTTTGATTTTGATACCATTCCGAAAGGAAAACAGGTTACCTGTAAAATAGAATTTACCAATACGGGTAGAGAGCCATTAATTATAAAAAATGTACAGGCCGCTTGTGGTTGTACGGTGGCTAACTGGAGCAAAAAGCCTATTAAGAAGAATAAAAGGGGTTTTATTGAAATAACGTACAGCGCTACTTTAATTGGCGCATTTTCTAAAAGTTTAATTATTGAATCGAACAGTACAACTCCTTTTCGTAGTATATATGTAAAGGGTTACGTATTTGATTTTACGGGTTATTAAAAAACTTCGGTTATTTGAAAATACAAACCACTGTTATTATCTACTCCCCAGGCATAATCAAAACGCAGGTTTGTGCGTTGCTCTTTTTGTATTTGAAAACGTAAGCCTGTACCTATATTGGGGTTGTAGTATTTTATAGCATCGTTACTTTCGCTTACGGTTGAAACACCTGCAAAAGCAACCCCACCTAACCATTTCCAAATATTAGCACGTAATTCTGTTTCAAACGTTAAAAATAAATTTCCCCTGTAGCGCCCTTGTGCATAGGCTCTGGTTGTAAAATAGCGTCCAAATTGGGGCATTACCATATAGGGTATGGTTCCAATGGCTTGCTCTCCTAAAAAGCGGCTGGCTAATACCAACGATTTTTTTGTTTTGAAGGAATGGTAATAACGGGTATCTAATTTTATGTTTATCCAGTTTTGGGTACTGCCAAGCCAACCGGCATAGTCGTTTATGGAAAGTTCCAGGTATTTGCCTTTATATGCATTTTGAACATTGTCACGGCTATCAAATATGTAATGAATGCCTATACCTGAAGTAATAAAACTTTTGGTACCAACAGCAGTGTTTTCAAAAAAACTGATGGAGTCGTTTTTGTCTGATTGAATATCCCAGCAATTAAACAACCGATATTGTAATCCTATAAACTGGTATTTCTTTAACTTTTTAAGTATGCGTTCCTCAAACTCAATGGCTTTGTAGTTTATACGCTCTTTTACCAAATCGTTATTATTGGTGCGTGCACCTAGTTGATAGGTAAACTCGGGCCAGCTTAAAAATTGTAGTTTACCTTGCTGTATCCACTCTTCGTTTTTTGAAAATATCTGGTGGTTTATTTGCGCTGCAAACTGTCCGTTGGTAGTTTTTATTACATAGGCTTGCGCATTGCTGTATCGGGTAGTTTGGGCAGGGCCAAGCAGGAAGTTAACATTGGTTAAAACACCATAGCCAAAACCAACAAAAGGGTCGCTCACAATAATGGGCAGGAGGGAGTAGCTTACTTTTTTTGCAGAGTCTGATTGCGCAAAACTTTTTTGTACATACAAGCCTATTGTTAAAATAAAAACAATAAAATAAAATTTCATGCGGCTATACATCCTGTTGTTTTTGTTCAATGATAAAATTATTATTTCAAATAAAACGATAATTAAAAATTACTTAAAATAATGCATGAACAGATTCAGTTATACTATTTAGATAAATAATTTGTATACTTGCTATGCTTTTGAAAAAGGTAATTTATATATTATTTGTTTTTTACTATGTGCTTCTTGCTACTAATGTAAGTGTTGATTTGCATTTTTGTGGAGGTAAGGTTACGGATATTGGCTTTTTTGAGTCGAATAAAGACGATAACTGTGCATGTAATAAAATGGCAAAAAGCAATTGTTGCGATGATGTAACAATTGTATCTAAATTTGATGGTGCGGGTGCTATAAACAAGCCAATCAATTTTAGTTTTAAACAACCTTTAGTAAGCACTTCGCTTTTTACTTTTGTAGTTCAGTCAATTATATATAGTAACACTGCAACTGTTTTTACTCCTCCATTTATTGTTTATCCGCCCGGAATATTGAAACACCTGAGTAGTGTTTTTTTACGTATATGATATAGTTTGTATTTTTAGTGTATTAAACCACTAAATGTATCTTTAGCTATTACATCTATACTTAATAACAATATAAATAATAAATTAAATGAAAAATACTATAATAATGATAAGCATGTTGGCATCTGTTTTTATGACCGCATGTACAAAAGAAAAAGAAACCACAACCGGTGATCCTATTATGACGGCTGATATTAATTTAAGCTTTAACAATACTATAAATGGTAACGCTATTAATATGGGTCAGATTGCTTATAAAAATACAGCTAATAACATGTATAGTGTTACTACGCTTAAGTATTATATCACTAATGTTTCGTTGGTTGATGAAAACAACAAGGAGTGGTTTGCTAAAAACTATAATTTAATTGATTTGGAGGAGCCAAGTCAAAATACGTTTACATTAACAGATGTACCTAAGGCAAAATATAAAACCATTAAGTTTATAGTTGGGGTTGACTCAACAAGGAATACAAGTGGCGTACAAGATGGTTTTTTAGACCCAAGCTATGGTATGATATGGACCTGGAATACGGGTTATATTTTCTTTAAGCATGAAGGTAATTTTACGAACTCAAGCAGCAATACCCAAGCCTTGCGTTTTCATTTAGGAACCAATGCTGGCCGTACTTTTGTAGAGTTTCCTTTGCCTTTGGTTGATGTAAACGGTACTACTAATAAGCTGACTATTAATTTTGACTTGAATAAAGTTTACGAGGGAATCGGAAACAATATTGATTTCAATGTTGATAATGACCGCCAATCAGTAGATGCGGGAGATTCATTTTGGATAATGAATATGCGTGCTAATTTGCCGAGGGCTTTTACTTTTGGTAAGGTTGAGTAATTATTACCATGAGAAAGATATTTGTTTTGATAAACATGGTAATAATTACCGTGTTTATTGCTTGCGAAAAAGACCCAACTACTGTTGTAACGGGAACGAACAGTTATAAAGCAACTCCTTATACGCTTAAAAGACCAGTTAATTTTCCCAACTTTGCTATTCCTGCTGATAACCCAATGACGGTGGAAGGGGTAGCTTTGGGAAGGAAATTATTTTACGACCCTATTTTATCGGCTAATAATATGCAGGCTTGTGGTAGCTGCCATAATTCAAACTTTGCTTTTACTGATAGTACTTTGCAGTTTAGTAAAGGAATTACGGGTGAAATTGGTACCAGAAATGCCATGCCAATAATGAACCTGGCTTGGGAGAAAAAGTTTTTTTGGGACGGTGGAGCTGCTACATTGGAAGACCAAGTAATTGGTCCTATAACCAATCCTGTTGAGATGCACGAAACTTTGCCTAATGTATTGGCTAAATTGAATAGTCACCCTGAATACCCTAAGTTGTTTAAAAATGCTTTTGGCTCGGATAGTATTACTACTAAATTATTGATGAAAGCAGTTGCTCAATTTGAAAGAACATTGATTTCGGCTAATAGTAAGTACGACCAGTTTGAAAGAGGCGAAGTTGATTTAAGCATAGAGGAACTGGAAGGCAAAGCTATTTTTGAGGATATGAATAAAGGTGATTGCAATCACTGCCATGTTACGGGTAGTACTTTTACTGATTTTGATTTTAAGAATAATGCTCTCGACTCTATTTTTACGGATATGGGCAGGTATAAAATTACGCTTAATGATGCTGATAAAGGTAAGTTTAAAACACCTTCGTTAAGAAATATTGAGTTAACTGCTCCTTATATGCATGATGGTAGATTTAAAACTTTGGAGGAGGTGGTGGAGCATTACAACAGTAATTTTCATATTACGGAAACTACTGATGTAAATATAAAATTATCTAAAAGGGGTAGAATGACTCCGGAGGAAAAAGGAAAGCTTATTTTGTTTTTAAAAACACTAACGGATACGGAATTTATTAATAACCCTAATTTTAAAAAACCTTAAGGTTATATTGTTTAAACAAGGGCTGTAGCCCATAAATATTAAAAATATGAAAAAAATAATTTGTCTGATTTGTATGGTATTGGGTTTGTTTGTGCATGCCGAATCGCAAAAACCGATTAAAGCTAAAATTAAAGTTTTTGGCAATTGCCCACAGTGTAAGGAGCGTATAGAAAATGCGCTTGATGTAAAGGGTATAAAAATGGCTGACTGGAATATTGACTCCAAAGTATTGGAAGTAGTATATCAGCCTGATAAAATTACCATAGAGAAAATACATGAGCTTGTGGCACAAAGTGGCCACGATACGGAGAAAGCAAAGGCACCGGATAAAACGTATTTAAAACTACCGGAGTGTTGTATGTATCGTGATAATGATAACACGCATCACGACTAAAATTCTTTATTTTATTAGTTGAATATCCGTACTTTTTAGTACGGGTATTTATTATTTTATAGTATGAAAAAAATAACGCTGAGTTTCTTTTTCGGGTTACTTACTGTATTGGTTTTTGCTCAGTCGCCAGCAGTATTAAAAGGTATTGTTATTGATACGGATTTGAAAGGAAACATAAACCCTATACAAGGTGCTTTGGTGAGGTGGTTAAACACTAAACTAATTGTTAGTACTGATAGCAATGGGGTTTTTATAATACCTCAATCGGATGAAACAAAATATATTGTTGTGTCGTATGTTGGTTATAAAACGGACACTATTTTGGTTGCTGAACGAAAATTTGTGAAGGTATTATTGATTAATAAAAACAAGCTGAACGAAGTAAATATACAGGTTGAACGTAAGTCATCTGAAGTAAGCTTTATTGATCCCTGGAAAACTACCATTATGAACGAGAAGGAATTATTTAAAGCTGCTTGCTGTAATTTAAGTGAGAGTTTTGAAACCAATCCTTCTGTTGATGTAAATTTAACGGATGTTATTACGGGCAATAAGCAAATACAAATGTTGGGTCTTGCCAGTCAGTATACTTTGCTAACGCAAGAATCATTACCGGGTGCTAGGGGATTAGCTGTTAATTATGGTAATAGTTACACACCCGGAACCTGGCTTAATAGTATTCAGGTAACGAAAGGAATTGGGTCTGTGGTAAATGGATTTGAAAGTGTGGCAGGACAAATTAATACGGAGTTGCATAAATCGGATGTAAAGGAAAGGCTTTATTTTAATGCTTATGCCAGTGAGGGTGGACGTTATGAAGTTAATTTAAATCTGGCTCAAAAAGTTTCTTCTTCATTTTCGCATATGGTGCTATTGCATGCAAGCGCATTGACTTTAAAAATGGATAATAACGATGATGGTTATTTAGATAATCCGTTGGGGAACCAATTAAACGGTATGTACCGGTTTAAATTTGACCAAGGCAAGGGTTTTGTTGTACAAGGAGGTTTAAGGGTATTAACTGATAGTAAAGTGGGTGGACAAAAAAACTTTGAGTTAAATGCTGATACTGTTTTGAACCCTAGATTGTATGGTACGCAAGTAAAAGCGGAAAGACAGGATGCATGGCTGAAAATAGGTTATTTGTTTAGTAATAAAGTTTACAAAAGCGTGGGGTTACAAGTACAAGGTGTAAACCAAAAGTACGATGCTTTTTTTGGTAATAATACATATGATGGGAAACAGCAATCGCTTTATGCTAACTTAATTTACCAATCATTAATTGATAATAGTAACCATAAATTTAGAACGGGTATTAGTTTTAGTTACGATAAGTATGATGAGCAATTATATAATTATACTTTGTATCAATTTAACAGAAAGGAAATAGTAAGTGGTGTTTTTGGCGAGTATACTTATACTTATTTGCCTGATTTTACTTTGGTGCTTGGAAACCGTATTGATTACAATAACTTGTATGGTTTATTTTATACGCCCCGTTTGCACGTTCGTTATGCTTTAAACAAACAAGCCGTTTTGCGTTTAAGTGCAGGAAGGGGACAACGTACGGCTAATATTATTGCTGAAAATACGGGCATATTGGTAAGTGCAAGAAGATTTGGTTTTGCGTCTGATTACACTCAAAATGCATACGGATTACAACCGGAAGTAGCCTGGAATTATGGCTTGTCTTTTACAAAGGATTTTAAATTAAATTATAGAAAAGGTACGTGGTCGGTTGATTTTTACTATACCCATTTTGTCAATCAAATAGTGGTTGACAGGGACTATAATGCGCAACAGGTTTTATTCTATAATTTAAATGGTTCGTCTTACTCAAACAGTTTGCAGCTTCAACTGGATTATGAACCTGTAAAGAGATTGGATGTGCGACTGGCTTATAGATTGTATGATGTACAATCGCAGTATTTGAATGGTATGCACATGGCTCCTTTAATTGCTAAGCACAGGGCTTTTGCAAATGTAGCTTATACCACTAAAAATAAATGGAGTTTTGATGTAACATGGAATTGGATTGGGCAAAAGCGTTTGCCTTATACGTTAAATAATCCGGGTGATTTGCAGTTAAACTCATTCTCGCCAAGTTATTCTCTTGTAAATACGCAGATAAGTAAGTCGATGTTTAATAAGAAATTTGATGTGTATGCAGGTCTTGAAAATGTATTTGATTTTAAGCAATACAATACCATTATTGATGCGCAAAATCCTTTTGGTAGCTACTTTGATGCTAGTATGGTATGGGGGCCTGTTTTTGGCCGTATGTGGTATACGGGATTAAGATTTAAATTTTAAAGAATGGCAAAGACTTCTTCTGTCAGTCTTTTGGTTTTGCAATAAAAGCAGTGTAAGCAAATGCCAGTGCACCTAATACTAAAATAGTAATTAAACCATAACTTTCTTTTTTTGACAGGTCGAAAATAATATAAGCAATCATGGACCAAGCTATGGCTGTTTTTAAAAAAGCAGCTCCGTATCGTCCTAAGTTGAATTTGGGTAGTAAGTAATATATTAAACCAATACTTGCTGCTATTGAAACAACAATAATTAAAAAGCTTGTTGAAAAATTATTCATGTTAATTAAAGTAATGTTTTATCCATTGCAAATATTCTTCGGCTCTTTTATTTGAATAGAGTAATGCAATAATCAACAAAATAGATTGTAATAACATACCGCTTGCCAAACCCTTTAACGAAATATTATCAATAGTAATAAAAAGTATAATGGTGGCGAAAACTAAAAACCCAAAAAATACTATTACCATTATTTTGTTCATGGTAATTTGTTTTAAAACCCGGGGCATTTCATATATAAGCATATTTTCTGTTTTTTCAGTGCTATATGCTTTTACTTTTACTTTATTGTTTCTGGCCTTTGCTATTATTACTATACCCAAAATAATTTGTACAATAGAAAATAAGAAAAGGGTAATGGACATACCATAATAAAAGGGGTCTTTGGTTTGAGATGATAAAACGACTGAAGTTGAAAAGGAAATTACTCCGAATAGACTCAATAAGATTCCTTCTGCTTGTTCAGCACTAAAATATTTTTTTATCATAATTATTTAAAAATTTGATTTGAAGATTTTTACTGCAATTGAAATAAGGATTACTCCGAAAAACTTTCTGATAAGTCCCAAGCCTGCATTGCCTAAAATTCTTTCAATCCAATTGGTGGATTTTAGTACTATATATATTAGTACCAGGTTTAATAAAATACCAATTAAAATGCTTTGGTAATCGTAAACGGCTTTCATTGAAATAATGGTAGTAAGAGTTCCTGAACCAGCAATAATTGGAAATGCTATGGGAATAATACTACCTGTTTTATCTGTTGGATCTTGTCTGAAAATGTCAATTCCCAAAATCATTTCTAAGCCTAAAATAAATATAACGATTGAACCTGCTACTGCAAATGATGCTAAATCAACACCAATTAGTTTTAACAGTTTATCGCCAAGTAACAAGAAGATAATCATAAAAGCACCTGAGGCTAAAGTTGCTTTGCCGCTATCTAAATGTTTTTGCTTATTTTTTATAGATATAATAATTGGCAAAGCACCTATAATATCTATAATAGCAAATAGGGTTAAGCTAATGGTTGTTATATCCGAAAATGAAAAGTTCATTAAGCAAATATAAAAGAATAAAACACAATCTTAAATACTTATTAAAAATCAGGCTTCCAATAGTTGTTTTCTTAACATGTCAAGAGCCATTAAAGTGCTTCTAATTATGGTTCTCTCGCGGTTATCACCCATATTAAATTTTTGAGCTGTTATTTTATTTTTAGTACCCACTGCTATCCAAACTGTACCTACAGGTTTATCGTCAGTGCCACCACCAGGTCCGGCTATACCACTTGTAGCTATTCCATAATCAACATCCATTTTTTCAATTATTGCCTGGGCCATTTGTGTTACACACTGTTCGCTAACGGCTCCATGTTGTTCAAGTATTTCATTGCTTACATTTAGTTCCTGTTGTTTTATTTTGTTGTCGTAACTAATAATGCTTCCTGTAAAATATTTTGAACTTCCGGCAATGGATGTTATTTGATGTGCTATATAACCTCCTGTACAACTTTCGGCAGTGGCTATTGTTTTTTCTTTGCTGTTTAATAGTACGCCTATTACTTGTGGTAAACTATCGTCTCCTTCACCAAAAATATATTCGCCTATGGTTTCATAAAATTGGTTTGCAATAACAGCTACTTCCTGTTCTAATAATTGTTTATTGTTTCCATAAGCACTTAAACGTAATCTTACTGCTCCAACTGAAGGTAGGTAAGCTAATTTAATATATGCAGGTAACGCCTCTTCAATGTGTTTAATTTTTTCTGCTAAAAAACTTTCGCCTATTGAGCATGTTTGAAATGTTCTATGGTATATAGAAGGTAATTCAAATTTTTGCTTTAATAATGGAATAGCTTCTTCTGCAAAAATTGTTTTCATTTCAAATGGAACTCCCGGTAATGAAATATAAATTTTATTGTTTACATCAAACCACATACCCGGAGCTGTTCCACTTTTATTCCATAACACATTACAATTTTTTGGAACCATTGCCTGTTGTAAGTTTATATCAAGCATAGGTGTTTTACGTAATCGGAAAATATTATTTACCCATTCTAATACTTTATCATTTTGTATAAGTGATGTATTGAAAAATTCGCATAGGGTTTGTTTTGTTATATCATCTTTGGTTGGCCCAAGTCCGCCTGTTAAAATTATAATGTCACTTCTCTTTGTTGCATCATGTAAGCAATCTAAAATTTGTTCTTTGGTGTCGCCACAAGCACTGCGTTGGTATAATGTAATGCCTAGTGCACTTAGCGATTGGCCAAGCCATGCACTGTTTGTATCTATTACTTGCCCTATTAATAATTCATCGCCTATAGTTATAATTTCAGCTTTCATTTATATTATATATTTTATGTTTATGTATTGCATTCAACGTTACAATTATTTTGTTTTATATCTATTTATAATGCTATAAATATTTGTTGTGTTTTTTTAAAGATGTTGTATAATAAATTATACTATTTTTATTCTTTATTGTTTTAAAATTTAACATTTCTGTTTTTGTATAATCATTTTTTTATGAAACGTTTTATTTGTACTTATAAAAAAATGTTTTACATGTAATCTTTGTGAGTGCCTTTAAAAATGCTTGTTCCCAACGATGTGATGATAGCATATAACAATAATTTTTTTATAAATTATTTATTGAGCACATAATTTGTTTATAAGAGGTTTATAAATTTTTATCTAGTTAACCACAACATTATAAAAAATAATGAAAGCTGAAAACAATAGTAAAATCAACGCTTCGCACGTATATCTATTCACTTATCAACAAGAAAATGATAGACATAAAAGTGTTTTTTGTTTTTATTATTCATTAAACACTTGACATTTAAGTATGCTATTATAACTTTGTTTTTGTAATCAATTAAATAAATCAACAACTATGGCAACAACTAAAAAAACAAAAAAGGCAGCTCCTACTAAAAGTGCAGCTCCTAAAAAAGTAGCTAAAAAAGCAGCAGCAAAAAAAGCAGCTCCTAAAAAAGCAGTTAAAAAAGCAGCTCCTAAAAAAGTAGCTAAAAAAGCAGTAGCTAAAAAAGCGGCTCCTAAAAAAGCAGTGAAAAAAGTAGCTAAAAAAGCAGTAGCTAAGAAAGCAGCTCCTAAAAAGGCAGCTAAGAAAGTAGCTAAAAAAAAGTAATTCGTTAATTACACTTGCTTAAAAGCCTTATCAAAATGATGAGGCTTTTTTAGTTTATAAAAGATTGAAATATGATTATTAATTTACATCCTAAAAACCCGAATCCACGCCAACTAAAACAAGTAGTTGATATAGTAAATAATAATGGAGTAATTATTATTCCAACGGATACTATTTATGCAATGGCTTGTAAACTGGATAGTAAAAAGGCTATTGAACGTATGTGTAAAATAGCGGGTAAGAAAGCTGATAAAGTAAATTTTTCATTGGTATGTGCCAGCTTATCGCATTTAAGTGATTATGCTTCGGTTATTGATAAGTCAGTTTTTAGATTGATGAAAAATAATTTACCGGGCCCTTTCACTTTTATTTTAAAGGCTAATAATAATGTAACAAAATATTTTGAAGGCAATAAAAAATCAATTGGCATTAGGGTTCCTGATAATATAATAGCCCAAACACTGGTTACTGAAATTGATTCGCCATTGGTTGTAACTTCTATTCATCATGATGATGAAATTATAGAATACATGACGGATCCCGAAGAGATACACGATAAATTTGAACACTTGGTTGATGCTGTAATTGATGGTGGCAATGGCGGGAATATTCCTTCCACTATTATTGATTGTAGTAACAATGAAATAATTATGGTGAGGCAGGGAAAAGGTATTATAAATGAATAATATTTATACTCACAATTTATACCACTACATAAATTAAACTAAGTAATGCGTTATTTTTGGAAGTTGTTAGTTAATCATTTTTGATTTTACTAATTTGATAACGGTATTATACATTACTAAATGATAAAGAGAATATTTTTTATACTTACTATAGGTTTGTTTTTTACCGGCATGGCTTCGGCCCAGGTAGAAATTAATGAACCTGATAGTACTGATGTGCTGGAAACGGAAGAGGAGGAAGAGGATACGGAAGGCGAGGAGGAAGCCCGGGAGTATGACAGTGTGGTAGTTGAAAATGATGGTCCTTACTGGGATTTTTTGCGTCCGCGTAATTTTAACTTTGATACAAGCAATGCTCCTGCTAATACTTTTTACGCTATATGGGATACTGTTGTAATCAATCCTTATAAAATTGATTTAAAAGGCATGATTGATACCATTGTTTTACCATTGGTAAGTGATGGTTGTGGTTTTCATCCGCCAGCAATTGGCGACTTAAGTTCAACGTTTGGTTTTAGAAACTGGGGGAGGCGTTTAAAGTTTCATTTTGGTGTTGATGTAAGAATGGATATTGGCGATCCGGTTTATGCTGCGTTTGGTGGTGTGGTGCGTATTGCTAAAAAAAGCTCGGACTACGGTTACATGGTATTGATTAGACATGATAATGGTTTGGAAACTTTATATGCTCATTTCTCTCAATTGCTTTGTTATGTTGGGCAAACGGTAAAGGCATCGGATATAATTGGCTTAGCCGGAAGTACCGGTAGGTCTACAGGGCCGCATTTACATTTTGAAGTACGTTTTAAAGGGGAAAAGATTAATCCTAACCGCTTGGTTAATTTTCCTTCGGGCTCATTGCTTTCTGATACTTTACAAATTGACCAATCGTGCTTTAAACACTTGTATGAAGTAAAGTCGGCAAAGCTTAAAGCTAAAATTCCTAAATATATAAAAGCACGCAGAGGCGATACGCTTTTGAAAATTGCACATGCTTACGGCATACCTGTTAAGCGTTTAGCTAAACTAAATAAACTATCGAAAAAGAGTAAAATTAAAAAGGGCAGACGAATAAGATTACGTTAAAATGTAACGCTAAAGTATACGCTTAGATTTTGTTTATGCTTTCGTAAAACTGTAAGGTATTCGCTATTATTTTTTTGTTGTCGTATTTTTCTTTAGCCAACTCTAAAGCTTTGTTTCCAATCTTTGTTATTTCGTCCGGATTATCTATCAGGTAGCTTATTTTTTCTTTAAACTCTTCGGCTGTATTGGCTATTAATATATGTATACCATCTATTACTTCTATACCTTGGGCACCGAGTGTGGTTGATATAATACATTTACCAAGCCCCATTCCTTCGAGTATTTTTACTCGTATTCCGCTACCTGAAAACAGGGGTACTACCATAATGGCTTTTTCGTTCATGAAACGAATAGCATCATCAATTTCACCTAAAACAGCAATATGGTTTTGGTTGTTGTAATCAAAAAATGAGGTTGGAATATTACGCCCTGCCAGGTAAAATTTTAACTCGGTATATTTCTGACTGATGTCGTACCAAACGTTTTGAATAAACCATTTCATGGCTTCCTGATTAGGCATCCAATCCATAGAGCCAATATGGAAAAGGCTTGGCATCTCAAGTTGTGAATTATCAACTACTAATTTTTCTAAATTGATACCGAAAGGTGAAATGTGTATTGGTTTTTTACATCCTGTGCTTCTAAACGAATTGGCATCTTGTACGGTAATAGCTAAAATGCCATCGAACTTATTTAACTGTTCTACTTCAAATTTATACAGTCGTTTGGCTAATAAATTCAGGTACCATTTTTTTACTATGTTGGTTTCTATATTGGCTAATGATTGCCAAATTTGGTACTCCACATTGTGTTGTCGCAATATGCATTTTGCTTTGCTATACTTTTGAATAATGTCCAGATACGGTGCTACAAAAATGGTTTCAAATACTACTACATCAAATGTTTTTGTCTGACATAATTCTATTAGTTGTTCTTCAAATTCTTTGGAAACAAATCTTTGTACGTGGTATGAATCATCGCTGAATAAATTTAAAAATGCATCAACGGGTTTTATCTGGTTATCGACAAAGGTTAAATGTATATCGCCTAATGCTTTTACATGCTCTGGTAATTCATCGTAGGTTATAAAGTGTTTTGAAGTATTTAACGAGGCTATTGTTAAATTAATTCCAGCTTGCTCGTAACCTTTTGAATAGTTGTAGTAGCATAGTGCACCCCCATCTTTTAAAGGCCAAGGAAAACGTGGCGTTATTTGTAAAATATTCATGTACTTTATTTTTGTTTTTTTGAAAAACGTTTTATTAAACTAACGTATGCTGATTTATCAAACAAGGCACTATCGTTACTTGCCTGAAAGGTTAGAAAGAAACCTAATGGGGTTAATATGATTACACCAATCCAAATACCTGAAAAGGGTGACCAAGCCATTGTTTTGGCTGCTTTTTCGCCACTTAACGAAATAATGTGGTAGGTTAAATATAATAGTATGGATACTACTACGGGTAAACCAAAACCGCCTTTGCGTATAATGGAACCTAATGGCGCACCAATAAAAAACATAACTATACAGGCTATGGCTAGTACTAATTTTTTATGCCATTCTATATCGTAACGGGCTGCGCTCTTTTTTATATCCTGACGTTCGTTAACGGAATAGGCTACTATGTTTTTAATAGCGCGTGCATTACTCTCTGCACTGGTAATAATATTATTCTTAACTGATGGATGAATTAACCCTAAAATGGTTTTTGCTGTATCAACTATTGGGGCAAATGCCATAGCACTTTGTACGGAATCTTTTTTTAGCCAGTAATAGTATGGTTTTACAAACTCTTTTAGTTCAATGGCCTTTCTGTATTTTACTGTCTTTATAGAGTCGCTGTAATATTGTAATTCCATAATGTTTAGCATTTCGTAATTGTGCTTAAATAAATCTTCGTCCGTTCTGTTAAATTTAAACAGGGCTAAATCGAAAGTTATTTTTTCTTTACTAAAATACGTAGTAGCGTGAGGAAAAGTTCTGTAATAATCTTTTTGTGTTTCCATTTCCTCATATCGGGCACCTTCATATAGGGTGAAAAATAAAAACCGTCCATCTTCACTTAGGGTCATGGTGCCTTTTTGTGCTGATATAACTGTTGCATGGTTCATATTATTACGCCTGTCGTAAATAATAATGTCATGCATTTCCTGGGTTGTTTTATTTTTTTTGCCTATGCGTAATGTTATACCTTGAATACCGCTGTAAAATACGCCTTCGGTAATGGCCAGTGCGGGTTTCTTTTCTCTTACATCATATAACAGGGAACGGCTTTTTAAATTGGCTTCAGGAATTAATATATTGGAAACAAAAATACCAAAAATGGCTACTCCTAACATAACGGTGTACATGGGGCGGAACATTTTCCAGATGGAAACCCCTGCTGCTTTTGCGGCAACTAACTCGTAGGTTTCGCCTAAGTTACCAAATGTCATAATGGAAGCCAATAAAACTGCTAATGGCATGGCTTGCGGAATAAGTGAGGCTGACCAGTAGAAAAGTAACTCGGCTATAACCTGCCAATCTAAACCTTTACCAATTAATTCATCAACATATAACCAAACAAACTGCATGAGTAATATGAACATAACTACCACAAAGGTGGGGAAGAAGGTTCGGAAAAAGCTGCCTACAATTAATTTATTAAGTTTTTTCATTCAGTAAAAATGATTGCGCAAAGTAATATATTTTGCCATGTTAACTTACTATGTTTTCAATAACTATACCGTAAAAATTGTTTTGTTGAAACTGTGTTTAAATCATTTGTTGTTAATACTCTAAACTCGTGACTTATTAAATTAGGAAAAAATATGCATTTAGCTATTGCTGGAAATATTGGGTCGGGAAAAACAACTCTAACTACGCTTTTAAGTAAACATTACAACTTTGAACCTCATTATGAAGATGTAGAGGACAATCCTTACATATCTGATTTTTATGAGGATATGCAACGCTGGAGTTTTAATTTGCAAATTTATTTTTTAAATAGCAGGTACAGCACCATTTTACAATTACAAAAGGGTAAAAAGAATATTATTCAAGATAGAACGATATATGAGGATGCTAATATTTTTGCACCTAACTTACACTCAATGGGTTTAATGAGTACGCGCGATTTTGAAACGTACCAAAAAATGTTTGAATCGCTTAACCATACTATTAAAGCGCCTGATTTAATGATTTACCTGAGGGCTTCTATTCCCACTTTGGTTAATAATATCCAGAAAAGGGGCCGCGAATATGAAGACAGTATTCGTTTGGATTATTTGAAACGTTTGAATGAGCGCTATGAAGCATGGATTAGCACTTACAAACCCCGTCATTTAATTATTGAGGTGGATGATTTGAACTATGCTGAACGCCCTGAGGATTTAGGTAAAGTAATTGATAAAATACAGGCTGAGCTAAACGGATTGTTTTAAGTTATCTTGCAAATAGGAACTGATATAGCATTTGCGGCTGAACTGCTTACTGATAATAAGTTAGTAGCCATACCCACTGAAACCGTATATGGTTTGGCAGCAAATGCTTTTAATACTTCTGCAGTATTAAATATTTATAAAACAAAAAACAGGCCTCAGTTTAACCCGCTTATTATTCATAGTAACTCATTGTTGCGTTTTGAAAACTGGGGTTTAACCATTCCTGCTGAGGCAAAAAAACTAAGTACTCATTTTTGGCCAGGTCCGTTAACATTGGTTGTAAAGGCTAATGAGTATATACCTGATGTGGTAACTGCAGGTACCGGAGCGGTTGCTATCAGGGTACCTAATCATCCATTAACATTACAGTTATTAGCATTACTTGATTTTCCTTTGGCTGCACCAAGTGCCAACCCAAGCGGATTTGTGAGCCCAACGAGTGCTTTGCATGTGGCAAAGAATCTGGGTAATAAAATAGATTATATTTTAGATGGGGGTAATTGTACTGTTGGTTTGGAATCGACCATTGTATCGTTTTTGGAAGAGGAGCCAATGGTATTGCGCTTTGGCGGATTGGCTATTGAAGAGATTGAAGCTGTTTTGGGTAAAAAAATAGCTGTAGCTAATAAGGATAATAAGGTTGTAGCCCCGGGTATGCTTACCAAACATTATGCTCCTAATCATAAACTGTTAGTGGTTGATGATTTACAGCAAGCGTATCTTGCTTATAATAAAAACAGGGTGGGTATTATTTCTTTCTCTTCTTTTATTGGTGATGTGCCTGCTGCGCACCAATTTGTATTATCGGAAAACAATAATTTAGAAGAGGCAGCCAGTAATTTGTTTGCGGCTATGCAACAAATAGATGAGTTGGATTTGGATATTATATTGGCTGAAAGATTCCCTAATAAAGGACTTGGCTTTGCTATCAACGATAGGTTAAAACGGGCAAGTATTCAATAATTTAATACTTACCCATTTTAATAATGGGGTATGCTGTTAGCAATTAAATATATCAATTAATTTTAGTAATCCCGGATTAAGTGGTTTTGTTTTATGGATTGCATCGTAAAAACTGGTAAATGAAATTTGGTTATGAACGAGTCCAACCATTTCGTTTTTATGCCCGTGCATAAGGGCTTCAACTGCTGCATTTCCTAAACGCGATGCCAATACTCTGTCGTAAGCGGATGGTGAACCACCTCGCTGAATATGCCCTAAAATAACTACGCGTGGATCGAAATCAGCAATTTGTTGTTTTACTTTTTCAACCATTGCCATGGCTCCGCCTTCTTCGTTTCCTTCGGCTACTATGGCTATGGTAAACGATTTTTTACTTTTACTTTGTAGTTTAAAAAAGTCAATCATTTCTGTTTGGCTTTCTTTTACTTCGGGTAGTAACACTATTTCAGCTCCTCCGGCAATGCCTGAAGCCAATGCTATAAAACCGGCTTCTCTGCCCATTACTTCCACAAAAAAAACTCTTCCGTGCGATTCGGCAGTATCCCTTATTTTATCAATTGCATCTACCGCGGTGTTGATAGCTGTATCGAAACCAATAGTAAAATCGGTTCCGTATAAATCGTTGTCAATAGTTCCCGGTGCACCAACGGAAGGAATTTTGTATTCGTTGTAAAATATTTCGGCTCCTGTAAATGTACCATTACCGCCAATACAAACTATACCTTCTATGCCGTGGACTTTTAAATTTTCGTAGGCTTTTTTACGGCCTTCTGCGGTCATAAATTCTTGACTTCTTGAAGTTTTTAAAATGGTTCCGCCTCGTTGAATAATGTTTCCAACTGAACGTGATGTAAGTGGAACAAAGTTATCGCCACCTTCTATCATACCTTGGTATCCTCGCATTATTCCTACTACTTCTATATTGTGAAATATGGCCGTTCTTACAACAGCTCTAACGCAAGCATTCATTCCTGGGGAGTCGCCTCCGGATGTAAATACAGCAATTTTTTTCATGATTTCTTTGTTATTATGGAGTGTAAATGTAATTACTATAATGTATAAAATAAAAAAACCGCTCCAGTTTTGAAGCGGTTTTTATTAAATAATTTGTTCAGATGTTATTTAAACCATTTTGTTTCAAAGGTAATTTGACCTGTAGTACCGGCACTTACCTGTATTACAGCTAATAAACCACGTTTTCCATCAACAGTTTTAATACCTATTACTTGACCAATAGCTAAATTAACTATTCTATCTGTAGTTGCTGAAGTAAAGTCAATTCCTTTGATAGTTTCTTCTACGTTAAAATCAGGAGCTTCAAATTGTGATTGTGACAATGTAGTTACTTTTAATAAAGTACCTTTTGCTAATCCTGTAGGCCAGTTTGAAATTTCAGTTTCCCATCCGCTGTTACTCGCAAATGCGTAGCTTGGGGCATAAATAGCATGACTAATACCACCAGCTGAATTATAAAAATATAAAATATCTATTTTATCAGCATTGAAACGAGCTCTGGTTGCTGAATCTGCAGTACTAGGAACGTCTGGAGCTGTGGCAACACCTGCTTTAAATAATTTAACTGTTTTAGACTGTGAACCATCAAATCCAAAGAATCTGTTTAAGTTGGTTGTATTGGCAGGAACTCCTAATAAGAATTGTCCTGAACTGTATAAACCAATAATTTGACCCGTAACTGTTTTTGAAGCTGTTTTACCTTTATCGTCTGTTATTATAATAGTATAAACGATATTATCGGTGATATTTCCGGTTGTATTTATAATGATATCATTGAAGTTTCTTGTAATTGCACCATCACCTAAACTTGTGCTAGATGAATCGCCATAAACTATTTTTGGAAGACCTGTTGCTACTACACGGCTAATAACAATACCTTTAATTTTAGCACCTGTTGCCGGAGTAGCTGTAATTCCAATTTTAATTGTATCGTTAAAACGTACAGAAACCGGAGCTGTTGGTGTAATTGTTAATGTTGGATCGCCAACTGTTCCTGTTGTAGTGGCAGTAGTTGCTGAATCGCCATCTTTTGAGCATGAAGCAAATAAGCTTCCAGCTATTACTAGCATTGCTATTGATTTAAATAGATTTTTCATGTTTATTTATATTGTTTTATTATTTTTTGCGTGAATAGATTACAAATAAAGTGCATAAAGCTGTTTTTATCAAGTAATATTTTTATTAAGCTTCTTGTCCTTCTGAACCTGATTTATAATCTTCTCTTGTAAATTCGTCAAAGTTGTACTCAGGCATTAAGTCTGATTTTACATAATCTACTGTTTCAACAAGGGCTTCTGTAAATTTATTAAAATCTTCTTTGTATAAGAATATTTTATGTTTTACAAAAGTACCGTCTTCCATTCTTTTTTTACTTTCAGTAATGGTTATAAAGTAGTCGTTAGCTTTTGTAGATTTAACATCAAAAAAATAGGTTCTTTTTCCAGCCCTTATTTTTTTAGAATAAATTTCCTGATTATCTTTTTTTTCAAAATCGTCCATAAGTCTTTTCCGTAATTAAACTTTCGCAAAATAGCCACCAAAGCCATGTTTACAAAATATTTTGTACACACTTTGTACTCATTTTAACACATGGCATTAATTAAAAACATTTTCGTTGGTTATTTGCTTGGCGTATAGTTCCGCATATCTACCTTTTAGTTGTAATAATTCGCTGTGATTGCCTTGTTCAATTAGTTCACCTTCATCGAAAAACAGTATGTGACCGGCATTTTTAACGCTTGAAACACGTTGACTGATAATGATGATGGTTTTGTTTTGTTCTTGCCTGTATATATTATCTAATATTTCGGTTTCGGTTTTGGTATCGAGTGCGCTTAAACTATCATCGAAAATAAGCAGGGGAGCATTTTTAATTAACGCACGTGCAATGGCTGTTCGTTGTTTCTGGCCACCTGAAAGGGTTACCCCGCGTTCGCCAATAACGGTATCAAACTGGTTAGGCATGCGTAATATGTTTTCTGTGAGGGCTGCATTATCGCTTGCCTTTGTTATTTTGGCTTCGCTTATCTCGCTTTTATTGATACCAAATGCTATGTTGTTTTTAATGCTATCGCTAAATAGAAAAACATCTTGTGGTACGTATGCTATTTGGGTTCTGAAAGCATCTATATTTATTTGGTTTATATTTTTACCATCTATTAATATTTCACCGCTTTGCACTTCTATCATACGCAGTAGCAACTGGGTTATGGTTGTTTTACCACTTCCAGTACTACCTAAAATACCAAAGGTTTGTCCTTTTTGTATTTGAAACGAAACGTTATTGATGGCTTTGTTTGTTTTATTGTTATAGGTAAAACTTACGTTTTTAAATGCTATTTGTTGGTTGAATTCAAATGGAATATTGCTATTGTTTTTAATGGCAGGTTCTGTATTTAGAAACTCATTTATTCTTGCTTGTGATGCAGATGCTCTTTGCACCAGCGAACTAACCCAACCCAGTGAGGTTACCGGCCATGTAAGCATATTTACATACAGTATAAACTCAGGGATAATACCAATTTGTTCTTTTCCTTGTGCTACTAAAATACCTCCTATAAAAATAACAATCAAATTACTTAATCCTGTCAGGAAAAACAAAGCGGGAAAAAACAAAGCATCCACTTTGGCCATGGAGAGTTGTTTGCTTTTGTATTCGTTTGATTCGTTTATGAGTTCTTGTTCAAATTGTTTTTCTATTCCAAATGATTTAATTACTCTGATACCTGAAAATGTTTGCTGTACAAAACTGGTTAAATCGCTTAGTTTGGCTTGTATGGCATCGCTTCTTTTTTCTATTAAATTGTTTACATAGAATATGGTAATGGATAAAATTGGTAACGGAATTAATGTGTACCAGGTTAACGGCACATTGGTTTTAAACATGGCATAAATGGTAATGGCACAGGTTATAATTAAATTGACTGTGTACATTACAGCCGGCCCAATATACATACGCACTCTGCCTACATCTTCACTAATCCTGTTCATTAAATCGCCTGTTTGGTTCTGGCGATAAAACTCCATGTCAAGGGTTTGGTATTTTTCGTAAATTTCATTTTTTAAATCGTATTCAATATGCCTGCTCATTACTACTAATGTTTGGCGCATGAAATACATAAACACGCCTCTTAAAACGGAGAAGCCTAATATGAGTATTGAAAATTTGAATAGCTCGTTGTAAAGTGCTTCGTGGTTGTTTTGTTTGTTTGCCTGCTCTAAAGCTTGTGCCACTAAATTGGTTGCTTCTCTAACGTATTTTGCCGGTAATATTTGAAAAATACTTGCAATGGTAACACTGGCTATACCTGCCAGTAAATGCCATTTATATTTAACAAAGTATTTATTTAATGTTTTTAACTCTTTCAACTTAGTCTAATAATTTATAGGCTGCAATACCAATATATTCATGAAATGCCATTTCGAATTGTTTGATGGAATTGCTATTGGGTAAATCGGGTATATAATGTATTTCTTTGGCTAAATAGTCGCAAGGCGCTGCAATGGCATTACAACCGGCTTGCTTAAACAAGTACATGGCACGTGGCATGTGCCAGGCTGTGGTAACTATAATTATGGGTTTGTTGCCAATTAGTTTAAATGTTTCATCGGCTTCTGAACGGGTATTGTGCGGGCGTTCACTTAGTATTTGCCAGCTTGTATCATTGCTAATGGTTTTGTACGCTAATTGGTAAATTTCGGCTTCACTTTCTTTGTTATCGTGGTCATTATTACCTCCTGAAAATATAAGGGTAGCGCTGGTATTTATTCTCTTTAAACGCATACCTTCTATTAAGCGGGCTAATGATGAACTATTTAACTGGCTTGTGGCTGGTATATTTTCTTCTTTGGAGTAACCGCCTCCTAATACTACAATGTATTGTGCTTCGTTTATTTTGTTTGAATCTGTTAAGCACTCATAATCGTTTTCCAAACTATTAATAAATATGGAACTGAGGGGCTGTGATGTTACGAGTAGAGTACTTATGAACAAGCCAATAAAAATATACTTAGGCCATTTGGTTGGTTTTCCTTTTATCAATAAATAAACGAACCAAATACTAACTAATGCTAATAGTGAAGTAGGGTAGATGAGTGTGGTAAATATTTTTTTGATGATAACCCTGGTAAGCATTATTACAATTTATTTTTGTTTGAAAAATTGCCCTATTTTTAAAAAGTATTTCATGTATATATTGAAATAGCTTGTTTGTAAGTTATTTATTTTACAAGCATTGTACACTTCGGGATTGATAACAAAAAAGCTGGTAAATATGGTGCTTGTGCTTTTACCCCCTTTGCGCATATAAACCATTAACAGTGGTAAATAATGGAAGGTAATTTTATGTTTCCAAATAAAACGAAGCATCAGTTCAAAGTCCCCGGCTATTTTATAGTTAGTATTGTAATAGCCTAATTTTTGGAATAAACTTCTTTTGCAATAGAAGGAAGGGTGTGGTGGCATAAAGCCCCATTTAAAGCTGTTGGCTGTAAATTTTTCACCTGAATAATAACGTGAAATTTTATTGCTTGAATCAGCAAAAGCTATATCGCCAATGATAGAATTAATGTTTGGATGTGCATTGAACTGTTTGGCTATCTGGCTGATTATTGTTTCGTCAGCAAATCGATCATCGGCATTTAAAATACCTATTACATCACCAGTGGCTAGTTTAATGCCTTTGTTTAAACCCTCATAAAATCCGCTGTCGGGTTCTGAAACTATATGTGCAATTTTATCTTTGTACTGTTCTATAATATCAATAGTGCCATCAGTAGATTGTGCATCAATTATAATGTATTCAATGTTTTTATAGGATTGCGACAGCACCGATTGAATGGTTTGTTCAATGGTTTCTTTACTATTAAAAACAACTGTAATAATTGAAATTTTCAAAAACGAGTATATTTAAAAATGGATGGCTTTGGGCAAATATAGGTTTCTAATTCTTTTCTTTTCAGAATTAATTATTGGGTATGCTTACGTATTTAAAACCATCGGTAACGTTATTACTTCGTGGTTGTAAGGTGTAATTAAAGTTTGTTCTTATCATACGCTCGTACGATTCGGGTAAACAAGGCAAGGGGGCATCCCAACAGTATCTATTGTTATGGGTATAATAATATTGTTGCTTATCTATAACTAAAGTATCATACTGAAACGGGTATTGTGGCATTGGTTTTAACAGGTGTGCCATGCTTAGTTTTTCTATTTTCCCAATGTATTTACTGGTATCGTTTCCTCCTAAATCAAATCCGACCAGTGTTATTATAAGCATAATAGCAGTGGGGAATAGCAACCATTGTGGTTTTAATAAAGTAATTAATTGGGGTAGGTATTTGTTTATTATAAACTCACCAATCCAGGCTATATAAAAAAGCAGCATGGGTAATGCAAAACGGTATTGTGGAGCTATAATCAGCCAAATTAAGATACTTATTATATTAACAAAATGGAGTATTGATATAGGTTTGCTGTTATACTTTTTTATTTGTTGGAGAAGCAAAATGCCGCTGGTTAAAAGGGCAATCAGCAGGATTAAAATATTGATAAACCCTTTTATGCCTCCTCGACTTATGAGTGCTTTTATATAACTCCAATTGTTAATGTTGTTTACTTCGGCCACATCGTTGGGTTTAAATTTATCGGATATGGCCCATGTTTTTATTCCGTTTGAGTAGTAGCTGACTATTTCTTGCGGAGTTGTATAGTCGAGTTGGGTAATAGCTAACGGTTTGTATGGGTAAACGGGGTAACCTGTTTGGTATATATTTTTAGTAATGAGTAAGGATACAATAATAAAGGCGAAGAATAGGCTTAGAGCTATTTTTTTTAAACTGCTTTGTTGTATGCTATTGTAAAGGCAATACAAGCCAAGTATGATTAATGCGATGGCTGAAAATTTTATACTTAGGGCAAAAGCAGTTAGTATAAGGGTGATGGGTAGATATTGTTTATTGATTTTGTTGTAAAATAAATCGAAGGTTATGGCGCTAATTACAATAACTGCCCAGTCGGGGTTGGGTGCACTTAAAAAGGGTATACTTAAAATAAATATTACGGTTAGTTGTAGTAATGAAAATATTTTGTTGGTGTTTGTCTGATAGTTTTCAAGGATATAAAAAAGGTATATGAGCAGTATAAAACCATTTAAATCGTTTAAATGAATTTGGCTGCTAAATGAAAATACAGCTTGTAATATATGCCACGATGAGCATAGGCCAAGTGTAACATGTAAATTTGATAAACCATGAACAAACCCATATTTGTTAAGCCACATGCCTGTTTGGATGTAGTACAAACCGTCATCGTTTATTTTGGAATAACCGCTTGAGTAAGCTGCTAAACAAATAGCTGCTGTTATTATAATACTCCAGCTGGTGGTATTGTTTATAGTGCTTAATTGTGCTTTACACTCGCTGATAATGTTTTTAAAAAATACCAATCCAACGGATAAGGCTAGCAAAATAATAGCATATAAAAGGGTTTGGTTAATGGGAATAAAAAAGGCCGCACAACCACAAATAACGGATGTTAGGATTAAGCCGAACAGGGTTTGTAAGCCGAAACCTACCTGGAACTTGAGGGTATATTTAACAAGGTAACCGAGTAAATAATTAATTATAAATAACAGTAACCATGTTGCTAAAATAGTGAGCATAATTTGTTATTTTAATTGTTTGCTGAAATAATAAGCAAGTAATACCATTGCTATTAAAGGGCTATACAAAAGTGGATTTAAAACTTTATGGAAGTTTATGAGTAGTTGATTGTTTGAAAAACAAAAAGCTAAATCGATAATAAATAAGAATGCTACAATACTTGCTGTAAGCAAGGTTTGCTTTTTGTTAAAACGATAATTATAAAGTTGAATGGCGATGTATATGCAGTAGGCATTTAGGAGTAAACGTAAAATTTTATTGAGTATAAAACTTATGGGGTTTGCACAGACAGGGTTGTAGGTATAGTAACTACAGCTATTCCAGTTTAGTGTTATAAAATTTACATTTTGTAATGCAAAGTTCAGTATGAATAAACCAATAAGCCATGCCATGGAAGTTTTAACACTCATGTTAGTTTTCTTTTAGCTCTTTGTCAACAAAAAATTTAATCCATATAACCATTAACCCAAATGCAACTAAATATAAAATAGCAGGGAAAATGTAAACATGGAAAAATGAAAAGAAGTTTGGGTAATGTACTTTGATTAATACGAGCCAGTAAATTCGTAGCTGGTTCATGATATATACAAGGCTTAATGCAATGGGTATAAATAGCAGGTAGTTTTTTATTTTACTGGTATAGGCTATACAAAAACTGAGTAGTGTAATTACAATGGCAATAGCATTACAGCCCTCAGTTATATTTATAATTTTTTGTTGTTTATAGGAGAGCACATAACCAATTTGGTAGTGGCTGGGTACATAACTAAAGTCGTTGAAAATAGCGCAAAGGGAAGTGGTAGTATAATGTGTAAATAAATCAACTTGTGGGTTGTAAGCCCATAATATTAATTGATAAAGCCCATTAAGCAGTAAATAGCTTATTACAAAAATGACTATAAACTTAATGGCTTTATTGTTTTTAAACATGATTGCTTATTTGTGTTTATTGATAGCCGCTAATACTTCTTTTGCAATATAGGTGGCTGTTTCTTGTGTCATTTCGGTATGCATGGGTAACGACAAAACGGTTTCTGTTAATTTTTCTGCTACTGGAAAATCGCCTGCTTGGTAGCCTAAGTCACTAAATGCTTTTTGCTGGTATACGGTGTGCGGATAATAAACAGCGCTGGCAATATTGTTCTCTGTTAAGTGTTTTTTGATGCTATCTCTATTTACACCTTCTAGTTGAATGGTGTATTGGTTAAATACGTGTGTTGAGTTTTGGTCACGTTTGGGTATAATAATATGTTCGTTTCCGCTTAACAATTCATCGTACCAGTTGGCTACCTGATTGCGTGCCTGAGCGTATGTGTTTAAATGTGGAAGCTTGGCTAATAATACTGCTGCCTGTATACTATCTAAACGGGAGTTAACGCCTATTATATCATGTACATATTGTTTTTCTTGTCCATGATTGCATATCATCCTGATTTGCCTGGCTAGTTTTTCATCGTTGGTAAACAAGGCGCCTCCATCTCCATAACAACCTAAGTTTTTTGACGGGAAAAATGAAGTGGTGCCAATTACACCAATACCTCCTGCACTTGTTTGTTGCGTATTGTTTTCTAATATATAACCAGCACCTATGGCTTGTGCAGTATCTTCAATTACATATATATTGTGTTTGTTTGCAATAGCTATAATCTGGTTCATGTTGGCGCACTGGCCAAATAAGTGAACGGGTACTATTGCTTTTGTTTTGTTTGTTATTTTCGATTCGATTAGTTGCGGGTCTATACAAAAGTAGTTGGCTTCTACATCAATCAATATGGGTTTTAAACCCAATAATGCTATTACTTCGGCTGTGGCTATGTAAGTAAAGCAAGGAATTATTACTTCATCGCCTGGTTGTAACTGAAGCGCCATTAAGGCTATTTGTAAAGCATCGGTACCATTGGCACAGGCTATTACTTGTTTTATATTAAGGTATTGTGACAGTTGGTTTTCAAACTCTTTTACTTTTGGCCCTTTAATGAATGTACTTGATTCTATTACTTCATTGATACCGTTATTGATTTCGGTTTTAATTTTTTCATACTGACCTTTGAGGTCAACCATTGGAATAGTAACGCTCATTATTTTACTCTTGTTACGCTATTATTTGCTAATATGTATTCTTGTTGTGTTTCGGTACAAATGGCTTTGCCTGCTGTATCAAATTGTAAGTTATGGCCATATTCACTTACCCAGCCTATTTGTTTGGCTGGGTTACCAACCATTAAAGCATAAGCGGGTACTGATTTTGTAATAACTGCCCCTGCTCCAATTAAAGCATATTCGCCTATGGTATTTCCACAAATAATGGTAGCATTAGCTCCAATGCTTGCTCCTTTTTTTACCAAAGTTTTGGTGTAATTATTTTGCCTGTTAACATGGCTCCTTGGGTTAATTACATTGGTAAACACCATGGATGGGCCTAAAAAAACATCGTCTTCGCATTCCACACCGGCATATACGGAAACATTGTTTTGTATTTTTACCTGTTCGCCTAGTTTAACGTGGTTGGCTATAAATACGTTTTGCCCAATATTGCATTTAGCACCAATAACAGCGCCTGACATGATATGACTGAAATGCCAGATTTTAACATCATTTCCTATTTCGCAAGGTTCATCAATAACTGCGCTTTGATGGGCAAAAAAGTTTGTCATTATTCTGATAAATTTAATGGATAACGAGTTAAATCTATTTATAGTCTAAATGAAAATAAAGTATTACTGCTTACAATAATACTTTATTTAAAAAATTAGTTTGCTTTTGGTTGCGGCTTTGGCTTATTGAAATTCCGGTTGAAATTTTTCTTAGGTGCTGCACTGGTTTTTGACTGTACCGGTTTTGCTTGGTGTTTTGCACCGGCATTTTCTTTTTTAGGGGCATTGCCTTGTCTTCTGTCGCCACCGCGTCCACCACGTTGATTGTCTTTGGTTGATGGTGGGTTATGATCCATTAACGGATAAGGATGTTCGTCAATTACAGGAATTGTTTTACCTATTAATTTCTGAATATCTCTCAGGTATTCTTTTTCTTCTGCATCGCAAAATGAAATAGCTATACCGCTTGCACCTGCACGACCTGTACGCCCAATTCTATGCACGTATGTTTCGGCTATATTAGGTAGTTCAAAATTAATTACATGTGAAAGGTGATCCACATCAATACCTCTTGCTGCTATATCGGTAGCTAAAAGTACGCGTGTGTGTCCTGCTTTAAAATTGGTTAATGCGCGTTGGCGTGCATTCTGCGATTTATTGCCATGTATGGCTTCAGCTTTCACATTTATTTTAGCCAGTTCTTTTACTACTTTATCTGCACCATGTTTGGTACGTGTAAATACCAATACGCTTTTTATAGCAGGGTCTTTGAGTAAAAGGGCTAACAAATTTTTCTTGTTTCCTCTATCAATAAAGTAAACTGATTGTTCAATTTTTTCGGCTGTTGATGAAACGGGTGTTACTTCAACTTTTGAAGGGTTTACTAAAATGGTATTGGCTAATTTTTGAATTTCAGGTGGCATGGTTGCCGAAAAAAACAGGGTTTGTTTTTTAGGTGGCAATTTGGGTAATATTTTTTTAATATCGTTAATAAAACCCATGTCCAACATACGGTCGGCTTCATCTAAAACAAACATTTTGATGTTGTTTAAATGAACATATTTCTGGTTCATTAAGTCGAGTAAACGACCCGGTGTAGCTACTAATATATCAACACCTCTTTTCAGAGCTTCTGTTTGACTGTGTTGTGAAACGCCTCCAAAAATAACCAGGTTTTTTAAGCCACAATATTTTCCATAAGCGTTAAAACTTTCTTCTATTTGTATAGCCAGTTCACGGGTAGGGGTTAAAATTAAAGCTTTTATAGCCCTTTGTCCTTTTTGTTCGGTTTGTTCCTGGTTAAGTATTTGTAATATGGGTATGGCAAATGCTGCCGTTTTTCCTGTTCCTGTTTGTGCGCAACCTAATAGGTCTTTTCGTTGTAATACGATAGGTATTGATTGTTCTTGAATAGGTGTTGGAGTTGTATAACCTTCATCGTTTAACGCTTTTAAAATAGGCTCGATAAGGTTTAGATCTTTAAATGACATGTGTTAAGTTTATAAAATAATAATTTGCGGAAGATAGCTTATATAAAGCATTAATCTAGGTTTTACTATATGTTCCGCTTATTGTGGGTTGTTTTGTGTTGTTGCTTTACGGGTTAATTATGCAAAGCTTTATAAATATGCTCAATGGTTTCTACCACTTTTAAACCTTCGGTAGCGGTAGTTTTTATATTGGCTTTGCCCTGTAAAACTTCTATTACGTTTTGTATTACATACTCGTGGTTGGCAGCACTGCCTTTGTACGAACCGTAATCGTTAGCCGGGTTGGTTTTTGGTAATTGGGGCATTTGGTAATCTTTTATGTTGCAAACCAATACTTCATCCATGTATTGTCCGCCAATTTTTACGGAACCGTTTTGCCCTATTATGGTTATGCTGCTTTCGAGGTTTTTATTGAAAACACTGGTGCTATAGTTAATGCTTCCTGTTCCGCCATTGTTTATTTCAAACTGAATAAAGCCGCTGTCTTCAAACTCTATACTATTTTGGTGGTTGAAATTGTATTGTTTTCCAGTAATGTTTTTTATTTCGCCAAATAACCAATACATGGTATCAACAAAATGACTAAACTGTGTGAAGAGGGTTCCACCATCTAATTCTTTTTTTCCTTTCCAGTTTGATTGGGCATAGTATTTTTCATCGCGGTTCCAGTAACAATTAATTTGTACATGGTAAATATCACCAAGCAGGTTTTGATTGATAACTTCTTTTAACCAAGCTGAGGGTGGGGAATATCTGTTCTGCATAACACAAAAAACCATTTTGTTGTTGGCTGCAGCGGTATCAATAACTTGCTGACACTCCTGACTTGAAAGCCCCATTGGTTTTTCAATAACTACATGCCAGTTGTTTTGTAAAGCTTGTATGGCTTGTTGGCAATGCAGGTAATTGGGTGTTGCTATACAAACTATGTCAACAGGTATATTGGCATTTATTAATTGGTCAAGTGTATTGAATGTTGGTACCTGATAGGTGTTGGAATCTATGTTTAAATGAGTATCGACAATTGCCACTAACTCTGCTTCTGTGTGTCTTAGTATCATATCGGCATGTCGCTTACCTATATGCCCGAAGCCTAGTATGGCAAATTTTATTTTTGTATTCATGTAAGGGTTTACAAACGCATTATCCTGTTTATTTATTTGAAATGAATGAATAAACGCGTATGGAAAGTTTTATATGTTTAAAATAAAAGTCCCGAAACAGTTCTTATTTCGGGACTTCTGAATGCTTGTTGGTTAGTTAAAATAAAGATTTTATAATGGTTACTACTCGTTTTAAATCATCGGTTGTCAGGTTGGAACCGGAAGGCAAGCAAAGTCCTTTTTCAAATAAAAGGGCTGAAGTTCCATCTCCATAAAAAGGATATTGCTCAAAAATGGGTTGCAAATGCATTGGTTTCCACAATGGTCTTGCTTCTATGTTTTCTTTTTCTAAAGCTAACCTGATGGTTTCGCGGGTTATGTTTTTGCTGTTAGAGTTTACTAAAATACAGCTTAACCAACGGTTACTATATGCGCCTGTTGGTGCTTCGTGAAATTGTATAGCTTCAATAGTGGCTAACTCGTTTTTATAATAATCAAAATTGGCTCTGCGGTGGTTTACTCTATCTTGTAAAACGGTCATTTGTCCACGGCCTATACCTGCACAAACATTGCTCATGCGGTAGTTATAACCTATTTGTGAGTGTTGGTAATGTGGTGCTGCATCGCGTGCTTGTGTGGCTAAAAAGCGCGCTTGTTTTATCCAGTCTTCGTTGTTGGCTATTAAGGCGCCTCCGCCTGAAGTGGTGATAATTTTATTGCCATTAAATGAAAGTACACCCAGTTGCCCGAATGTACCGCAAGGTTTTTCATTGAATGTTGAACCCAATGCCTCGGCTGCATCTTCAATAACCGGAATAGTAAACTCATTGGCTATGGCTATTATTTCATTCATTTTGGCGGGCATACCATATAAATGAACTGGTATAATGGCTTTTGGTTTTTTGCCTTTTGCTATGCTGCCTTCAATGGCTAAGCGCAATTGTTTCGGGCACATGTTCCATGTGTCGGTTTCTGAATCTACAAATACTGGTGTAGCACCTTGGTACATAATCGGGTTGGCCGATGCTGAAAAGGTAAAGCTTTGACAAATTACTTCATCGCCTGCTTTTACGCCTAATATAATTAAAGCTAAATGTATGGCTGATGTTCCTGAACTCAATGCAGCAGCATGTTTTGTTTGGGTAAACTCAACTAGGTCTTTTTCAAATCCGTCAACGTTTGGTCCCAATGGTGCAATCCAGTTGGTATCAAAAGCTTCTTTTACGAATTCAAATTCTTTACCACACATGTGGGGCGATGAAAGCCATATTTTATCGTTTGTCATGTAGTTAGTTTTTATAAGAGGTCTTGTTGTTAAACCTATTGCTATAGGCTTTGCAACAGGTCTTTAAAGTTTTTAATTAGTATGGTTTCTTTTGGCAAAAGGCTTAGGTCTTGCTTGTGTATGTTGTTACCATTGTCAAGCAAACATATCATCTGCCAGTTTAGTTCCCGGGGTGCAATAAAATCTTTCTTTGTATTATCTGCAATATAGGTAAAGGTTTTATCGGGATATTTTTTTGCAAAGTATAAAAAGTTATTCTTATCGGGTTTCTCACTGCCAAATTCTTCTGAAATAATAATATCGGTGAAGAACTCAGTTATTTGAAGTGATTGTAATTTGTTACGTTGTGTGATGCTTCTGCCATCGGTAATTAAACCCATGGGTATTTCTTGTTTAATGAGCCACTGCATAAAATCAAATGCATCGGCATGTATTTTTATTTGTGGTGTATGAAAGCGGTATAAATCGAGTAGTTGGCTTAAAGTAAGTGTGGTTGGGTATTTTTCTATTAAGTGGCTAAATGGATTTAATCCTTGGTTATACCAGTTCAGTAAATCGGTGTAAATATTGTTTTCAATAGCCGGGTTAATGGTATTTGCTATATGCCTGTAGGCTGATTTCAGATAATCAATTTCATTGTAAAGGGTATCATCTAAATCGAAAACAACAAAACTGTTTTTATTAAAAACGGGCATCATGTATTATTATCTCATCATCGTAACGCAACATCAGTAAATTTTCTTCCCAGTCGTTGGTGTAGGAAAGGGTTTCGTTAAGCAGGTATTCTTTTATAATAAACAACGGATAGTTTGCTCCGGCTTTATAACTTAAGGGGTAACCTCCACCAAAACGGGGGTTTATTTCTATGCCTATTTTATTTTCGTTTTCTTTATGCCTGAACAATTGTAATGTTAAACAACCTACTGCTGTATCTATATGGTTCAGCTTTTCTTTCAGGTAATCTACTATGTCGTTTTTTAAAGTAATGCCTTTGCTAATTTCTCCTCCGCGTATTTCTATGCGTTTTCTGGGTACAATACATTTTACGTTATGGTCGGTTCCGTAATACATATCTACGGTAAACTCATCGTATTGTTTTTTGTCAACGTATTCCATAAACATCAGCTTTGGATTGCTTAAATGGTAATTGGTCAACTCTTCTTTGGTGTTTATTAAAAATATATCGGCACTTAAACTGCCATCGTATGGTTTAATAAAGAGGGGAAAGCTGGGGTTATTTTTATCAATGGGCTTGGGAATGCTTATACCTCTTTCTTCAAAAAAGGTATTGATCAATCTTTTATCGCGACAGGCTTTGGTAAAGCTTAAACCTGAAACTACGGGTGTAATTCCCTTTTCTATAAACAGCTCTTTGTTTTCAGCCAGCAATACTAATTCGGTATCAATAGTGGGTACTATAACACCTATGTTAAAGGCTATACATTTGGCTAATAAATCGTCAATATATTCAGGGTCTTTAATAGCTTTAACCTGTATATATGCATCGGCTTGTTGGCAGGCTGATGACAGAGTAGGGTTCATGTCTGATGCGTATACTTTTGCATTTTTATCGAGCGCATGTAATTCTGCCTGGAAACTTTTTACCAAGTTTACTCTCCTGCCTGCAGCACTAATTAGTATATTTTTCATTCTGTACCTTTAAAAAAGGGCATGGTGGCATGTCCTTCCTGGTTAATGTCTTTTGATCTTAAAATATTTAAAACGGTAAGCCAGATTATTTTTATATCTAACAAAAAATTAAGGTGCTGTACGTACCATACATCCAGATTAAATTTTTGTTCCCAGCTAATATTGTTTCGTCCGTTTACCTGTGCCCAGCCTGTAATACCGGGTTTTACCAAATGGCGTTTCTTTTGTTCTACACTATATAACGGCAGGTACTGAACGAGTAAAGGGCGAGGGCCTATTAAACTCATATCGCCTTTTAATACATTAATCATTTGTGGTATTTCATCGAGCGAAGTTTTGCGTACCAGCTTACCTATCCATGTTAAACGTTCTGCATCTGATAGCAGGTTGCCTTCTTTGTCTTTTTTATCGTTCATGGTTTTAAACTTGATCAGTTTAAAAACGTGTTCGTTTTTGCCTGGCCTTGCCTGTACAAAAAATGGTTTCCGGTCATTTACTATCCATAATATAATGGTTACGGGTATGGTAACAGGGCTAGAACAAATAAGCACCAACAAGGCTACTACAGCATCAAAAACGGGTTTTATGACTGAGCGATAAATCATATTATTTTTTTAATTTCTTCCAGGTATTTATTGGCTAAATGTGTCCTATCAAAATGATTAAGCGCAAATTGGTATCCGCTTTCTCCTTGTTGTTGTAACAGGTCGCGGTTGTTTAAATATATTTTTATTTTATCTGCAAAGTCTTGTGCATTTTCTGGCTCTACGTAAATGCCTCCGTTGGCTTCTTCTACTAACTCGCGCGAAACACCATCTATGGCCATTAATATGGGCTTTTTACAGCTCATGTAGTCGAATGTTTTGTTGGAGTATACGGTTTTAAAGGTATCTACTTTTTTAAGTATAGAGGTTCCCATGTCTGATGCTAAAATGTATTTGAATACTTCTTTTTTAGGAACTGCATCTATAAATTGTATGTTGGTGAGTTGACGCTTGGCCACTTCTTCTTTCAACCATGCTTTTTGCATGCCTTCTCCAATCATTAAAAACAATACGGGTGTATCTTTTAATAACTCGGCTGTTTCTATGGCATGTATTAAATGGTTGGCTACACCATGTGCACCTACGTAAGTAATTACAAATTTATCTTCGCCAATGCTTTTTTCTGCCCTGAATAATTTAGTATCAAAAGTAGCGAGTAGTTCTTGCGAAAGACTAAAGTCGGCTGCATTGGGAATGAATATAATTTTCTCGGTGCTTACTTTTTTCTTTTCTATCAGCGTTGTTCTGAAGGCTGGAGTTAATACATTAATCAATTTGGCTTTTTTGTATATAAATGCTTCAAAAGCATAAGCCATTTTAATAATAAACCCGTTGGTTACTACGCCTGTATCTATAGCTGATTCGGGCCATAAATCACGTATTTCAAAAACAAATGGAATGCGTTTAATTTTTGATAAAATATAAGCGGTAATACCCACAAATAAAGGGGGCGATGTTACTATGATAATGTCGTATTTATCTTTGGCATAAAAGGTTCCTGCCCATGTGCTGCTGAATACAAATGAAAAGTAAGCCCATAGCCTGCCTAAAAAATTTACGTTGTAAGCTTCGGAAACATGGCTCCTGATAACCCTGATATTAGGTTCGAAATTTTTTTCATCGAAAAAATACTTGCCTTTATACTTCTCGTTTTTTTTGCCTGATGCATAATGCACCATACCGCCTAATACGGTTATTTCATGGCCTTGCTCGGCCCACATACGGCTCATTTCGTTCCAGCGCGAACCGCCACTATCACTTTTTTCTAAGTAGTATTGATGTATAAGTAAAATTTTCATTAATGGGTATTTCGAACTATTTAAATTTTATGGATAACCGTGGTTATTTTGGTTCCATTGCTTGTAAATATAATTTGTTTGCTAGGTTCTTTGATGCCGTATAAGCCGGAATAAAAACCATCTTGGTAAATGGGTTCAATGGGTTGGTTATTGCTATCGTAAGCTTTAATACTATAGTTGTTAAAAAAGCTTTCTGATGGATTCCATATTTGTTTAATAGGGTATTCTGTATGGTGTTTAAGTATATCTTCTACTTCCCATTTCAACTCGTTTTTAAACTTGCGTACTTTTCTTTGATGGGTAATGCCTTTTTCTATGTATTCAAATGCTTTGATAGTGCCATCAAATTCAAAAGCTTCGGTTGTTTCATTAAGTGTTGCTGCAACAGCTTGCGACCAGTTAAACCAAATAAAACGGGAGCCTTTACGCATTTGGTCAAATCCATTTAGCATGACTGTGTTGTGTGATGCCGTTCCGAAAAAGTAACGTATTTCTTCTTCGCTGGTATTGTATTTATAGGAACCTGCATCGCGTAATATATTTTCGCCATCTACCCATATATCTAAATGTAAGTTATCGGCTTGCGATGGCCTGTCTTTGTGGTTACCACAACGAATAAAACTTAGGGTGTTTGCTTCGTTTATAATATAGTAACCGCCTTTTTTAAACTGACTTAATTGTTGTCTGGCTTGTTTTTGAGCAATGACTTTATTGTTTATACCATACCAGTTTTTATCTTCAAAGGTGTCGTATGGCCAGTTTAAGTTTAGCAACAGGCTTAATGCTTCTAACTGCGGTCTGTAATCTCTGTAATGCTGGTTGCTGAATTTAAAGAATAAAGCTCCATCGTTTGCGCCATAGTTTGGTAGTTGTCCATTTTCCTTTTGCATGCAAGTGGTTAAAAAATGTACGCTTGCTTTAGCCCGTTGGTAAAAGGTATCTGAAAAAGGGGTATCGTTTAGTTTGTTGAGCTGAATAGCCCAGCTGAGTAATTGAATAACTACGCGGTGGTAATTACTCGAAAATTGTAAGAAGGTTCCATCCTCGTAAATCTGATAGGCTATTTCCTGCTCTAAAAATTGTTTACCTTTTGTTTTCCATTGTTTGGCTTCCGGAAAATAGGGCATGAGTAAACCTATTAAATACATGCCTAAGGTTTCTGTAATAGCATGGTTATTTCTAACGGCTATCCTTGAAAAGTTAATATTGTTATTGATGTGTTTTGCCTGCCAGTATATAGCATGCATAATAGATTGAAAACGTGCTTCGGTTAAAGCTGCTGAGTTTTTATAATAGTGTAATGCGAATAGCCAGTTAAAAACACGCAACGATGTTTCCTGACTGCATTTGTAATTAGGTCCTTGGTTAACGGGGTTGGCTTTAATCCACGATTCTATTTCACTGAATACAAATTCTGATTGGTCTGTATCAAAATGATAGTCGTAACGAATGATGGTATTTAAATAGGTAAAGCGCGACTTTTCCCAAACGTATTTAATATCGCCTGCTTGTTTGGAGTAATCGTTAATGTATAACCAATGGATTGTATTGCTATATTTAAAACCAGTATCAGGGTTTGTTAACCAATCGTAGTCTTTGCCTAAATGATATTCCTGCGCACTGAAAAACTTTAAAGTACCATCAAGTATTTTTAAAGCTTCTTCCTGTAATTGATTATTTCTGTCTTTGGTAAAGGTTAGTGTTTCCTTCGATTCAAAAAAGAATTTTTGATTTAACTGTTTCCAATCTGCTAAGCTGATGAATTGTTTTGGTGCCGGATTGGTAGGATATTTATATTTTAATAATCCTAACTTTTTCATTACTTCAAACCCAAGCCTGAAGCTTACATAACGTAAGCCCATGTTTTGAATTATTTGTACGAATTGTTTTAGCTTATTCATTTTTGGAATCTATCTTAAGCGTATACTTCAAGTAGTTTTGCTACTATTCGCTGGCTTGTTTTTCCATCCCATAAATCGGGAATACCGCCTTTTTTCCAATTGCCACTGAATAACTTTTGCAGTGCCGGTTTTACAGCCTGTGGGTTGGTGCCTATTAACTCGTTGGTACCAACGGTAATGGTTTCAGGTCTTTCTGTATTATCGCGTAATGTAATACAAGGTACACCCATTACGGTTGTTTCCTCGGTAATGCCTCCGCTATCTGTTATCACTGCTTTGGCATTTTTCACCAAATAGTTAAATGATAAATAACCCAATGGATCTATCATGTGCAGGTTATCGGCCTTAATACCTATGCTGTCAAGCATTTTTGCGGTACGCGGATGTACAGGAAAAATAATAGGTAAGCCATTTACATTATTAATAATTTCAAAAAGTAATGATTTTAATTTTTCTTCTTCGTCCACATTGGCCGGGCGGTGTAAGGTAATAACGAAATACGATTGTGGTTGTAATTGTAATTCATCAACAATACCCGGTTTTTTTAAACGGGGCATTTGTTTCAGCAATGTATCAATCATCGTATTGCCTACAAAGTGTATTTTATTATCAGCTTGTCCTGCATTCCTTAAATTGATATTGGCTTGCTCTGATGTGGTGAAAAAATGATCGGTAATGGCATCGGTTACCATCCTGTTTATTTCTTCGGGCATTGTTAAGTCGAACGAGCGTATGCCTGCCTCTACATGTATTACATCGGTATTTAATTTTTTAGCAACAATGGAACAAGCCATGGTTGAAGTAACATCACCTACTACTAAAATGGCATCAGCAGGATTATCTAATAGTTCTTGTTCGAACTTAACCATGATGGCTGCTGTTTGCTCGGCTTGTGTGCCGCCTCCGCAAGCTAAATTGGCATTGGGTTCAGGAATACCAAGCTCTGTGAAAAAATCATCCGACATTTTCTTGTCGTAATGCTGGCCGGTATGTACTAATCTATAAGTTATATTTTTGCCCGCTGCCTGTTCTGCTTTCATAGCATCTATAATGGGTGCTATTTTCATAAAGTTAGGACGAGCTCCTGCTATAATTGTAATTTTCATTGTGTAATTCTTATAGGTTATAAAAGAATAGTTTTTCCTGTTTTTAAGCTTTCAATGGCGGCTATACTTGCCTGACTTGTATTTACTATTTCATCAAAAGGAATTAAGGCATTGCCTCCATTTTTAATGGCTTGAATTAATAAATCAAACTGGTTTTTATGTCCTTTATCTTGTTTGCTTTTCATGCTTGAAAAACCCTTGAATCCAAATCCTTCCATGCGTCTGAAATTATCTAAAATAAGGGTTCTGCCTTGTGAGTATATTTCCACTCTTTCTTTTGAGTAGGCTTTATGGCCATTGGCAAAATAGTTGATTACGCCTTGTGAGCCATTTTCAAATTTTAAGGTAATAATAGCATTGTCTGTATTTTCAGCTACCTGATTACCCAATGCACTCATGGAAACACTTACTACTTTGCTTCCATTTAAATAGGTCATTAAATCAATAAAGTGACAAGCTTCGCCAATAATCCTTCCGCCACCTACCTGTAAATCGTTTACCCAAACTTCGGGTGGAATAAAACCTGCATTCATGGTAGCAACCATATTGATAGCATTATTGGCATTGCCCAACAATGCTTTTGCTTTTTGAATGAAAGGGGAGAAGCGTCTGTTGAAACCAACAGTGACGGTTGGTTTAGTATTTAACTGAGCATAAGTTGAAATAACTTGTTCTAATTGTTCATTGTTAATGGCCAATGGCTTTTCCACGAAAACGTGTTTGCCTGCATTTAAACAATCAATGGTCATGCTTGCATGCACATTATGGCGGGTAGTTATTAAAACCAAATCAACTTCGCTGTCATTTAATATTTGTTTGTAATCGGTGGTGGAGTTGCTAAAGCCATATTTTTTAGCCAATGCATTGCCTGAAACACCACTTTGACTCGCAATATATTTGTAAGCCGCACCTGTACCTTTCAGTGCAGGTAACATGGTCATTTTAGTAAAATTACCAGAACCTATAATACCAATAACGCCTTTGCTACCCGCAAAAGTGGCTTGATTTAACTGTACATTATTTTTGGGTTTTGCCTGTTGCTGAGGTGCATCGTAACTGATGATTGAAGCAATACTTGCACCTCCCATAGAACCATATATTTGCATATAGTCGTCTAGTTTTACTCTTTCGGTAATGAGTGGTTTTACATCAACTTTGCCTCTTGCTATAGCACCTAAAATGGTTTCAAAGTTTCTTTTTTCGGTCCATCTTACATAAGCCAAAGGATAGTCTATACCTCTGTTTTCGTAATCTTCATCGTATCTACCCGGTCCATATGAGCATGATACCTGAAAGCTTAATTCTTTTTTGAAAAAATCGGCTCTGTTTATATTTAATCCAATTACACCTACTAAAACAATGCGTCCGCGTTTACGGCTCATTTGTGCTGATTGGCTAATTACTTCATCACTTTTGGTTGATGCGGTAATAATAACTGCATCGGCACCTATTCCATTGGTAAGTCCTTCAACTGTTTTAACTACATCAATACCTTTTGATGCATTGAATGCTTTTACGCCTTTGCTTTGGGCTAAGGCTACTTTTTTATCGTCAAAATCAAAGCCTATTACTTCGCAGCCATTGGCTATTAATAATTCGGCAGTAATTAAACCAATTAATCCTAAACCAATAATAACTACGGTTTCACCAATGGTTGGGTTTACCAAACGGATGCCTTGTAAACCTATGGAACCGATTACGGTAAAAGCGGCTTCTTCATCGCTTACATTTTCAGGAATTAAAGCACACAAATTTTTAGGTACACACACAAACTCTGCATGGGCGCCATTGGAAACAACTCTATCGCCTACTTTAAATTCGCTTAGACCTTCGCCTACTTCAATAACAACTCCTGCATTGCAATAACCTAAAGGAAGCGGCTCATCAAGCTTATTAAAAACAGCTTCCAGTGTTGGTAATAATCCGTCCGATTTAATTTTATCCAATACCTGCTTCACTTTTTCGGGTTGTTGACGGGCTTTTGAAAGGAGGTTTGATTTACCAAATTCTACCAACATTTTTTCGGTACCCAATGAAACAAGGGTTTTGCTAGTTTGTATCAGTACATGGCCTTTTTTTACTAAAGGAGCGGGCACTTCTTCCAATATGGTATTTCCGTTTTTTAAATTTTGTATTATTTGTTTCATTAATAATAGTTATTAATCACGCAGGGTGATTGTGTAGATAGTTTATTGTAATTAAAATGACTTATTGTAAAAATGTATTGCAGGAATTGAATGGAGTTAATCCATTAAAATAACTTTTCCCCGTCTACAAATTGTTGCATCCAGCTTTCAATGGAGAGTAAGCTCCAAACTGTATAAGAGGCATCTATTCTACCATCTTTATTGTCTTTTATCAATTGCCAAACGGCTTCTTCGTTAAAAATACCACGAGCTTTTATTTTATTAGGCGATAATCTTTCTTTAATCATCTCGTCTAAGTCTTCTGTTATCCATTTCCTTACCGGTGCTCCAAAGCCTGATTTTGGGCGGTATATAATTTCATGGGGAAGGTATTTTTCAGCTACTTTTTTTAGAATATACTTAGTTGTTTGTCCCTTCAGTTTAAAGTGGTCGGGTATGGTTGTACTAAAGTTTACCAACTCTAAATCTAAAAAGGGTACACGTGCTTCAACACCAACAGCCATACTCATTTTGTCGGTATAGTTCAGGTTATGTCCCATTAAAAAGGTTTTCATTTCCCAATACAACATTTTGTTTAAGTCTGCTGTTTCGTTTGGAATGTTTCTTAACAGGTCAAATAATATTTGATTAGGTCTGTAGGTACTTAATTCTTTTTTTACTTTATCCGAATAAAGGCTTAAATTATTTTCGTAAGGCAGCCATGCAAAATAGCCTGCCATACGTTCTAATTTGCTTTTATCTGCATCATGCAAAAACTTTCTTAAACGCCTGTTAATAGGTTTTGATGCATCTAACCTTTTGCTAACATCTTTGGCTGTTGTTCGTAATGTGCTTGGTATATAGGTGAAAAGTTTTTCGTAATGTAAAGCCTGGTGTCTTCTATAACCCGAAAACAAATCATCGCCCGCGGTTCCGCCTAATAAAACTTTAATTCCTTTGCCTCTTGCTGCCTGGCAAATGTTTAATACATTAAGCGGGGCAGGGTCTGCTTGTGGCTCATCTAAGTGCCAAATCATTTTATCAAAGTCTTTTAAAATATCAACTTTAGCATCTACTATATGTAAGTTAAAGTTGAATTTATCGGCTAATAGTTTAGCATATAGTAAATCATTGGCAAAACCTTCTTCGGTTACCTTTCCCTCACCGGAGTCAATAGTAAAACAAGTCAGTGGCTTATCAGGATTAAGCTGTTGGGCAATAGCTGCTACTAAGCTTGAATCAAGTCCACCTGAAAGGAAAAAGCCAACCGGCACATCACTCATTAATTGCCTTTCAACAGCATCAAATAGTTTTTTCTCTAACTGAAAACTAAGCTCTTCCAAACTTGCTGAATTTACTTTTCCGGTAAATGGAATATCGTAGTATTGGTGTTGCTTGTAAGTATGAGTATTTAAATCGTATATTATGTAATGACCGGGTGCTACTTTTTGTATTTGCGAAAAGGGTGTTTTTTCTGCAGGACTATATAAATAATTTACATAGTCCATAATAGCAGTATGGTCAATACTTTTATTAAGTGTTGGATGTTTTATTAAGCTTTTTAGCTCTGACGAGAACAAAAAAGTATCTTTTTCGGCCATGTAATACAATGGCTTTACGCCAAACTGATCGCGGGCTATAAAGAGTTCATTTTTACTTTTTGAATAAATAGCAAAAGCAAAAATTCCGTTTAACTCATTGAGTATTTTAGGTCCGTATTCTATGTAAGCATACAAAAGTGTTTCTGTATCGCTTGTGCCTTTAAAGGTGTAGCCTTTTTCTGATAAACGTTCTCTTATAATACTGTGGTTATAAATTTCACCATTGTAAATTAATACATAATCATCATCGGCTGAAATCATGGGCTGATGCCCTAAAGGACTTAAATCAACAATAGAAAGACGTCTGTGACCCAATGAAATGCCATTGCCATTATAGCAACCATAATCGTCAGGGCCTCTATGCACAATGGAGCGAACCAAGTTGTCTATCAACTGATCTGATTCTTTACTAACTATTCCAACAATTCCGCACATATCTTAATAATCAAATAATTTTTTATAAGCGTTTACTTTTTCACTATCGTAAAAATAGTTTTGTGCCATTTGGTGTGCACCTGAAACAAACTGCTGATAGGTGTCATTATCCATTGCATTCAGTTCATCTAATTTACGAACAAAAAGGTTTTCATCATGAAGGGTTAAATCCCATCCGGCTTTTTGCTGTTCTAAATTACGCCAGATAGTTACATTGCTAATTAATGCCGGCCTATTGGCCATAAATGATTCTAATATGGAGTGCCCGAAGTTTTCGCCCCGTGTAGGTAAAAACATAACATGGTAGTTTTGTAAAACACCAAATACATTTTTTTGTGAAACCTCGCTTTTGTAAACTACTTTAATATGGGCAGGTAATTCAGCTATTAAGGTTTTGCATTCGCTCCAGTAAGCTTTATCGTCAACAATACCATATATATCAAGGGTAATATTTGTTTTGCAGTTTTTAAGTACTCTTAATGCAAAATCAATATTTTTCATGGCTGATATACGTGAAATAAACACCAGTTTTAACTCACCACTTTCTTTGGTGATGGGTTTGTATTGTATGGCCGAAAACTCTGAAATAGGCCTTAAATTAAGTGCTACGCGTACTTGTGAGTATTTAACCCGGGTAGCTTTTATAATGTCCCATCTTTCAAAATTAGAGGAAGCATGGAAAATAACTTTGTTGTATAAAAAGGAGTTGAACAGTTTTAGATAAATTTTTTTCTTCCAGTTTTTAATGGCCAATGCATTCTCTGAAAATTCACCTCTTGGAGCTAGTATAATTGGCTTTTCGGGTAGTATGCCTAACGATATGAGCAGCAATGGTAAAATAGTGTATGCTGCTGAAAAGAAACTATTAAAGTAATACACATCGTACTCTACTTTTTTAGCAGCTTTTAGTATTTGAATAGCATTGGTTGAGTAAAATACTTTTGCCCCTTTTACATCGCACCAATTAGCACTTTCAATGCCTTGTAGTTTCTCTTTAAAATCCTTGTCAGTACTACGGGTAAAAATCTCAAAATCATAATACATTCCTAATGTTTCCACCAAGCCTAATGAAGACCTTGCGGGCCCTCCTGATTTATAGGCAGGGAAGAAAAAATCGAAGAAAGCTAAAATTTTTGGTTTGGGTAAATTCACAATATGTTTTGTAAAGTATATAGCTTATTAGTTAATATTATTTGTTTCAAGCCAGTTTGCAAGGCTTACCAATAACCACAAACGGGCCCAATTTACATTGCCCGTTTTGTTCAGATAACATTGCCAGTAATGGTCTATTGCATGTGCATCAAATATATCCTTTTCTTTCAGGTATGTTAGTTTTTGTTTGCAGTAGGTGTTTAATTCATTACGCATCCAATTGTCAAAAGGCATTACAAAGCCTTGTTTTGGACGGTATAATAATTCTTCCGGTATAAAATCAATCAGGGCTTTTACAAACAACGATTTATTTATTCTAGGGTCAGTTTTATAACTGTTTTCAATAGAAAGTACTAATTCCAGTAAACGATGGTCGAGAAAAGGTGCACGTACTTCTAATGAGTTTGCCATGCTCATTTGGTCTGTATCACGTAACAATACATCGTGCATATAATAATCTAACTCTAGTTTTGAAATAGTAGAGTAGGAGTATGCTTGAGGTATATTCTCTTTTGGAATATTATAGCCAGCAAATTTGTTTTTACTTAACTCTTTTATCTGGTTGTTAAAAAAGTATTGGCGTGTAATGGTATAATTGCTTTCAATGCTTAAGTCTGATTGTAAGTAAGCGCTTATTTTTTGCAGTTTAATACTTGAGTTTGTGTTGACAACAGCATTGCTTATTCCTTTTCTAATGCCTTGAGGAACCAGTTTAACAAATTTGTTGTTTTGGGCTAGGTTTGATAGCTGCTTAAAGCTGGCGTATCCGCCAAATATTTCATCACCACCCAAACCTGAAAGGGCTACTTTTAAGCCTGCACGTTTTACTGCTTTTGAAACCAAATAGGAGTTTACGCCATCGGCTGACGGATGATCTATGCTTTGCAATGCCTGCGGTATTTCATGCAAAACATCGTTTAAGCTTAACTTTATTTCGTGGTGAATGGTACCAAAATGTTTGGCTGCAATTTGCGAATAGTAGCCATCTTTAAATGCGGGATTATCGAAAGCTACGGTATAGGTATTGAATTTTGTTTTGTTAATGTTAGCTGCTACTCCCACTAAAATAGTAGAGTCTATTCCACCTGAAAGGAAAGCGCCTAAAGGAGCATCGCTGATTAAGCGTTTATCAACCGAGTCTATAAATAAATCTCTTACTTGCTTAAGTGCTTGTTCATGGCTTATTTCAACAGGATTAATTTGTGCCTGCCAGTAACATTTTTTCTCAAAAGTATTTTCATCAATTAATATATAGTGAGCAGGCTCTAAACTATATACATTTTCAATGAGTGTATTGGGGTAATGTACGGTTTGTTGTGCTAAAAACTCAGGTAATACTGCCCTGTTTAATTTTGGTTTAACCACTGTTGATGCCAGCAATGAACGTATTTCAGAAGCAAAAATAAATCCGTTATCAGCCGTTTGCTGGTAATACAATGGCTTTTCGCCAAAGCGGTCACGGGCAATAAAAGTGGTGTTTTCGCGGATATTGTGTATGGCAAAAGCAAACATACCATTCAACTCCTGTAAACAATCAATACCCCATTTTTGGTAAGCATGTAACAATACTTCTGTATCGGAGTTTGATTTAAACTCATGCCCTGCAGCTTGCAGTTTTGCTTTTATATCTTTAAAATTATAAATCTCACCATTAAAAACGATAAGCCAGTTTCCATCGTCACTAAACAAAGGCTGGTGGCCATGCATACTTAAATCAATAATACTTAAGCGTACTTGTCCTAATCCCACTTTTTCATTAGCCGAAATAAATATACCATCATCGTCAGGCCCACGGTGCTTCATGCAAAGCAACATGTTTTGTAGTTTTTCTTTTGATAAGTTGGTATTGATGTATCCGCTAATTCCGCACATATTTACGCTTGTTCTATAGTATGGTTTATTTTTGTTTGCATAATATGAACCATTTCACTGGCCCATATATCGGGTAGTATTTGTTTGGCTAACTGGTTGCTTTTTTTGCCCATTGCCAGTAACTCTTCATCGGTTTTATTAAACAGTTGTAATAATTGAAATTGTAATGATGCTTTGTTTTCTGATTGGAAAGTAAAACCGTTATATGCATTTTTTACAAATGCTGTTGCTGCGCCACATGCGTTTGATATCAATAAAGGCAACCCGTAAGCTGCCATTTCATGCACTACAACCCCCCAAGGTTCTTTTTTACTCGGTAAGCAAAAAAACCCAATCTTCGGTAACACTTTAACCAACTCTAGTGGTGGCATAAAAGGATATATTTTAAAATTATCGTTTACGGGAATATCTTTTTCAAGCGGTCCATTTCCTATAAAGTATATTTTCCATGCTGCCTTTTGCGGATGTGTTAATTCTGTAAAAGCATCAATGAGTAACCTGCAATTTTTTACATCGGCAAAGCGACCTAAAAAAAGAATGTTTTTGGGATATTGATTGGTTTTTTGTGGTAAATGTTCCTGGTATAATTTTGAATAAAAAGAAACATCACCGGCATATAAATTGAATAAAATCTGGTTATTTTTAAAACCAATTCTTTTGGCAAATTCAAATTGATAAGCACCAGGAATCATGATATAATCAAACAGCTTTTTAAAATAAAATTTAGCACTAATGGCTCCTAAACGTTGTTTTATGGAACCTGTCCATTGGCTGTCGGCACTGGTTATAACAGGTACTTTATTTAGCTTGGCTATTTTACATATTTTCAAATAGTCTTTATCCATCCAGCCACTTACAAAAATGGCATCGGGTTGGAGTGTGTTGTATAAAGATTTTATTTGTTCTAATGAAAAAGCAGAACGATTATAGTAAGTAACACCATCAATATTTTCCGGTTGATAAGGAGTTAATACTTTTTTATCCCACCTTACTACATGAATAGTTGTCTCCCAATTATTCACCAGACTTTTAAAACAAGCCATGTTGTAGGGCATTAACTCTGCGTATAAAACTAATAATTTCATTTTTGTGCTACTTTACAATACAATTGAAAATATTGGTTTGCAATTTCGTACGACTCAAAACGTTTAATGTTTTCAAAACCATTTTTTATTAATTGGCTTCTTAAGTCTGCGTTTTCTATTATGTTTTGTAGAGCGGTTCTTATTTCTTCCACACTTAATGGATTAACTAAATAAGCAGAGTCGCCTGCAATTTCGGGCATGGAAGCAACGGTTGAAGTAATAATAACTCTTCCGGTTGCATTGGCTTCTACTATGGGTAATCCAAAACCTTCGTAAGTGGAAGCAAAAAATACAATATCAGCAAAACAGTAGGCTTCATATACTTCATCAAATGATAATTTTGATTTACTGATATATGAAATCTGATTTTGTTTAAGTTGTTTTTCTATATTTTCATTGAGCCCGTTTATAAGCAATAGCTTACAATCTAAACCTTTTATGGCTTCAATTAATCGGGCAGTATTTTTATTATGGCCGGCACCTATTTGTAATATAATAGGTGTTTTGGTTCTGAATGTTTTTAAATTGGCTTTGAATAATGCAGGGTATGGATTATAAATAACATTAATTTTAGCAGCATCAATTTTAAAATACTCAATGAGCTTACTTTTAGTAAAATTAGAAATACACGTTATATGATGGGCTTTTTGTAAAGGCCATTTAAACCAAAACAAACCATAAAGCCATTTTTTTAAACCACTTAAAGTGTTTTCATAATGGCCAATATCATGTACGGTTAATATGGTTTTTTCAGGTGGTATGCCTAAAGCCAAATAGTTACAATCGCCCGTTATATGGTACACGTCAGCTTTTATTTTAGCTACCGCTTTAATATTCCAGAATTTCGATTTTGATTTATTGACATAAAACTTTTTGAACACCACCTGTTGTGCAAGTTCCCGTTCAATGGTTTTAAATATCTCTTCAATCGAAAAACCGTTAGGTCTTTTTTCTCTAAAAAGTAAAGCTACGGTTATCACTCTATTTGCGCAATTAAATTAGCAGTAAATATGCCACTTGAACCTCCACGTTCAACTGTTTGCCAAAAACGGGTAACGAGTACTTTATATTTCCATAATGTGCTTCTTATAAATCCTTTTATACCTTTTGGGTAAGGATTAACTGGAAATACTTTTACCTGACTAAATCCGGCAGCCATTGTTAACTGGCGCAATGAACCCATGGTATAAGCCATTTCGTGGGTTATATCGCCAAAAAATATACTGGTATAATGAAGTCCTTCACCATTGGGCACCTGAATAACCAGCTTTCCATTTTTACTCAATGCTTTTTTTATTACAATCAAAGCCTCAAAAAAATCTTGTCTGGTAAAATGTTCAAATACATCGCGGGCTATAATCAAATCATATTTGTTCTCTTTGTCTTGCAAAAAGCCGGTTAAGTCGCCAATAAATAAATTGGTTATACCTAAACCTAAACCTGATTCTATTTGCTCGGCTGATACATCAACACCTTGTGCTTGTTGGTAGCCTTTTTGTTGCAACCAATAAACCAAATTACCATCGCCACAGCCAATATCTAAAATAGCTGCCTGTTTGTTGTTTGGTAAAAATGGGTTTAAGTAAAAATCATTAACAGCTTTGTGGGCATTAAACCTTTCCAAAGAAGGTGCTCCGTATAAGTGCTTATTATGAAAACTGAGGTATGAGTCGTATACCGCTTTTTTATAATTCATGGTTTAATTAGTTAATGGAATGTATAACTTGTTCTAGTCTGCTGTTAATGTCGTATTTCGATTCAATGCAGCGCGCTCTTGCAGCTTGCCCTATCTTATCGCGTAATTCTTTTTTATCTAAATAATAACGCACTTTTTCTAACAGTTCTTCTTTGTTGTCATTATCAAAATAAACGGCTTCTTCGTTTTCTTTAAATAAACGCAAATGCTCTGCTGTTCTTTCTCCAATCATAAAGCGGCCGCAAGCTGTTATTTCAACACTGCGCTGGGTTTGTAAATCGCGGTTTTGTTTTTTTAAAAAACATAAATTGATTTCAATGCAGTTTAATACGGTAACATAACTTCTATGAAAGTAACTATTGCTATCGACTATTAAATTAGGGATTTTATTTTTTAAATGCGCCCAAGTTGACCCGTATACTCTTACTTCAATACCGTTTTTACATAAGTACTTTATACTTTCTGCACGGTCATCTTCGTAACTACCAATAAAGCCAACCAAGCTACCTAGTTCACGCAATTCACTTTCTGTTGGTTGTACAGGGTGGTGTAATGTCGGGTCAAAACCTTTGTCGCTAAAAATAACTTTTTTAGCACCCAGTTGTTTTAACTCTTCCATGTTATACGATTTAGTACTTACATGTACATCGTAAACAGGCATAGCTGCTAAATAGTAATTGGACTGATTGTTTTTATTAATCATATCGTCCGGACTGTAGTTTACTAATTTTATGCCTTTTTGTTTGGCTAGTTTTAGTGTATCTGGTTTAATGAATAAACCTTTATCTACCCAGAGTACATCAAAGGCTTGTTGATTAATAGTATCAATTATTTTTTTATTGAGTCCAATAAAATCAATAGGCCATTTTAGTTTAAAGCTTATTCGAAAAAGTAATTGTTGTATTTTATTTAAAACCTGTGTCGAGTCTATTTCAACAATATTATAGTTCAGTGTTTTTAGTGCATCAAGCCTTTGTAAAGCAGTGCTGCCTGTCCATAAATCGCCTACATAAAGCAAGTTTAATTTCATGCAAAGTTTTTGTTGTACCACACACTAAATGATAAAGCACGCCAGAATAAACCTAAATCTGCTTTACCACTATAAAAATCATCACCTAACTGAATAGCTAACTCTTTTTTCATAAAAGGATTTGTTGGAACCAAATCGTAAAATAATTCTTTGCTACGTTTATCGTTTTTTAATAAATTATCAATAGGCGAAGGGAAGCCATATTTTCCTTTTTGTTGTAAAATAGGTTCAGGTACTATTCCTTTAAACGATTGCCTGATTAAACTTTTGCTTGCTCCATTCATGAGAGAAGCGGTATCAAATTGTCGAACAAACTCAATTAAGCGATGGTCGTAAAAAGGTACTCTTATTTCTACACCAAAAGCCATCGAGTTTCTATCTTCGTAATGCAGGTAAGGTGGCACTGTCCAACTTTTATAGTTGTTTAAGAAATTACTTTCCCAAGCTGTATCTGCTTTATGGTAATAAAAAGTACTGTTTAAATCACTCGCATCTACGTTAAGTATAGCGGTGTTTTTATTAAACTGTTTGTTTTTAAACGACTGTTTCCATGCAACAGGCGTAGCTTCCTGTATGGCTTTTAACCATAATTGTTTTACGCTGTATTCGCTGTTATTGGCAATAATACCAATGGCATTGTTAAGTGCACCTATTTTACCTTCACTTAATAAAGTACCCAAATAAGCACTTACATGCGAAAGATAACCACCAAACAATTCATCGCCACCTGCACCTGACAGCAATACTTTTATTTTGTGTTGCGATGCCATTTGGCAAAGTTTATAGTGTGAATACATGGAACCATCTAATAAGGGTTCATCGTGGTGATAAATAACATTAGCCAACTCATCAAAAAAACCGGTGCCATCCAGTAAAAAGGAATGGTGTTTAATTTTGGGTTGATCAACAATGTATTTTATTAAAGTATTCTCGCTGTTTTGCTCTACCTGTATGGCTGAAAAAGTGTGTAACACTTCTTGTTCATTGCTTTGTAAAGCAAAACTGGCTACCGATGATGAGTCTATACCGCCCGATACAAAAGCACCTACTTCTACATCTGAAATCATATGCAGGTTGAGTGTTTCTCTAAACAAATCAACCAAAGCATCTTTATCAGTTTGGGCATCAAAATGTTTATAGCCTTGTTTTGGAAAATCCCAATAAGCTGTGGGTGTTTCCATTTCACCTGATTCATTTACCCAGGCGTAATGTGCCGAAGGCAATTGTTTTACTTCATTGTAAAAAGTTTCGTAGTCAACATCCAGTTGTCGGTATCCAATAAACTTACCTGTTTTGGCTAAGTTTAAAGTATGTTGCGTATCGGGTAAACCAAGCAAACCTTTTATTTCGGAGCAGAATAAAAAATTGCCTTTGTATTGCCTGTAATAAAAAGGTTTAATACCGACCCGGTCTCTGGCTATTAATATTTTGTTTTTGCTTTTATCGTATATGGCAAGGGCAAACATACCTTGCAGTTTGCTAATAGCCTCCACACCCCAATGGGCATAAGCGGCTAATATTACTTCTGTATCGCTGCTGGTTTTAAAAGTATAATGGTATTTAAGTTCTTCTTTTAACTGGCGGTAATTATAAATTTCGCCATTAAATGTTATTACGTTCCCATTGTTTTCGCTTAACATGGGTTGTGCCCCGTTAGTGCTTAAATCAATAATACTTAACCTTACATGAGCCAGCGTAACGGACTTATCATTAATTCTAAATGCTACGCCATTACCATCAGGGCCTCTGTGTTTTATTTTTTCAACTATAGTATAAATTAATTCATGACTATGATTGTTTCCTATTATTCCTGCTATGCCACACATGTTAAAAATAGTTTTGAATGAATTTTACGTTACAGATTTTCTATAGTATTTAAGGCTTTTCTTAGTACATGTTTATGTAAATAGAAATCGATAATTTTAGAAAACAGAAAGGAGAAGAACATATTGTAAATTAAACTTCTCGCAATACTTATAAGCGGTTCTGCTCCTACTGAATTGTACATAATTAGGTAGGTATTACCTAAAATAAATAGTTTAAATGAACTGATATTGTTTGTGCTAATGGAGTTTACAATATAGTTTTCAATGAGTAAAGCTATTAAAATAATAATAATCAAATTGTAAAAGAAACCCAATTGTCCATACCGCCAAATACCATCAGCCATTAACGAAAACTCTACGCTATTTGATAAGTTTACGTTGTAATCATATAAGTTGGAAGGGGAGGATCCCCATAAATTTTCTATGTATTGTTCACGCGACTCTTCCACACCTTTTCCGGTAATAAAAGTATTGGTATAAATAAACTGTAAATCGTTACCAATATTGCTGAAACCCACTGTTGGTACCGTAACATCAGTAAGTAGTATAACGGATAAGGTAGGCCAGGTAATTAAACGGGCTATTCCATCATTGTTGGTCTCTTTGCTATTGGTATTGGTTTTGTATTCCGAAACCAAAGAATTAAGCCTTTGTCCATCTACCTCTTCAAAACTTACACGTTCATTTTCAGTTCTGAATTGCTCAATAAAACTAAGTAATGGAAAGGCTAGCACCGCAATAATACCAATGGTGATAAAGTATTTTCTACGTAGGTTGTAATTTTCTTTATTAGCCAAAAGACCCAACGTAAATGAAATAACAATGGTTACTAAATAGCCTCTACCACCAGCTAATAAATTAACACCCACAAAAAGGCCTACTACTATAAAAAATAACAGCACTATTTTTCGTTCCAGCTTTTTAATAAAATAGCCAACTAATATGGGTACAAAACTCATGTACGAATAAGCTATACGGGTTACTTTTGGAATAAAACCATCTAATGCTGTAGAGGTTAAAAACAACATAGATAAGCCTAAGTACACAATGATTAATTTCTCTAACGAAAAGCTAAAACTCGATAGTTGCAACCACTGAAGTGAGTTGTTATTAAACCTTATTTTCTTTAATACTAGAAATGAAATACCATAAATAAAGGCTGCATATAAGCAGTAATTGATGAGTATATAATAAATGCCTGCATCGTTCAGAATATCATTATGAATAAAGTATTCCGCAAATAGTCCCTCCTTAAAAAAATAAGCATAACAAATAAAAATACTTTGTTGTAAGGGCAAAATACTTAATAGCGTAGGTATAAACGAAGGCAATTTTATAGCCTTTATAAATATGAACAGTGTTATGAGTATAATGGTTAGGGAAAAAAACATATTGTTTTTAGCAGTAAATCAATTAGTCTATAATTTGATAAGTTCTGTCGTTTAAAATAGAATCGTTTTCCCAAAAGCGAATAGGAGGGGCCACGGTTATTTTGTTGTTAGCTTCCGATAAGTAAGCTGCCCACCAGGCAAAAGTACTGTTAGAAAGTATAAAATGTTGGCAATGTTGCATCAACCAAAAGTCTTTGTAATTATTTTCATCGCCTTTATTATGGCCTACCGTTATACATTCATTTTCGTTTAACGATAAGTTTTCTTGTAACCAAATAGGGTCGTCACCAAATAACACAAAAGTTGGGTTGTTTAAGTGGCTACGCATATAAGCAATGGCTTGTTGGTAATAACCTAATCCTAGTATTTTATTATCGTTAGTGCTTACTACAGAACCATCAGCCGCCAAAGCTCTCAGCCTGCGTGCATGCACACAAACCACATTCTGGCTTGCTTTAATTCTATTGAATATACTTTGGTTGAGTTCATCGGTAGGTGGATTTTTAATAGTAAACTCTTCCTGTAATTCATTTTTTATACTGTCAAAATAGGCAGGAGCCTGAAAGTAACCATCCAAATACAAATGTTTATTGGGTTTGGTTAATAATTCTTTATGAAAGGTATAATGTGTTTCGTGCCAATACCACTTAAATGTATTGGGTAAATATAAATTGATTTTACGTTCTACAAACTGGCGGTAATGACCAAACAGCTTTTTATAGTTACTGATATTATTGGCTATAGTGGCTTTTATATTAAAATGGTCAAGCGCATAATTTCTTTTGTAAGCATCGTTTCTAAAGCCGGAGTGTGTATCCAACTGCAAACCGGTTTTATTAAACTTAGCAATAGCTTTAGCACTTGCATAAGCAAACATTTGATTTCCTAAACCGCCTAAAATACGAACGCTAATCATTTATTTGGTAAATACATAAAGGCCACATCCGTAATTTAAATGGGCTCCATCAGCTAAGTTTACATTTTCAAAAACCTGTTCCGCTTTATCGTCAATTAAACTAAACGATACCAATTTTAAATCGCCAAATATTTTAACAATTGTTTCCGGGTTAAAAACCCTGTGTGCATCAAAACATAAACGCTCTTTACCAACCGGAGTGCCAAAATACAAAGTGCCACCCGGCTTTAAAATTCGGGCTAATTCTTTAGCTCCTTTTAGATGTCCGTCCGGGTCTATATCATCACCATAACGTCCTAAACCTATATGCTCCAATACATGTAAACAGCTTAAACTATCAACCGTGTTGCTTTCGTATGGTAAATTACAAATATCACCTTTCACATAAGTAAGGTTGTTTATTTTCGATTCCATAGGCCTGATGTCAACATACTCAACCTTGCAAAAAGGAAGTAAATGCGCTACAAAACCATCTATTCTTGAGGCCACATCAATATGTAATTTTGCATCCGATTGGTGCACTTTATTGGCAGCCCATAAATCCTGTAAAAAATAATGACCATATGAATTACCCGATGATTGAAACTTATCAGCCGTAGTAAAATAAAAGTCTTTGGTGCTTATTTTAAAACTGGAATTAGCTTGTTGTTTACTTTTATAAGCAAAAATGTTTCTTATAAAATGTGGCAATGCCCTCCATTTGCGGTATATGGCCAATGGATCAAATAACAACGAGTTAAATAATTTATATATGCGTTTAAGTAAGTTTTTCATAGATGTTTTAAGTAATGAGAGTAGTATAAGCTGCTTTATTAATCAATTTGCAATAGCTTTTTAAACACTTTATCGGCTGACTGCGCACCCAAAAAAGCTTTTACTTTTAAAGGAAGCCCTTTAATTTTTAACCAGTCTTTTAGTATTAATTTAACCGCATACAGTCTGTCGCTTACCGTTAATTCATTGATAATCGACTTGTACTTAGATTGAATGTATTTGTTTTCAGCAGGGCTGATTCTTGGGTCGAAAAAGGTAGTTAAATACCATTTTTTATAGGTTTCAATAAAATGGTTTTTTACGCCTGTTAAGCCTTTTTCGTTGGGTAAAAAGGTTTGCATTACATCGTAACACAACATAGAAATGAAACCTAAATTCCATGACCTGATACCAAATTTACTGTCAATAATTTCTTCTACACTCTGGCCCCTGTACACTACAATTTCTTCAATACCAATCATCTTGGCATTATTTACCAATAAGGCCAGCGGAACATAAAAAGTAATGAATAAAGTGCGGTTAAATTCGCCTATTTCAGGCTGGCTTTCAAACCAGTCATATACCATTGCCAGCGATTTTTTAAAAGTATCGTTGTATACAAAACAATGGTTGCTTAAATGCACCGTAGGCCAGCTCCATACGTTGCTGTAATCTATTATTTCTGTTTTAGTATTGCTGCTTAATTGGGGTGTTTCGCCTTCAAAATGCAGTTTGCTTCCATTCTGATAGAAGAAAATACCCGAACATAACCTACCCGAAATAAAATCTGCTTTGTTTAATACCAGTTGCTCGTAACGTACTTTTATACTCCACTTAGGTAATGGGTCATCATCGCCCACAAAAAAAGCTACTTCGTCTTCCTTGGCAAATTCTTCCAAAGCCGAATACCAGTTGGCTACCGGTGTTAATGTTTCTTTACGGTGCAATTGAATCCACTCCCATAGTGCCGCCTTTTCAGGGTATTTTTTTTGAAGAGAATCCACCATGTTTTCAATGGCTTCTTTATTGGGCGGGTAATTGTTTACAATTAACAGGCGAGGCTTTTCGTCTAGTGCAGGTAAATCATTATTAATAATTGAAATGATAACCCAATAAACAGTTTCTATTCGCTTAAATGTTGGTAATATTATGAGCATATTATTAATTTTTTAAGAGCCTTTTTACTTGTTTAGACAATTGCCTTAACTGAAAAGAACCCAAGCTAATAGTGTCTTGCCAGTTACATTTAATTTGCTCCAATAAACTTAATGGAATGATAGTTTGAGGTGGTGTAGGAAAATCAATTAATTCTTTAGGTAATTTTCCTGTGTACGGAACCGCTTTAATCCATTGCGTACTGTTAAATGGATTCAAATACTTGGTTTGCGGATTCCAGGCAAGCCATTTCCAACGTAACCAGTTTTTATTTACCTGGTGCGAGTGTCCCCAGGTATTTATTTTCCTTACCATTTCTTCATCCGAAAAAACATACGATAAGTGAAAGCACATGCCTTGTAAAATCAATTTATTATCAATATCCTTTGTCAGCCTGCGGCTTGTAAATGGATTGTCAACATGCAGGTTAATGGCAAACAATGGGCAAGCCGCATATATAGTATTTCTTTCGCCTAAATGTTCCCGGTGTAGGATAACATGTTTTGTATCCTTCCAAAAAATCATCCACGGGCATTGATACATATTGTATTGTGGGTTAGCTAATATTTCGTCAATATTTTGTTGGTAGGTTTCAGGCAAATAAAACTCATCAGCATCCTGCACTATTAAATAATCCATACCATCGGCAATGGCTTTTGTGCGGCAGGCATTTCTTTGTGCTTCCTCCGTTTCCCAAACTCCTTGTACCAGTTCCAGCTTATCAAAATAAACCGATTGTTTTAGTATTTCGGGGTTTGACCGATTGGCATACAAACTAGGCGCATCAGCATTATAAGCTGACCAAGGTTGTGGACTATAACTAATATATATTTTGTCAACGAAAGGAGCGCAGTTTTCAATTGTTTTTAAAATGAATTGCTCGCAATCAAAAAACAATATCATTACCCCAAACTTTTTCCCCGAATTCATTTAACTAACTTCTCTTTCTTATTAATGCCCATGTTTCCTGAACCATTGCCCTGTTTTTAGGGTAAAGGGCTATGAATAAACCAAACCCTATTAAACTAACACACGAGGCTAGTACCAGTTGATATAAGCTGTTTAAATAACTTACTTTTATTAAACCATAATTGGCTACCCAATACACCAATACTGCAATAATTACATACTGTATTAATGAGTAAAAGAAATGGAATGCATTGTTTTTAAATGAGCTATTGTCGTTTAAGCTTTTCGATAAATTATACTCTAGGTAAAGCACTGAGAATAGGATAGAAAAGCACTCAATTAATGGGAGGTAAATTATTTTAAATTGGATGCCCGATAAAACCAAGAGGCCTATAAAAAATATCCTGATTGAAATATCGACAACCGAAATAAACGAAGTAGGCTTAAATATAGATTGCACGTTTAAGAGCATAATATTCATATTACATTTGGTAGTTAACCAAGCCGAAATACCCAGCAATATTGATAGTTCAATACCTCCGAATTTATCAGCACCTACCCAAAAACTAATAAACCATGCATTAACTGATATGGCCATACCAAACATAATACCCGAAGCAAAATTGTAGGTTCTGAACAATTTTGGAATCCAGTAAAACAACTTTTCTTTATTCAATGAAAGGCTTGAAAGTGCCGAAAATAAAGAAGAGGAAAGTGGGTTGATAACCATTACAATTAAACCAAATAACCTGGCCGTAATAGATAAAATACTTACACTAGCCGGGTTTACTAAAATTGCTAATAACAACTCTTTTGAATTATTGAGCAATGCGCCTAAAAAGTTACTGCCAAATACGGGGAGTGTTGTTACCATTAATTGTTTTAAATCGTTAAACTGAAATGCTGGTTTAAACGAACAATGATGCTTCCATTTACCTATGGTATAAAAGCTGTTACCCACCAGGTTTATTAAGCTTCTGGTAAATGAACCAATACCCAGCGATACAATGCCTGCATTGAAAAAAGTAAGTGAGCAAAAAATAGCTAACAAACCCATTAATGATGCCACCAAAGCAGTAATAGAAGTGAATTCGTTTTTGTGCCAGGCTCTTGGTATTACAACGATGGCTGAATTAATAATAGCTAATGCACTACCTGAGCCTGCAAATAAAAAAGCCCATCTTATACCTGATATATTTGCTGCATCAGCTTTAACCCAATAAGGAACCCAGGGTGATAATGATAAAGCAGCTATCATAATTAAGAACGCAATAGAAAAACTGATACTTATGCCGGAAGCAGTGCTAACAGCAAATTCTTTGCCTTTGCCTGCTCCATAAAAAGCAGCCACCTTTTGCGAAAAAACAATAGCAACCCCACCTTCTATAATGCTGAGCATATTTAAAACATTACCCGAAGCCAGCCAGCTACCATATGTGTTTATGTCAATATACCTGAAGTAAAGCGGTACAAAAAACAAACCGCTAATAACAGCAAAAGCTGTATTGGTATAAGATGCAATTAACTGAACAAATACACCACGTTTTTTTTGTGCGTTTTGGTTCATTAACCTACGTATTTAAGTAGTTTATAATGACTGTTTTTACCAAACATAAAGTTAGCTAAGCCATAATAAAAAATGTTGTTCGTTAACAAAGAACGCTTTTTAAAAGCCAGTAATATAAACCTTAGCAAAGTGGTTTTGCTTTCCACATAACTAAGCCTTAATATAAAAAGTGCTATAAAATGGCCTGACCAATGTTTTGTGTTGTTATAAAAAAACGCCAACGTTTTTGCATAGTTCGGATTCGACTTTGCATCGCCATACAATATTTTAAATCCATTGATGTAATCAAACTTGTTTACCTTATTGGTCATTCGGTGATCACCTTCAATTACCTTTAGTATTTGAGTATTGATAAGATAGAATTGATAATTAAGAGCCGAAAATCTGGCTAGTAGTTCATGGTCGCTGGTACATATTAACTCATTGGCTGTTCTGAATTCACCGGTTTTATGCAATGCATTTTTATTGTAACACATACCCGATGGACTTCCAATGCCTGTTAAGGAAAGAAACAAAGCTTCAGTTGGTTCAATCAATGCTGCATCAGGTTTTAAAGCCTGGTACTCATTAATGGCAGGCCTGTCACCCGAGGTAATAATAACGGCTACGTCATCATTAACCTGTTGAATAGTGTTAGAGAATACCAGTAAGGCTTCTTTATTTTCCAGCAGTTCATCACTGTGCAGAAAAAATATCCAATTGGCTTTGGCATTTTTTATACATTCATTGTGATTGCCCCAAAGCCCTACGTTAGCACTGTTTTTTATATAACGTATTCTTGAGTCAGTAATCGATTTAACTATTTCTTCCGTATTGTCTGTACTTTGGTTATCGCAAATTACAATTTCGTAATTGCTATAGTTTTGATTTAATACGCTCTGTATACAGCTTACTAAAAAATCAGCCCTGTTATAAGTTGGAATACAAACAGAAATAAAAACCTCTTGATTATCCAATGTTACTTGTTAATGAAAGCTTTTAGTTTATCAATAATGTATTCGTAATGTCTAACCTCTAATCCGGGCCAAACACCCAACCAGAATGAACGATTCATAATGGTATCAGTATTGGTTAAACCACCACCAACTATACGGTGTTCAACACCTTTGTATGCAGGTTGGCGTAATAAGTTACCAGCAAATAATAAACGGGTACCAATTTTATTTTCTTCTAAATACTGAACCAGTTTATTTCTATCAAGAGGGCTGCTATCTTTTATGGTAATTAAAAAACCAAACCAACTAGGATTGCTATGAGGCGTTGGTTCTGGTAATATAAAATGCTCTTCAAATGGTTTAAGCATTTCATAAAGAGTAGCATAATTTTCTCTTCTGCGTTGTACAAAATAATCAGCTTTTTTCAATTGGCTTAAGCCAATAGCTGCTTGCATATCAGTTACCTTTAAGTTAAACCCGATATGCGAGTAAGTATATTTATGGTCATACCCATGTGGTAATTCTCCTAAACACTGGTCGTAACGTTTGCCACAAGTATTGTCTTTACCCGGCTCACACCAGCAGTCGCGTCCCCAATCTCTGAAGCTTTCGGTTATTTTTTTTAGTTGCGCATTGTTTACCAATACCGCACCACCTTCACCCATGGTAATATGGTGGGCAGGGTAGAAGGAAACAGTGGCTAAATCGCCAAAAGTGCCCGTTTTTTTATCTTTATAAGTAGCGCCTAAACTATCGCAATCATCTTCAATTACCCATAAATTATGTTTTTTAGCAAAAGCCATAATCGCATCTAAATTAAACGGATTACCTAGCGTATGCGCCAACATAATACCTTTTGTTTTAGGGCTTAAAGCTTCTTCTAATAACTCAGTTTTTATATTGTAAGTAGGTATATCTACATCAATAAAAACGGGTATACAACCAAACTGAATCATTGGGTTAACCGTGGTAGGAAAGCCAGCAGCTACCGTAATTATTTCATCACCGGGCTTAATAGCACGTTCACCCAATTTAGGCGAGGTAAGCGCATAAAAAGCCAATAAATTAGCCGATGAACCACTGTTTACTAAGAAGGAAAAGCGTGAGCCAAAATACTGGGCAAACTCTTTTTCAAATTTAGGTCCAAACCTGCCGGTAGTTAACCAGCCGTCTAATACTGCATCTACTCCATGTAATAAATCATCAGCATCTAATACCTTTCCTGTAACAGGTAAATAATCTTTACCCGGTTCGTAGGTTTTAGTTGTTTTGTTGTGTGCAATGGCTCTTAATGAATCTTCAATACTGCCGTTAAAGTTGCTATACATTTTCTAAATAATATTTTATTGTTTGTTCAAAACCTTTGTTTAATGGACTTATTTCAAAGCCATTGTCAAAAGCTAAATTGGATGCATTGTAAAAGGCATCGCTTTCACCCACTCTTGAGGGTATTTTACCCCATTGCCAATACTCCTCATTGAAATCAGGTAATTGAGCCGCAATGGCTTTTCCTAAATCAATTAAAGAATACGTTTTTCCGCTTCCAACATTGAGTAGGTTGGGTATGCTGTTATGGGGTTTGTTAATTAATGTTTTAATAAAGTTGCTCAAATCCTTTACAAAAAAATAGTCGCGTTGTTGCGTACCGGCTGACAAAGGAATGGCTTGTTTATTTTTTTGAGCGCTTATTAAATAAGGTATTATTTTACTTTCATGCTCATAAGGTCCAAACATGCTGAAAGGCCTTAAAATGGTATAATTTGTAAAATTCTTATGGCTTAATAAATAATGCGAAGCCATTAGCTTACTAATGCCGTAATAAGTTTGCGGGCAACAAATACTGTCTTCTGTTAGTTTGGTTTGATTAAGACTGTATTCAAAAGCAGTGCCTATATGAAATAAAAAAGTATCGGGTAGTTTGCTAAAAATAAAATCAAACAACTTGCTCGTTAAAGTATAGTTTATATCGAACATTTGTTTTACATCCAACTCATTCTTTACTACACCATAACCAATACAGTTCACTATAATAGTTGGCTCAATAGCTAAAACAGATGACCATGTGGTTTCATCTGTAATATCAAATTGAATCTGATTAGCACCGTTTGCTTTCCTGCTACTGCCATACGTATCAAAAGCACTACTTAAGTCTTCGAAAATATGACTACCCACAAAACCTGTAGCCCCTAAAACCAATACCTTGTGTTTTTGCATGCTATTTTTAAGATTTAGTTTTTAGTTTTTTAGCCCAAATATGGCTAGGTTTTTCAACAAACAGGTACGATAACAACATACAAACAATTATTATCAGCAAAATTAATGATGGGTTGTTTACATTAAATCGGGTGGTTACTTTATTTACAATTTCAATCAATGCAAAATGCGTTGCATAAATGGTATAGCTCACTAAGCTTAATTTACAAATCCAGTCAACTAGTTTGCTATTGCTGGGCTGCTGTTTTTCTAATAAGCTTAAGGTAAGTAAAGCCCCCCCGGTAATAACAGCTAATAGTAAGGAGTATAACAAGTGAATACCTTTTAACTGAACGAATGAACCCAATAGTATATAAACACCTAATGAAAGTATTATAAGCCCATTGTATAGTTTCAGGTTAATAGTGGTTTTTTCAACCGTAAATTTATAGTACCAATCAGCAGCATAAGCTCCCAAAACCCAGAATATATAAAAAGCAAAAAAGTTACGACCAACCCAGGTAGTATCGTAACCTTTTAAGGCAAACAATATATTTAAGCAATACAACATAAACCCAAGGGCCAGCGGTATAATCTGCAGTTTCTTTCTCGTATAAATAAATATTGGGTAAAATACATACAATAGCATTTCAACAATAACCGTACTCAATACAGGGTTTCCCAATGGTACATCAATATTGGGTAAAAATGGGTATTGTACTATAACTATTAAATCCTTAACAATGGTTTGTATAAACGAAACACTGGTAGTTGCAAATAAATTGATAGCAATAATACCTAAAATACAACCCCATATATAAGTAGGGAATATCCTTATAAAGCGCCTGGCAAAGTAGTTTTTCCAGAATGCGCCATCAAAATTGGTTTTTTTAGCATGCGGTAAGTGAATACAAAATCCGCTTAATACTATAAATATAATTACTGCCGGATGAAGCCCTTTGTTAGCACCAAAAACAAAAAGAAAACTATCATCTAAAATAGCAATAGGTCTTAGCAACCATGTATTCGGATAATTAGCATATAAAAATTGTTTAAAATGCGTAATGAAAACAAACAAGCCTGCTAATCCCCTGATTATATCAATATACTTTAGCATATTTACTTACAGTTTTTGGTAGCTTTCAATATCATTAATTACCTGTTGATAGCTCAATTCAGGTTTATTATTAAAGTACCAAGTAAGTGTTTTTTCAATGGCTTCCTTGGCATTCCATTTTGGTTTCCAATGCAGGTCATTGATACTTTTATTAATATCCAGTTTCAATAAACCCGCTTCATGTGGTTGTTTCGTGAGGGTAGGAGTATGGTATTCGCCATGTCCCCATATTTTCAAAGCTATTTTTACTAAATCTTCCACCACTAAATTATCTTCAGCAAAAGGGCCAAAGTTCCATGCATCAGCATAAGTTACCGGGTTTTCCAATAACTTTAAACCTAAGTGTAAATAACCGGCTATTGGTTCCAATACATGCTGCCATGGTCTGATTGATTTAGGATTGCGAACAGTGATGGTTTCATTTTTCTGCAAAGCTTTCACTATATCAGGTATAATTCTGTCTTTGGCCCAATCTCCGCCACCAATAACGTTTCCTGCCCTGGCACTGGCTATACTTTTTTTGTGCTCATCGTAATGTTGCGTATTAAAAAAAGAATTGCGGTAGCTACTTATTACCAATTCAGCACAAGCTTTACTCGCACTATATGGGTCGTAACCGCCTAAGCGATCATTTTCGCGGTAAGGGTAATGCCATTCTAAATTTTCATATACTTTATCAGTAGTTATTAAAACCACTGTACATGGTTTTTCCAATTTTCTTACCGCATCCAATACATGCGCAGTACCAATGGCATTTACTTCAAAAGTTTCTGACGGAATTTCGTACGATAAACGTACCAATGGTTGTGCTGCTAAATGAAAAATAAAATCGGGTTGAAAGGAAAGTATTTCCTCTTCCAGTTTTTGTTTGTTTCTTATATCAGCTATAACCGATTCGCAAAGAGAATCCCCATTAATGGTGTGGTATAAATCAGAAGCATTTTCAGGGGCTAATGAATAACCTTTTACGGTTGCACCCAATTGATGTAACCAGGCCAACATCCATGAGCCTTTAAAGCCTGTATGTCCTGTTAGAAATACTTTTTTGTTTTTATAAATAGAAAAATCCATTTGAGAAATGATGCTTTAATAGTTTATTGAGTTTGGTATCGTATTACCAAATTTTCCACTGAGCTTTATTGTCGTTCCAATCCGATTCTAGCTCTTGCTTATCACGTAAGGTATCCATTGGTTTCCAAAAGCCATCATGTTTAAAGGAAGTCATTTGTCCATCACTGGCTATTTTTTCCATAGGCTCTCTTTCCCAAATAGTGCTATCACCATCTATATAATCAAATACCTTAGGCTCACAAACAAAAAATCCGCCATTAATCCATGAACCATCGCCTTTAGGCTTTTCAAGGAAAGAAAGCACATCGTTGTTTTCGTTTAAATTTAAAGCGCCAAAACGACCTGAAGGTTGTACAGCTGTTACGGTACATAACTTGCCACTTTGTTTGTGGTGTGCTACCAGTTTATCAATAGCAATACTACCAACTCCATCGCCATAGGTTAGCATAAATGCTTCTCCATTTACGTGTGGTGCAATGCGTTTAATACGTCCGCCCGTCATAGAGTTAATACCGGTATCAACCAATGTGATTTTCCAAGGCTCAGCTTTCGAATCGTGTACTTTGATAGAGTTGTCATTCATATCAATGGTTACATCTGATTTATGCAAGAAGTAATTAGCAAAGTATTCTTTAATCAAGTATCCTTTGTATCCAAGGCAAACAATAAAATCATTGTATCCGTAACTTGAATAAATTTTCATGATGTGCCATAAAATAGGCATACCGCCTATTTCAACCATTGGCTTTGGTTTTAGCGATGTTTCTTCACTTAATCTGGTGCCTAATCCTCCGGCTAATAATACAACTTTCATAATAGTTTAATATTTGTTTTTATGCTATTCGATTACAACCTGCCATCTACCATTTCTTTTGGCAGTACAGATTTTACATCATAAATAACTCCGTTTTCGCTTAGTAAATTTTTTATATTGATAGCTTGAAACTCTGTATGAGAAACTGCATGTATAACAGCCTGATAATGGTTATTGGCTAAATTGTCAATTAAGCTTAAGCCATACTCATGGTTTACTTCTTCTTTATCTGCCTGTGGGTCGTAAATATCAACCTGTATTCCAAATTCCTTTAACTCAGCTATTACATCAATTACTTTTGAGTTGCGTAAGTCAGGGCAGTTTTCTTTAAAGGTAATACCCATTACCAAAACATGGGCACCTTTTATAATCAGGTTTTTTTGAATCATTAGCTTAACCACTTTATTGGCAATAAACTCGCCCATATTGTCGTTAATTCTTCGTCCGCTATGTATTACTTCCGGGTAATAGCCAAGAGATTCGGCTTTGGTTGTTAAATAATAAGGATCAACACTAATACAATGTCCGCCAACTAATCCTGGTTTAAATGGAAGGAAATTAAATTTGGTACCTGCCGCTTCCAATACTTCCGTTGTATCAATATTCATTCGGTCAAATATCAAAGCCAGTTCATTAACAAACGAAATATTTAAATCACGCTGGCAGTTTTCAATTACTTTGGCGGCTTCAGCTACTTTCATGCTGGCTGCTTTATAAGTACCGGCCACTATAATTTTTTTGTATAATTGGTCTACCGTTTCAGCTATTTCCGGAGTAGAACCGGAAGTTATTTTTTTTATTTTGGTTAATGTACGTTCCTTATCACCCGGCACAATACGCTCCGGTGAGTAACCACAATAAAAGTCTTCGTTAAACTTTAAACCTGAAAATTTCTCTAGTACAGGCACACAATCATCTTCTGTACATCCAGGATAAACAGTTGATTCATATATTACAATATCGCCTTTTTTTAATACCTGTCCAACACTGCTGCTGGCACTGATTAATGGTTTTAAATCAGGCTTATTGTTTTTATCAATAGGAGTGGGCACCGTTACAATAAATATAGTAGCCGCTTTTAAGTCTTGCAATTGATTGGTAAAAACAAGGTTTTTAGATGATAGAATTGATTCTTCATTTGACTCTAAAGTTCTGTCAAAACCTTTTTTTAGTTCATCAATACGTGTTTGATGAATATCGAAACCAAAAGTATTAAAATGTTTTCCAAATTCAACAGCAAGAGGTAGCCCAACATAGCCTAATCCAATTACCGCAATTGTATGATTGTTCATAATGTTTTTAATAAAATAGTTGAGTTATTATTAATAGCCTAATAGTTTTTTCCAGAAAGGTTTTTTATCTATTTCAATGTTGTCGCCATAACTGTATGATGAATTAGCACCGTAGCTGTAGCCATAACCGTATCCATATGCATAACCGTAACCATAGCCATAACCGTAACCATAGGTGTAGCCATAGCCATAAATAGGAGCAAAGTTCACATCGTTAAATACCAAACCTATGTTTTTGGTTTTATCTCCATTGCGCACATCGTTGATTAAGTTTAAATAATTTTTACGACTCAAGCGTTGACGAACAATGTATAAAATAATATCAGAATACTTCATTAAATCCAATCCATCAGCTACCAATCCAATAGGTGGTGTATCTAATATAATGTATTCGTAATCTTTTTTCAGTTCAACCAATAAATCAAAAAACTTATCGGTAATTAATAATTCAGATGGGTTTGGTGGAGTGGGGCCGGCCGTAATTACATCCAAGCTACTGATTTTTGTTTTTTGAATAATTTGTTCTTTTGATGCTCTGCCAATTAAGTAATTGGTTAAACCAATAGAGTTATCTAATTTAAAATCCTGGAAAATTTTGGGTTTACGTAAATCCACCCCCAAAAGAATAGTTTTGGCTCCACTGATAGCAATAACCGAAGCTAAGTTCATAGAAACGAAAGTTTTTCCTTCACCACTCACGGTTGAGGTAACTAAAATAACCTGTTTGTCTTGTTTCTTAATAAAATAACCTAAGTTACTCCTTAAGTTTCTAAACGATTCTGCAATACTTGATTTCGGGCTTTCTTGTATAACCAATGGATTCTTCTTTACGTTATGGATAATATTTCCAATCAATGGTATAGACGAGGCCGCTTGTAGTTGTTTGTGGTTATTTATTTTGGTATTGAATGCTTCTAATGAAGAAATAACAACAGCAGGTATCAATATACCTATTAGCAAAGCAATAAGATAATTATTACTTGCTTTCGGATAAGTACGTCCCGTTACAATGGTTTTATCTACAAATTTATTATCAGCTACAACAGATGCACCTGCAATGCCTGCTTCTGCTCTTTTTTCCAATAAATAAGTATATAGTTTATCGCTAATGGTAAACTTCCTGTTTAGGTTTAATAATTGACGCTCTGTATTAGGTAAAATATTAAGTTCTTTTTCAATTTCGCCTACTTGTTTGTCAAAATCTTCAATCACTATTTGCGATTGCTTTTTAATATTTTTTACGTTTTCAACTAAGGTTTGTTTGATGTTTAAAATATCGTTATCAATTTCAGCCAAAGCAGGGTTTGCAGATTGCATGCTGTTTTGTAACGTTATTCTTTTTACATATAATTCTGATAAGCTAAGTATTAAAGAATTCAGTAAAGGGTCGCCAATACCCATAGAACTAGGCGCTATAATTTCATTTATCTTTTTGTTTTTGCTAATGTAATCCGATAAGTAGGTATAGTAATTCAGTTTAGATTCTTCTATTGCTTTGTTCTTTTCAATAGAAGTTAATTTTTCCATGATGTACTTACCCTCATCGCTGATATTTACAATTTTATTGGTTGCCCTAAAGCTTTGTAAATTGTCTTCAATGAATTTTAAAGAGTCTTGTATATCGTTAATCTGGTCAGTTATAAAACCAACCGTATTTTTTGAAATACGGGTTTTTTCTTCCAAGCCCATATTGATATAAGTTTCACCTAATTTATTTAAGAAAACCACATCCTTTTCAGGATAACCACTTTCTTTTGTTATTTCAACTATTGATGATGTTTTATTAATAGGTTTAACCCCATAACTACCTGCATACTGGTTAACCAATGTGGTTTTTGTATTCAATACAAAGTAGTAAATGTTTTCATCGTCATTCACTAAAGAAGGGTCTAAAAGAATAATTTTAAATTTAAAATTCTCTGATTTTATATCTTCATTTAAGTTGAATTTTTGTTTTGGAATAGCACCCGAAACGTTATTTATTTTTTCTTCATTATAAGGTATTAATACCGAACCGCTCTTGTTTTTACTGCTTAGCTCAACTTGGTTGTTGGCTAAAAAGTGAATATAAATAGGTACACCATAAGGTTGTAAATGGTTTGTATCCATTTCAATAAGAAATTGAGCATTAGGATACAATTCAGATGTTTTTACTTTTCCCTGATAGTAGTATGAAATGCCAAAATTCAGATTGTTAATGGTTTCCTCTACCAAGAAGCGAGATTTGATAATACCAATTTCATTTTCAATATTTTTTGAGGCATTGATTAAAGATGAACCTTGTAAAAATGTTTCAGATCCGTCAAAAGAGTTACGGCCTTTATCTTTAATTAAAATGGTTGTTTTTAAAGCAAATCGGGGAGTAGCGTATCTGTTAATAAAATAAGCAAAGGTTATAGCTATAAAAACACTGATTATAAAATAAGGTAAAAAAACCAAAAACTTGGCAAGTATTACCCTAACACTTAATGAGTTTTCGTCAAAAATGGTTTGTCTTTCAGTTGAATTAGTTTGAATATTTTCTTTTTCCATATTAACCGTTATTTATTTAAAATGATGTAGGTATTAAGTACCAATAAAGCTGTACTTAAAAGTGGGAGTAAAAAACCAATGGTATTTTGTCCTGATGTTAAATTACCGTATTTCCTTACACCCAAAGGCTCTACATAAACAATGTCGTTTGGTTGAAGATAGTAAAACTCGGTATTGATTAAATTACCTTGAGTTAGGTCAATATCAATAACTTTATTTTTACCGCTCTCTTTTCTAATAATATGGATTGATTTTCTATTTGCTAAGTCTTTAAGGTCACCGGCAGTGGCTATTAATTCCAATATGTTTACATTGGATTGTAAAAAGCTATATCGTCCGGGTTTATTTACTTCTCCAATAATATTTATTTTGAATTCGGCCAGGTTTACAATTAAGTTAAACTCTTTATAATACTTTTTGAATTCAGTTTCTATCATTGAATAAACTTCAGCTACTGATTTACCTGATGCAGGTAATGCATGAACAATAGGTAAATGTATAAAACCCTGTGCATCTATAATATAACCTGTATAGTACAATGGTGTTCCATTGGATGAATTGGCGGCCATCTGTAACATTTGACCTGTTCCGGCAAAAATGGCGTTTATTTTTTCGTCATTGGTGGTAAAACGAATAAAGATAACATCGCCTGCCTGAACTTTATAATTGGTTTGTGCCTGAACACCAAAATTGTTTGTATCGCTTGCTGCCGCGTTTTTGGGCATATTTTGTACCAATACGTAGTTCTTATTAGATACGCAAGAGGCCAAGCCTACTGTAGCACAAATGAGAAATATTTTTAATAGTTTATGCATGTATTATTTGAGTTTTAAATTCTTATGCTTTCAAACAGGACTTGTTTGTAAGATGGTGTTATATACGGGTTAATTTGGAAGTGGATAAAATGATATTTTTCATTTTAGTGCAAAGCTTCGCCAGGTCAGTTACATTTAACAAAAAATATATAACTGGTTACTAGGTTGTTTGGAGCGTTTTTCTTAAAATATTATTAGGAACCTGAACTAAAATAGAGAAGCCAATGTTATTAACACGTATAAGAACTCTTTTCTGAGACTTATACTCAACTAGCTCTCCTTCTTGTCCTATTAAGGGTCCTGCAATAATTTTAATTTTTTGCCCTGGTGCAATGAATTCTTCAACGGCTTCAATATCTTGATAGCTGGAAACCATGAGTTTAACTAAGTCAATTTGCTGCTGACTTACTTCAACGGGAACCCCCTGCAAGCTTACAAATTTAACAATTCCAGTGGTATTTAAAAGTTCATAATACTTACTTAATGCAGTAAATACAAAGATGTAAGAGTTAAACAACGGATTTTCAATCCATTTCTTCCTATCACTCCATTGAACTAATTTTTTTTGTAATGGCAAAAAGGTAGTAAAGCCTTTTTTACTTAACTCAATATTGACTTTTTTTTCTGCCCTTGGTGCGGTGTATAACAAATACCATTTATTTACTTCTCGGCTTAATTCCATTGGTTAGTAATTAATTGTATTTGTTTAAATATGCTCTTTTAAAATTTTGTTCAACCATTTTAAAAGCATAAACATAATTACCGTGGCAAATGCCAATAACATGAAATTAACCAAAAAGTAATTGGCTTTATTGTCATATATATCCCATGTTTTAGCCAAAATTCCTGATAGTTTATTACCTATTGAAGTAGACAAAAACCACCCACCCATCATTAAAGCAGTTAAGCGCTTAGGACTTAGTTTTGAAACCAATGACAAGCCCATTGGGCTTAAAAATAACTCGCCAATGGTAACCACTCCATAACAACCAATTAGCCACCAGGCTGAAGCCTTGTCCAAACCATTGTTACAATAATAAACAGCGCCCACCATTATCAATGTGCTGAATGAAGAAATGAGTAAGCCAATTGCAATTTTTGAAGCAGTGCTTGGTTCCTTATTACGTTTTTTCAGGAAAGCAAAAAATGCGACCACAACGGGAGTTAATAAAATAACCCAAAGTGGGTTAATAGATTGAAATAACTCGGTATTAAATAAGGCGATTTCTGTATTTTCAGCAGGGGTAAGAGCGGGTTGTAAATTTCTGAAATAAATATTTTTATCCCAAACCCGTTTTACTTTACCATTTTCCTTTATAATGGAAAATTTATCGTTAAAGGCCTCTACCGAGTCTACTTTATTAGTAACCTTTTCTACCAAATATAAGTTCTCCGCAGTCGATTTTACAAGCGTTGGTGTTTCCCTGTCAGTATAATATTGAGCCCAAGTAGTTAAAGCGGTTCCATTTTGTTTGAAAATAGCCCAAAACATAACAGAAACTAACATAATAACCAATAATGCAGCAATTGGTTTTTTATCGGTTAAACTGGCTTTTACGTACAAACCAACATAGAATATAACTACGGGAATAGTTCCAAAAATAAAAGCATCGGTGCTGTTGCTGCCAAAAATATCGCCAGGTATAAACCATGCTCCTATACCAACTGCTATGGCCGGTAAAAATACGGTAGTGAAAATTTTTGCCATTGGCATATCTTCTTTTTGGGCGGGTTTTAAAACATCGGCATGTTTATAGTTTTTTAAACCAATATAATAAACAATAAGCCCTACAAACATTCCTACACCGGCAGTGGCAAAAGCATAGCTCCACCCATACTTATTACGCATAAAGGCTGCAATAAATGTACAACTGGCCGCACCTATATTGATGCCTGAATAAAATATATTATAACCGGAGTCTTTTAAATGTTTATACTTATCGTCATTGTATAAATTACCTAAAAGCGTTGAAATATTGGGTTTAAAAAAACCATTACCCAATACAATTAAAAACAAAGCAATATAAAAGTAGGTAGTGCCGGGAATAGCTAAGCCTAAATAACCCAATCCCATTAAAATACCACCTAAGAAAATAGATTTACTATAACCTAAAACCCTATCGGCTAACAAACCGCCCAAAAAAGGAGTTAGGAAAACAAAGGCTATAAAAGTACCGTAAATATCGGCTGCTTCACCTCGGGTCATTTCTAATCCGCCATTTTCTATTGAAGTTGTTAAGTACAATTGAAAAATGCCAATCATTAAGTAGTAGCCAAAACGTTCCCACATTTCTGTAAAAAACAGAAATGGAAGACCTATAGGGTGTTTTTTGTTCATGTTAAGGGCGAATTTAAAAAATAATTTAAGCCATGCAAATATTCTTTATAAAATGGAAGTTTTACTTTATAAAGATAATAGCTGACTGTTTAAAGGGTCTATAAACAAACAAAGCCTCTTTATGTAAAGAGGCTTTGTTTGTTTATTAAAATGTATTTCAATTATGAAATGCCGTGCATCATAGTCAATAATTTTTTGCTTAGAAAAAATAATATAATTGCAGCTATACCTGCCATGAATACAAAAAGCATGAAGAATGAGTAAAGGCTATTTATTTTATACCCTAAAAAAGATTTCTCTTTTATTACAGAATTGGTAAAAATGTTTTTTACAACTTCTGCTTTTACATCTTTGTCTTTAATAGATTCTAAATTAATCAAATCAATACTTATGAAGTCTGTTCCATTAATTGTTTCTTTTTTATCTAGCTTCTCACATATTACAAAGTTTTTAGCTGTTTGTTCATTTTGAACCGCTGAAACAGCAAGCATTGTTTCTGGGTAATAAGAACTTAATGTTCCAGCAAATTTGTTTGCTGAAGCAGTAGATAAAAACCAAACACCCATTAATAATGAAGCAAATTTTACAGGAGCCAATTTATTAACCATAGAAAGACCAATAGGAGAGAGACATAATTCACCAAAAGTATGAATGAGGTAAAGACTTAATAACCACATCATGTTTACTTTAGTTGAAGGCTCAATTCCTTTTACTCCGAGCGCAATTACGGCATAACCTATGGCTAATAATAATAAGCCAATTGATTGTTTGTATGGGGAAGCAGGCTCTATGTTTCTTTTACCAAGTACTGTCCACAAAATAGAGAATATAGGTGCAAATATTACAATTGCAATAGCATTTACCGATTGAAAAGCACTAGCTGGGATAGTTTGAATATCCATTCCTTCATTTGCAATACCACTTATTAGATAAACCAATGAGCCTATTCCTGCAGCGATTAATAGAAGAATGAGTTCTCTAACACCCTTTTGCTCATTTTTCATTTTGTTGAATACATTAAAACCTACTAGCCCTAATATAGCTATAATAAAGCCATATAGCATGGTTAATGTGCTTTTAGATAAATGTAAGCCAATTTCTCTTTGTGTTTGTTCATCGGCAAAGAAAGTAAGAGATGCACCTGCTTGTTCAAAAGCTGCCCAAAAGAAAATAACAAAGAAAGCAACTATATAAATAACCCAAATACGTTCCTTTTCTTCTTTACTTAAACTTTTATCGGAAATAATAAAACCTGGAGCGGCAATAGAAAGTGAGAATATGAAAGAGCCAATAACACCTTGACCAAGAAAGTAGAATAAAACGAATAGCGCAATTTCAATACCTAGCCAAGTAAAAACTTGTTGTTGGGTAAAATCTGATTTTGTTTTATCTTTAGTTGCTTGATTTGAATTTCTATTGGCATTAGGAATAGCTCCAATAGCCTCACCTTCTGGGCTAACGATATAGTGGTTTTTGAGCCAAACAAATATGGAAGTACTTATAACCATTCCTATTGATGCTGCTAAGAATCCCCATTTAAAATCGGCAGGATCTCCAGTATTTCCAAGTCCTCCGCAAACGAGTGGAGATAAAAATGCACCTAAATTTATTCCCATATAAAAAATGGTAAAAGCAGAATCTATTCTTTTATCGCCTTTTGGGTAAAGCTGACCAACCATTGTTGAAATATTAGGTTTGAAAAAGCCATTCCCAAAAATCAACATGCCTAAACCTCCAACCATTAGTACACGTGCAATTTCTATTTGTGTATAAAAAGAGCCACTTAAGAACATAAAAAATTGACCAATAGCCATCATAATACCTCCAATAACGATTGATTTTCTGTTTCCCCAGTATCTATCGGCCATATAGCCACCTAATAATGGTGTTAAATATACCAATCCAGTATAACTTCCATAAATATCAGAACTCAGTACTTTATCATATAACAAAGCTTTGGTTAGGAATAGGATAAAAATGGCTCTCATTCCATAATAACTGAATCTTTCAAACATTTCAGTTATAAATAATAGATACAACCCTTTTGGATGTCCAGTAGAAGAATTACTCATATTGTTATATTTTTATTTTTTTGATTGATTGCAATATATACAAGCTATATTCAAAAGCAATTTTTTTATACAAACATTTGACTAAAATTGCGGTGTATGAAGAAATTAATTTTAGGATGTAGTTTATTAGCATTGTTTAGTGCCTGTGACCCGAAGATGCTGGAACAAATTCAAAAGCAAGCTGGTGGTTTAGCCAAATCAACTAATATACCTTTAAGTAACGATGAGGTAATTAAAGGCTTACGTTCAGCTTTAAGTGTAGGTACTGATAGCTCTGTTTCTATTTTGGGCAGAACAAATGGTTTTTTTAGCGATGCGCTAATTAAACTGGCATTGCCAAGCGAGGCGCAACCTATTGTAAATAATTTAAGTAAAATTCCAGGTGGTCAAAAATTAGTTAACGATGCGATATTAGCCATTAACAGGGCTGCCGAAGATGCCGCTCCTCAGGCTAAAACTATCTTTATCAATGCTATTTCTAAAATTACTATTCAAGATGGTTTTTCTATTTTAAATGGTGGCAATAGTGCTGCTACTACTTATTTAAAAAACAATACGTACCAACAATTAACGGATGCATTTGCACCACGTATACGCACTTCGTTAAGCAAGCCGATAGTACTTGGTTATTCTGCAGAGAAAGCTTATCAACAATTGATTGATGCTTATAATCTGGCTTCTATTGGTGGTTCGTTATGGACACCCATTAAACAAAATTCGTTAGCAACTTATACTACTCAAAAGGCTTTGGATGGCTTGTTTTTAAAAGTAAGCCAAGAAGAAGCTAAAATACGCCAAGACCCATTTCATAGGGTAACGGATATATTGAAACGTGTTTTTGGAAAATAATTTTATACAAGATTACTTGTAAAAAGAAAAGGCTATTTGAATTCAAATAGCCTTTTCTTTTACTGATTAATTTAAAGCAATGAGTGGGCTATAGCCTTCCAGTTTTAAATAAACAGTTTGTTTTTTATTAGCCGTTAGTACGCTTATATCGTAACCGGTTTCTCTTTCAAAATAGGCTTTGCAGTCTTGTGGGTCTGTATCTATTATTTTGGCTGCATAAACAGGAGGTCCGTAACTTGATAATAACTTACCTGTAGTAATTAACTGGAAACGTTTGGTATTTTCGTTACAGCCACCAAAACCCATTTTTAGTTGTAAGCAAGTCCCGTTTTTTTGTGCTCCTAAAATAGTTACATTATCACTTTTGGGTGTATTGAAAGCAGGAGTTATTTTTATAGGTGTGCAGGAATTTGTAGCATTAATAAAGTCAATAATAACTCGTTTGCAAGCGGGCAATACCATGTTACAGATATACATGCTGTCAATATAGCTAAAGCCTGAAAATGGCCTGTATTTGAAATCAACTCTATCGCCTTCGTGTAAAAGGATAGGGCATAAGGTTTGAAATGATTGTGCACAGGGTTGCAATAATTTTCCATCGTCTGTTTGTATCCATAAGTTATCATAAATACTGGCACCACAGGATATACGTACCATTGTACCTTTTATAGCAGTATTGTTGGGGTTTCCTCCTCCATTTGACCCACCTCCGTTGCCTTCTTCATCTCCCCACCATTGTTTTTTACAACTGGTAAAACCTAAACTAAAAATTAATGTCAATACTATAATTGACTTTCCGATTAAAACTGCTTTTTTCATATGAGTATTTTTATTATACCTTATTTGACAAGGCTTAATGCTTTAGTGATGCATTGTTTTATAATAAACAATGTCATAATTTATTGACTACTGATGAAGTAAAACTAGATATTGTCTATCTCCAAAAAGATGGAAACCAAGTATGGTTAAAAGTTGAATTTAATACCAGATTCTATACCTATAAATAAGGGAGGGGTTCTTTTTATAAAATCATTGTTATACAATTGATTTTGGTGTAGTTTTATAATTGGCCCTGCAAAGAAGCTCCATTTACTTATTTGGTAATTGGCATGTACCGAAGTAAAATAGGTAATTTGAAAATGTTGGAATCGTTGGTCCTTAGCATCATCAATTGTTTTAAAATCAATTTGCTTATTGTTAGTTTCAAACAGGTAGGTTTCGGTACTCAAAAGCCATTGGAAAGATGCCCCAACCTGGCTACTGAAATGGAATGCTTTGTTTCCAAATTTATACGATAAGCTTACTGGTATTTCAATATAGCGTAAGTTTTGGTCTATAATATTTCTTTTATAACCCGCAGGACTTTTGGTAGCAAGCTCATTTGTTAAAATACTATCAGCGGATTTATTGTTATAAATATCGGAGGCATTATAAATTTTATTGAATTGAATGGTTGTATAAGCTAATCCTACACCTAAGCTAAAATTATTTTTATTGATATAGAAACTCATTCCGGTGCTCATACTTGATTTTGCTTTTTCACTAAAATCAATTCCATATTCATCTTTAATAACTGAATTGTTGGCTCCGTTGTAAGCATTGTTTACAAGCATATATCTGTTAAAAGCAGCTATTGAAAAACTGTAATTGCTTTTTTGTTTTTTGTTTTTATAAATGTTATGCAAACTATCAGATGGAGTTGTTGCTTGTGCTTTATTTGCATTGGCAACCACAGTATCTTTCTTGTCTAGCGTGTTAATAATGTTTTCTGATGTGTCAGATACGGGTTCCTGAGTAGCAATAGCTGCTGTTTCTGTAATAGGATTAAGATTATTATTAATGGCTACAGTATTTGCTAACTTAGGAGTACTGCTACTTGTATTTGGCTTTTCTTTGTTTTCTATATTATTAACCATAGCAGCCGGAGTGCTGTTATTTTTGTTATTTACTGGATTAGGTTTATTAACTACTAATGGTTTATTAGTAGAAACTATTATTTTTTCAGTATTTAATTTCTCGCTTTTTGGTACTATAATTTTACTTGCACTTGGTGTGTTTGTTGAGGATGAATGGGCTTGTTGAGTAGTACTTTGATTAGGTATTGCTGTTTCTTTATTTGAAGAGGTTAACTCTTCTTCTTGCGGTATATTAGTTTGGGTAAATTGTAATTTTAAAGCTATAACCACCGAAATTAATAGCAATAGTAAGCCTACTAAAATCCTTGTTTTTATTTTGAATTGTTTTTTTTGTTGTTCGATAACTATTGATTCAAAATTTGTATACAAGGGTTTAACTGTAAACTCTTTTGCTCTTTCTTGTAATATGTCGTTAAAATTATCTTTTTGCATAATTTTTTATTTCAAATCCCAGCTCTTGTAATTTTTGTTGCAATAAAATTTTTGCACGCGAAAATTGTGAGCGGGAGGTACTTTCGTTTATATTTAATTCTTCTGCAATTTCTTTATGTGAATACCCTTCAATAGCAAATAAATTTAAAACTAAACGATATCCTGTTGGCAATTCTTGAATGCATTTCATTAAAGTATGCAAGTCAATTTGGTGTAATTGTTCTACTGAAAATGAGTTATTGTCTAGTAAAACATCAATATCGCTTTCCCATTTTACTTTTTCATTGGCTTTTACATAATTAAGTGCAGTATTTATAATAATGCGTATCATCCAAGTTTTTAAAGCGGATTCAAACCTGAATTTTTTTATGTTTTTAAAAATTTTAATAAATCCGAGTTGTAATATTTCTTCTGCTTCTTCCTGATTGTGTGCATACCTAAAACATACACCCAGGAGCATAGAGGCATACTGCTCAAAAAGCTGTTTTTGAGCAATACTATCATTTTGAATACAGGCCTGTACCAACTCGTTATCGGTCATCCCCGATTTTTTATGCTTTATTATTAAAGACAATTTTTGTTTTCAGTAAATGGTTAGACTGATAGGACAAATAAAACGCTGCATTCCCTTAAAAGATTCTTATTTTTTTATGAAATAAAATTTTAAAAGAACATAATAACTAGAAGTTAAGTGGCTACTAATGGAAACTATTAACAGTTTTTTAGCCGTATAATGAGTAGCTAAACTGCCTCTGCCTATTTTATTTTGTGAATTATTATGGCTGCAGTTTTTCGTTGTTTTTTTTCATTTTGGGTATTGGTTTTTATTCCTTTTACTGGTTTTAGCCAGTTTTTATTTCCGGAAGGTTTTGTTTTAATTCCTTTGGATACCAATCAACACTATGCCGGCTCTTTTGCTGGTTCTTTTAGCTCGCAAACACAAAAAGAGGTGGTGAACCAGTTTTCGGGGAGGGCAGAGGTAGCCATTAGGTTAAAGAAAAACATACTCACTTTAGCCAATAATACACAAATAATAACCAATGGAAATACTACTGTAATTAGCGGTGGCTATTTGTTTGCCAGGTTTAGAAAGGATATAACGCGCTCTTTGTATCCTGAATATTTTGCACAATACCAATGGCTTGAAGCACGTGGCTTACAAAGTAAAATATCAGGTACAGCCAATATGCGAAAAAGAATATACAGGGATACTACTCTTTCATTGGCTGCGGGTGCCGGTTTTTTATTGGAATACGAAAAGTGGAATTACGATGGTGTGCCCACTGAACGATTACCACTTAATACAAACCCGGTTGAGGTAATTAACCCTCGTTTTAACTGTTATTTTAGTTACGATCATTTCATCAATAATACGATTACCATTGATGCAGCTGTTTATTATTATTTACGTGTATTACCAAGTTTTTCTAATCCCAGATTGGGGGCTCATACCCGATTTGGCTATAGAATAAATAAAAATTTGTCGTATAATTTAACCTTACGCGTCATGAATGATTATAACCCGGTTGTGCCTGTTAATGAGTTGTGGTACAACTTTATAAATGAATTGGTTTTTAATTTTTAGCTGTTTATTTCAGTTCAGTAAAGGGCAAAAAAAAAGTATACCAATTGGTATACTTCTTCGTAACGATCATTAAAATATTATTTCAATTTTACCCTTACTGCATTGATGCCTTTTGGGCCTTTTTCTGTTTCAAATACTACTGTGTCATTCTCGCGAATACGATCAACGATACCTGATGAGTGTACGAAAATGTCATCTCCTCCTTCATTCGGAGAAATAAATCCGAAGCCTTTTGTTTCATTAAAGAACTTCACTTTTCCTTCTTGCATTGTATTAATTTATTAAATATGAGATGCAAGGGTAAACTAATAATTTGATAAAGACTAATTTTATTTTAAAAAAATATTAAAATAATTATCTGTTAATGAATGCATTTTGTCTTTTTCCAAGTTTACAGCCTACTTAAAAAGGGAATAAATGTATCAAAACCTAACCGAAAACAAAGGCAATAAAAAGGGCGGACTCAAAAATATGAGCCCGCCTTTTTAGTAAATTTATTTAACTATTTTATTAGTTGGTTTTAACAAGTTTTATTACTTGCGACTCTCCATTTAAGGTTAAACGAGCAAAATAGATACCTGCTTGTAAGTTGTCAGTATTATTAACTTCAACAGTGTTAGTACCATTTACGGTGTTAGCTATTTTGGTTGCTACTACTTTACCTTGTATATCTAGAATTTCAATAACAGCAGTTGATTGAGTAGCTGCATTAAATGAAACTGTTACTTGGCTAACAAACGGATTAGGGTAAATTGCTACTGCGCTAAATGCTTCTAGGTTTTTGTAAACTTTAACTATTTGCGAGTAAGTGTATTTACCATCAAAATCAACTTGTTTTAAGCGATAGTAAATAGTATTGCTTGCTGTTGTATTGAATGCATTTAAGTCCAATTTGCTATAGCTATTTACATTGCTACTATTACCAGCACCTTTAACAAAGGCTATTGTAGCAAATTCAGTACCATCAATTGAGCGTTCTACTTCAAAACCTTTGTTGTTAACTTCTGAAGCTGTTGTCCACGAAACAAGTACATTGTTTTCTTTAACATTGGCTGTTAATGAAGTTAATGTTACAGGAAGTGGAGAACTTGGAATTTCATCAGCACCCATATAATAGAATGGTGCAGTACGCGCTTGGTTATCAATATCAGTATTTACTCCACTTATTGGAGCTGCTTTCATACTAAAGTTTCCAATTGATGTACTTGTTAAATGCAAATTGGTTAATGATACAAATCTTGTTGAATCGTTAATTGAGTTTGCATCTTGTCCAATAGCGGCTTTCCATGCTGTAAGTGAAGCTACATCACCACCTAAGTAACCAAAGATACCTTGTGTTCCATAAACAAAATAGTTATTATAATTAATAGTTATAGTAGCCGGATTGGTAATATCAGTACCTGCAGCGAAAGCTTTTGAAGCAGTTGTGTTATTAACTATTCCATTCATAAAAATATTATTTCTAACATTTAAATTAGTAACTCCTGCTGCAGCATAAACGGCTGCTGAAACGGTAGCAGATGTTCTGTTGGCAATACCTGTTAAATGGACTGTATTATGGTATAAACGAACATTCCCCGTTGTACCTAATATACGTATTCCTACTATTGCATCAGTACCCAACGCACTCCATCCGTCTCCCATCATATTTGATACCATATTATTAGTAACTTCAATATTACTGTTAGCAATACCTGTGTTGATATCAATACCTTTTCCTCCGTATCCACCAGTTCCGGTATATACAACATTGTCAACAGTGTTTTTGGTTATTGTTGCATTTGATACACCAGATTCTAATAAAATACCTTCAGTACCATCTGAGTTAATCGGACTTCCTGTATTAGCACCCACAATGTTTTTAACTAAATTGTTGGCAATCACTAATCCATTTACTCTTAAAGCATAAATACCTAAACTGATTACAGTATTTGCCACAGTACTATTTCCTATAGTATTGTTGGTAATAGTTATGTTTTTATGGTTATTAGTGCTTGTTCCTGATAAATAAATACCAACACCTAGTGTATTGAATTCATTGTTGTCAATTGTTAATGTATCATTGTCTTCACCGGTTGTTGTATTTGAAATGGTGTTACCGGCAGAGTAAATACCAAATACACTTACTGTAGAAGTTGAAGCTCCGTTAATAATGGTATTTTGTATTTTATTGTTTGTTGCTCCGCTGTTTGCACCTAAACTGGCTAACCAAATAGTAGCTGAATTAGCTGTATTGCTGGTATTGATAATGGTTAAATCTTTGGTTGTAGTTCCATTGTTTGAACCATCAATAGTAACATAATCAGCTCCATTTAATTTGATGATAGATAAAGCATTACTTCCTGTAATAGTAGTTGTATTACCTGACGAAGGTTTAATCGTAAATCTACTACCGGCATTTGCACCACTTATTTGGTTAATGGTAAGCGGGAATGTTTCAGCAGGAGTAGTATAAGTTGCATCTGTTAGTTCAAATGTTACGTTAGCACTAACACCTCTTAAGTTTAAGTTATTAACTGCATCTGTTAAAGTAATAAAATTACCACCGGCACCAACTGTGTAACTACCAGCAAGCGGAGCCGCTGTTACTACATAATAGTTTGGTGTAGTAGGAGCAGCAGTAATGGAACTAACGCTTGTTGCTACAAAACCTGTTGAAGGATTAGCAATAACATTAGGTACAGTAGCTAAATCCTGAGCTACTACAAAGTATTGAATAGTATCATTTACATTAACAACACCTGTATTAATAATGCTGTAGTCAATAGTTGCAGTAAAGTTATTACCCGACTTGGTAGCTGAAGTATATTTCCAACCATTATCACTTGCAGTGTTTCCTCCAAAAGTATTGGCATCGGTTGTTTTTTTGAAATAAACCCTTGGTGAGTTTCCAATACTATCAATACCTGATTGTAAATCGATAATAGTTGCTGTTATACTTCTATTAGTCAGTAATGATGTGTTGGTAAAAGTAGTGTAAGTAATAGTAGGAGGAATTAAATCAATTGGTTGTCCGTCAAATTCAATTGCACCCATATCAGGAGCTGTGTTGCCATTATAACTGGTAGGTATTGTTTTAGGACGTGGGTCTCCGTTAAAATCAGTTGTTACTGCAACGGTAGCACCAGCAGATTCCATTTGATTAGCTGTGGCACCTGAATTAATAGTTAAATCATTGTTGCTGGTATATGAAGGATTAGCACTGATAGAAATAACATCTTGGCCAACAGCAGTTCTCCACGCACCAATAGTTGTTCTGTTTGCAGTATAATACCCTAGTACACCATATGTACCCGATGCATAATAGTTGTTGTTATTAATGATGGCATAAGGAGTAATAGCTGAATTGTATACAGCAAAACTTTGTGAGCCTGATACACCAACATAACTATTTGCAAAAATATTATTACGGATATCTAAGTTACTTCCAACTACGGTTAATAGAGCAGCTGATAAAGTACCTGTTGTACCACCACCAAGAGAAGAACCATATAAATTTACACTATTGTAATAAATACGGTGCCCGCTACCTGATGCAATCCTGATTCCAAAAGGATTATAAGTAGTACTGGTAGTAGAGTAATTATAAATAGCCATTCTTGTAACTATATTATTGGCAATAGTCAATGTATCTGAACCAGCTATATTAATACCGTATGCTCCATAGCCACTTGTGCTGGCATTGGTAACGGTATCAATTTTATTTCCTATGATAGTAGATTTACTTGAATTAGCACCAACCTGGATACCATAGTTATTGGTACTTCCTGTACTGTTTACATTGTAAATTTTGTTTTGAGCAATACTGGCTTGTGGAGAATTAGCAATGTTAATACCACCTATATTTACATTTAAAGTATTTAAAACATCACCAATTATATTACCTGAAATGTTTAAGCCTGTATTAGCTCCCGCAGGGTAATTAGTCGTAAACACGTTAACACCAATTTGAGCACGTTTAATTACGTTGTTTTGAATAACCAAATTGTTATTGTTATCCCCTTGTGCTTGGATACCAATAGCGTTAGCAGTGTTGGTTCCAGCTAATATATTTACATTAACAATAGAATCGTTTACACAACCTAAACCAGTTCCGGCACTTGCTACTAAAATACCTACGCTTATAGCAGCAGTATTGGTATTAACAATAGTAAGGTTATTTCCTGTACCACCAATTCTACCATCAATAGTAACCCTGTCTGCACCAAAAAGAACAATAACACCTGAGTTGGCAGAGTTAGCAAAAATAGTATCAGTACCGGTAGGGGCAATACGTACTTTGTAATTACCTGCACCTGTTTCTGTCCATTGTGTAATAACAACTGTAGCTGGTTCTGTAATATTACTGATAATATTAAAGTTTACATCACCTTGCACGCCTCTTGTATTTAAAGCAAATGCAGCACTGTTTAAGTTAGGATAATTGCCACTAACACCAACAGTATAAGTACCTGTCATTGGAGCATCGACTATTAAGTAACCGTTTGGTGTAGTTGGTACTGCTGTTAATGCTGATACCGAAGTAGCGGTAAAGCCTGCAGATGGATTACTGCTTACATTGCCTAAAGCATCCTGTGCAACAACAAAATATAAAATAGTATCATTAAAGTTAACACTTGCACCACCTAATAAAAGTGAATAATCAATGGTGAAGTTAAATGGTGAAGTTGTGTTTGTTGCTTCCACATATTTCCATCCATTGAATGATGAATTATTATCAGCAGGGTAGGTGCCTAATACATTGGCGTCAGAACCTTTTTTGAAGTAAATTCTAGGTTTGTTTGTACCTACATCTACCGTGCTAACATCGGTAATAGTAGCAAAACCGGTAACAGTTCTGTTAGTTAGTTGATTGATGTTTGTAAGATTGGTATAAGTAATAACCGGTCCAGAAACATCAATTGCTTTATCGTAAGCACCAATTGTAGGAGGGTTACTTCTTACCGAGTCAACAATATCAATTGTGAAATTAGTAATAGCAATACCTGCAGCTACTGCTGGACTTCCCAAGCCTGGTACAAGCACTGTATTAGAGGCAAAAAGCGGATCAACATTTATTGAATTAGCTTCTTGTGAAGTTGCTGTTTTCCATGCGGCTAATGTAGCTTGTGCTGAACCGTTATATCCAATATTAGCTGTTGCTGAAGCTGTTGAAACAGAACGTAATAAATTGTAGTTCAGTGTGCTGCCTGCGTAGCTGGCCGATTGCCAGTAGTTTGAATAGAATGTAGCTGTTGTAGTTGATGAACCGTTAATAACAAATATGTTATTACGCAAATCAATAGTACTGGTTAAGGTAGTTTGTTCAGCGTTACCATTACTAAATGCAGCAGCAGGTCCGGCTGTTACATTTACTACACCTGTTAAGTTTACAGAGTTAAAGTAAATTTTATCGCCATAACCTCCATTTAAGCTTAAGCCGGTAATAGTCCATGTTGATGGGCCTGTTGAGCTAACTCTTGCATCAAAAATAGCATTGTTAGAAATAATATTATTTGATGGATTTCCTACTGTTGAAAATGCGGGTGATTCTACATATAAAACATGCGATCTGTTAGTACCAGTTCCTGTATAGTTAAATGCAGAAATGCTATTGGCATTAATACTAGTGTTAATACATTGTCTTAAGTAAAGAGCTGTAATAACAGGACTAGAGCCTCCTGCGTTGGTAAGACCTCCTGTACCTCTTACACCTCTTACATTATTTTTTTGAACCAGACCATTTTTTTGGAATTGAATAACAATACCTCCCGAATTAAATCCATTAGAAGTAGCAAGACCTAATTGGTTATTGATAATTCTGTTGTTTGAATCTAATACAGTTGTAGAAGTTCCTTTTAACCAAATACCGTATTTAGCACGTTGTATAACATTGTTTTGTATTAGGTTGTTGTTGTTATTGGTTAAAGCATTAAATGTACCTGCGCCAATACCGGTAGTTCCCCCTGAGAAAACAACAATTTCTGTTGTTGCTGAATCTCTTCCCTGAAGTATACAGTTTTTAATGGAATTATTATTAGCTCCATTGCTTGCGCTTGTACTTGCCAACCATATAACAGCACTTCCAGCAGTAGTGTTTGAGTCGTTTATAATGGTTAAGTTTCTTGAGCTGGTCGCATTATTTGAACCATCCAATGTAAAGTAATCAGCACCATCTAATTTGAATATTGAGGTAAGAGATTTACCTGAAATAGTTACGTTGTTTCCACTTGCTGGTCTGATGGTTAATCCGTTGCTGGCTGTAGCTGGTTGTTTCGGACTGATAACAATAGGGAATGTTTCACCTGCACCATAAGTAGCATTTATCAATTCAAAAACTACCGGGCCGCTTATAGAACAAGCTGTATTGTATGCGTTTACCGCATCAGTTATAGTAGTATAAGTTTGTCCGGCACCAACACTCATTGTTCCTGAAAAAGTGCTGGTTGTTACTGTTACCGATGCTGGAGTAGTAGATGCGATTGAACAACCGTTGGCATCTGTTGCAGTGAAGCTATAACTTGTATTAACAGTTGGAGAAACAATTAACGGGTTGCCAGTCCCAACAGTAGTTGAACCATCGGTCCAGGTGTATGAACTAAGTGGATTATTTGCAAGACCTCCAAAAGTAAATTTGGGTCTTATAGAATATGTTGTAAGATTTGAAGTTAAATCAGCACAAGTAGCGGAACCTGCCGAAGACGCACTTACATGTGTATGAATAGTAGAAACATATGATGTGTTATCTACCAATGCTGTACTATTCATAGTTGCAGAACTACCTGAATTACCATGGCAAATTTCAATTACTACATTTGAAACACCATCCCAGTTAAAAGGGGTACTGAAAGTTAAAGTATTTAATCCAACTATTGGTGTATAAGTGGCTGCACTATATACAGTAGTAAACGAAGCGGCTAAGAAAGAACTTACATTGGTAGCTGTTGTATTAGCCATTTTAATACTTAAAGCGTTTAATGCTAAATTGGTAACCGTAATATCAATTCCAAGTGAAGTAATATTACCTGCTGAAACGCCACCTGCAATTAGTTCGGCTGCAGTAATCAAATACTGGTTATGGGTATTTGACCATAAGCTATAAAATGGGTTTGGATAAGTTGCACTTGTGGTGGCTCCTAATCCAACAACAGGGCTAACTCCGGGTTTATATACAATCGCGCTTACTGTTGTAGGCTGACCTGCACAAACCGGGCCCGCAGGAGCCGATATTGTTGTTAAATAACCGGTTAAAGGTTCATCACCATAAGAAGTACCCACGAATGTATTAGATAAAGGAACGCTGTTAGTAGCAGTAACACTCCAGGTTACAGAGGCATTAGCCGGACTTGCAACCGGAATAATAGCTTCCCATATATTTCCGGTAGTATTGGTCATGGTAACCGGAGTTTGTGCAACTCCATTGAAAGCATAATTTAAAGTTACTGAAGTAATGCTTCCTGAAATATTTGTAACAGTTACATCAATGGTGCGTGAACTTGCAGTACATTGGTTACCTGCAGGAGTAGTTACTGGACTTGAAATGGTAGGTGCCGATAATGGCGTTCCGTCAAATTCCCATGCACCCAAATCAGGAGCAGTTCCACCACCGTTTACCTGAGTTGGATAGCCTACATTGCCCTGGCGAATATTACCGTTAAAATCAACTGTAATAGCAGGAGAAGTAATATTTAATGCTTTACTTTCAATTTGAGTAGGTGTTGAAGTTACTAAATTTAAAAAGTTTGTATTAGAACCACTAATACTAACCCATGTTGGATTTTCAGTTATAGAAGCTTGGTCACGGGTTACCATTCTCGTTTTAAATAAACTGATAGTTGAATCTTTATTGGTTCCATCATAAAATATAGTTCTGTTACCAGTTAAGTCAGTATAAAAAAGATTATTGTTTGATGTTGTTGCATAGTTAGTCAGTGTTGTACTTGATCTTCTGTAAGCTGCAGTTAATCCTGTTCCATTAGGAACAGAGGTATTTACAATAATATTATTTCTTAAATTTAAAGTAGCAGTAGTAGCCGTTGTGCTTGTAGTATGGAAAATACCGCTTGTTCCAAAGTTAGTTCCGCTAGAAGTAGCACTGATGTTAATAGTATTATAGAAAACATTGATAGTACTGGTTGCCGAAGAGTTTGTAATATTTATACCCCTAATTATGTCAGCACCACTGGCTGCAGAGGCCCTTAAATCACCAATAAGGTTATTATAAATGTTAAAAGTAGTACTTGCTGTACTTCCTGCAATAGAAATTCCTGAAATTAAAGGCGCTGCAATGGTTGACGAAAGATCATATACTTTATTTTTATAAGCGGTGTATGTTCCGACTACAGCTGCAGGTAATGAAATTCCGGTTACAGTTGAACCCGTGCCACTTATTCCATAAACCGTATTTGAGCTAATATCAAGAGTAGTGGCTCTTAAAATATTCATACCAATAATGGTATTTCCTGTAGCAGTACTGCCAACAGCAGATAAGTTATAAACCGTATTGTTTTTAAACTCTTTTGTTCCTCCAGCAGTATTTTGGTAAATGCCATATATTGTTGATGACGTTGATGAAGTATTAGTGTTTGTTAGATCATACACAGTATTGTTATTAATCACTTCATTGGTAGAACCACTAGCACTATATATTCCCCCTGTTGTTCCTGCTCCACTTCTCGATAAACTATATACTTGGTTATTTTGAATAGATAAGTTTGTAGGGCTGGTCCAGTTAATACCATAAAGCAAACCGGTTGATGCACTGATACTATTATTACGTACAATATTATTGTTAATATTAAGTGTAGCTGGAGTAGTAGAGGCATAAATTCCATAAAATGGACCTGAAGTAGCAGTGGTATAAGTACAGTTTTCTACCGTGTTGTTATTTATGTTAACGGTATTTGTAGTAGCAGTAGCACCAAATTCCACATCTATAGCATAAAGGGTTTGTGTTGTTCCCCCTCCTTTAAGTGTTACAGTATTGTAATTACAATTTCCTGCAGCACTTGTAGCTGAGTTTAGATAAATACCTCTTAAAGTATTCACATGGTTTACACCACTTCCATCATTATTATTTAAAGTATTATAAGAGCAATTGATACCCCATTGGTTGATTGAATAAATACCTGTCGCAGCATTGGCAGCAGCAGCAGCGCCTCCAAAGTTTATGATAGAATTTCCTGTTGCCAAAGAATTACCACCAATATCATTTAGCGTATCTGCTAAAGTAAAAGGAGAGCTGGCAGCATAACCTACAAGTGAGATACCTGCATTACAGTTTTTAATAGTATTGCTGTGAAATTTATTAAAAGCACTTCTACCTGCAGCAGAAGTAATAGTAATATTTGTAGCAGCAGCGGCATGAGTAGTATTGTGCATTACAATACCGCTTGATCCGATATGACCAACTGTCCATGTCGTATTATTTACAGGGTTTAAAGTAATAGTACAATTTTTAATAATGTTGTTTTGAGCACCATTGGTAGCAGATACTTTAAAAATACCATAACCATACTCCATAGAAGTAGTGGCAGTTGTATTGGTAGTAGGATCTAATAAATCAATTCCATCAATTCTAACATAATCAGAACCGGCAATAGCCCAAATGCCATCAGGACTTGCACTGGTTACGGTTGCTGTTCCTACATGAGCAGTTATTAAAGGATTTGGTCCCGCACCACTTTTTTGAAAAATAATAGAGTCGGTTGCTGTTCCAGTTGCCGTAAGTAATAACTTAGCTGTAATGGTTTCAGTATAGCCTGCAGCTATATTAAAAGTTACCCCACCGGTTCCAACACCATTTGTATTGATGTCAGTTAGGGCATTTGCAATAGAAGAGTAATCTCCTGGAATTGTTTTTGTTCCTGTGAGCACTTGGCTAAACGCAGTGCCACAGAATAGTAGGCTCAAAATACATATACTGAGTATTTTGGCTACTAGGTTTTGTTTTGTTGTTGTTCTATTCATATATTTATTTAATTTTATTTTTAAAGTTGATAAAATAGTTAGACACCGAAACGCCATTATTTTTTCATGGAGTTCATGAAAAAAATCACACTATATTTACGAATGAGGAATAAAAAAGTAATCAGTTAGTTTTTACTACAGCGTACTAAACGTTCCACACAGTGGACTTCCAATGCGCGTATTGAGATGACGCGGCTATTATTTGTATACGTAAAAGAATAGTATCTTTCATTTAGTAATTAATCGATTTAACGAAACTTTCGAGCAGCTAAATTAAAATTTTAATAATAAGGGCAAAGTTTATTGCGTCATTTTTTAATGATTAAGTAAAAATTATTAAAAAAATTATTTAAATGGTAGTTATAAGGGGTTTAATTGCGACAAGTTGTAATGGTAAAATGTTTGCATTAAGCTAGCTTTACACGTATACTAAAATAGTTTAAAGTTATTGACACCCCAACTTTATTGCAAATTAGAGCGTATCAGTAAGTCTTAGTGGTATACGATTTTTTTTAACTGAGGTTTGCAAAATGTAATTATTAATAAATTCAAAATATTATTACCGTGAAATGGTTTTAATCTCAAAAATAATTAATTATGCAATTCTTATTTTAAAGTCATGTTAGGTTTTTTAGTATTTAATTTGGGGGACTTTAAATAATAATTAACCCCAATAAAAGTTATTTATAATAAAACAAATGGTCAATCGTTGGACATCTATAGCTTTCACTATGAAAAAAATAATACTATTCATTGCTCCATTACTTATTTATGTTGCGTGTACTAATAACAATTCCGCTAGTAATAATGCGGGGGTAGTAGCCGTTGAAGACAGGGGTAATAATCCTAATTTTAAAGATACTTTGTTTGATAAATCTTTTCAAACATATTTAGATTTAAAAGATGCATTTATTTTAGATAACAATGAAGGAGCGGCTGAAATTGCTATATTCTTAGCAACCCAGTTGTTTAAATGTAATTTAGCTAAAGAAGCAGAATTAGCTATTAAAATAAGCCAGACAACTGACCTGACAGCGCAAAGAGGTTTGTTTACTTTATTAAGTAGTTCATTTGTACGAGCTGTACAAAAAGAAAATTTACAAAAAGGTAAAGTATATATTGAGTTTTGCTCCATGGCTAACAATGGAAAAGGAGCCTATTGGGTATCGACCGAAAAACAAATCCGCAATCCTTATTTTGGTGACGATATGCTTAAGTGCGGAGAGATAAAAGAAGAAATCATAACCAAGTAAAAAGTATAAATAGTACTTTTGTTGCAGTGTCATTTAATCATACCGAAATAATAGATCAATTATATTTTGAGAAACAATACCAATTTGTTGCTCCTCATATAGCTTTAAGCAATGTAATTGAATATTACTGGCAATTAGATTTACGGGGTAATTGTTTCGTGGATGATGATTTTGCTGAACACATATTTGCTAATTTAAATGCTTCAATGGTATTTAACTTAGGCACTGCTTTTACAGTAAATGCACATAAGCAACAGCAGCAACTTAAATCAAGTGTATTAATAGGACACCATACAGAAACCTTTACCTATAAACATTTCAGCAATAATTTTTTAACAGGCATCAAATTTAAACCTGCCGGCATTAACTTATTATTTGGCATATCATCGGCAGATTTAAACAACCATGTAGAAGATGCTACTTATTTTTTGCGTAACCAGTTTATAGAAGAACAGCTATTACAGGCAAATACATTTAAGGAACAAACTACACTATTAGATACTGTTTTATTGCTGCAGCTCAATAAGCAAACTCACATACCTTATAAAACCCAATATGTGTGTAATGCTTTGCATAAAGTAATGCAAAAAACATCTTTCTTTTCCGTTGATGTATTAGCCCAACAATTGCATGTTACCAAACGCTCATTAGAGCGCTATTTTAAGCAAGAAATAGGAGTGAGCCCTAAACAATGTTTAAGCATATTGCGTTTCAGACAAGCACTAAAAAGCTACGGTTTGCAAGGCTCCACTGCGGATTATGAAGCATTGGGCTTTTACGATTTCTCTCATTTTATGAAAGACTACAAACGATTTACTACCATGTAAATTGTCGTGTTTTTACACCTGAAATTCAGAATAGACATTGCAATTTTGTGCAATGGAATCAAATTTAAGTAATTCATTTTTTACCAATAACAGGAAACGTTTAGTTGCTTTATTAAAGCAACAATCAATTGCTGTGTTTAACAGCAATGATATTTTACCAACCAATGCCGATGGTACTTTTCCATTCAAACAAAACAACGACTTATATTATTTAACAGGCATTAAGCAGGAAGAAACTATTTTGTTATTGTTTCCGGATGCATTAGAAAATTCGCAAAAAGAAATACTGTTTATTTTAGAACCAAATGCTTTACATATTAAATGGGAAGGTCATAAGCTAAGCAAAGAAGAAGCCAGTAAAATATCAGGTATTAGCGAAGTGCGTTATTTGAGGGAGTTTAAAAGCATTTTTAAGCAATTGGCAGTTCAGGCACAAACCATTTGTATAAATACCAATGAACATACTCGTGCAAAACTAAGTATAAAAACACGTGACGACAGATTTTTAACCTGGTGCAAAACAACCTACACTTTACATAATTACGAACGTTTAGCACCCCTTATACAAGGCTTACGTGTAATTAAGCAGGACGAAGAAATAGCGTTACTTAGGCAAGCTGCATTTATAACGGAAAAAGGTTTTAGAAGAGTTTTAAAGATTATAAAACCTGGTGTGCATCAAAAGCAGGTAGAAGCAGAAATGATTCATGAGTACATGCAATACTTAGGTACCTGGGCCGATTATCAACCCATAGTAGCTTCGGGTGCCGATACCTGTATTTTACATTGTAACTACAATCATAAAGTTATACAAAACAATGAATTGATTTTAATAGATGCAGCCGCAGCTTTTGAAGGTTACAATGCAGATTTAACGCGCGTCATTCCTGCAAATGGTAAATACTCAGCCCGACAAAAAGAAGTGTATAATGCCGTTTTATATATGCATAAGCAAATGAAAATGCTTTTAAAACCGGGGGCATTAATGAAAGATTTACAAAACCATTGTAACGAATTACTGATAGAACAATTGGTAGCTTTAGGTGTTTGTAGTATGAATGACATTAAGTTGAAAGGCTCGTTGTTTTATATTCAGCAATATTGCGGGCACAATTTTTCACACTTTATAGGCCTTGATGTTCACGATGTAGGAGACTACAACCAAAAGTTAGTGGTAGGTATGGTTTTAACAAACGAGCCAGGTATTTATATCAATGAAGAAAATATAGGTATCCGCATTGAAAATAATATAGTATTAACCGAAAATGGAATAATAGATTTAATGGAAACAGTTCCCATTGAAGCAGCAGACATTGAAGAATTAATGAATTCATAGTATGACAATAAATACAGCAGAGGAATTTGAAGCGTTAAAGCATGCTGGTTATGTAGTAGGCGAAACATTAAAGCAAATGGTGGCATATACCAAGGTAGGTATGTCAACCAAACAAATTGATGATTTTGGCAATGACTTATTGCTGCAATTTGGCGCACAGGCAGCACCATTGCTTTTATACCAGTTTCCGGGCGCAACTTGTATCAGTGTAAATAACGAGGTAGCCCATGGTATTCCTTCTGCTAAGAAAATAATACAGGAAGGTGATTTGGTTAATATAGATGTATCGGCAAAAGTGAATGGTTATTTTGCCGATAACGGTTGCAGTTTTGTGGTAGGTAGTAATAGCCATAAACAGCGCCTTTGCAATGCTTCGCTTAAAGTATTATCTGTTGCTATAAGTCAAATTAGGCATGGTGTTAAAATTAGCGATGTTGGTTATTTAATGGAGCAAACCGCTAAAAATTTAGGCTATAATGTTATATATGATTTAACGGGACACGGAGTAGGGAAGAGGTTACATGAACATCCTCAACACATACCTTGTTATTACGATAAAACCATCAAAACAAAGTTTGAAAAAGGAATGGTAGTGGCTATAGAAACATTTATTTCAACCAAAGCCAGGCATATTAAAACTAAACCTGATAAATGGACACTTTATACAGCCGATAATAGCTTGGTGGCACAACATGAACATACTATTATGGTAACCGATGGTAAGCCCGTCATATTTACCCAAGCCAACGGAATAGTTATTGAATAAGCAATTGTTTCTTTATTTGATTATACATCAAATCAACCCAAAGTCCATATTGTTTGGCAGAAGGATGTAGCCCATCGTTAGCTACTAAATCCGTATCATAATTGCGTGAAATAGGGGTAATGTTAAAATAAGTTATTTGATACCTATTGGCTATTCGTTGGTTAATGCTATTGAATAAATCTATTTCTTTTGAAATAGATTGCTGATTGCTTTGTCCAAAAGGAGTATACCCATAATCAGGAATAGCTATAACAACTACATCTTTATTAATCCCTCCGGCCAATGAAATAGCTTTGTTTAATAAGCTTTCAAATTGTACAGCATATTCACCAGTATCCTTGCCTTGGTATTGGTTGTTAACACCAATGAGTAAAGAAACCAAACCAAATGTATCAGTTAAGTTTTCACTGGCCATAGCGTTTAATAATTTTTGAGTAGTCCAACCCGTTTTTGCAATTATTTGTGTCGAAGTAATATCAATAGAGTCGCTGTGGTTTAGTTTACTAATTAGCTGCGAAGGGAAATTATCAGCTTCATCAACCGACTGGCCTATGGTATACGAATCGCCTAATGCCAGGTATTTAACAGTAACAGGTTTAAAAGTATTTACGGTCATAGTAGTTTGTGCTGGTTTTTTGCAACCAAGTAAAGTAAACAATACTGTTGAAAATAGAAATTTCATAACTCTATTTACGATTTAAATAGAACAATGGTTTTATATATAAAATTTTGCTATTGAAAATCTGACTGTTAGATTGAAATCACTAATTCAATATATTTAACTTTCAATAATTATTGAAAGTTTGGAAAATGAAATTACATTTGTGCTATGAAACTGACTGAAGCCAAAAAACAATTTATCCAAGCATGGGGAACTTTAGGGAGCGAGTGGGGTATAAACAGAACTATGGCACAAGTACATTCTCTATTGTTAATAAGCAGCAGTGCTTTATGTACTGAAGACATAATGGATGAGTTGAACATTTCACGTGGTAATGCCAATATGAATTTGCGTGAGTTGATGAATTGGACATTAATAAATAAAGAACTAATACCCGGTGATAGAAAAGAGTACTTTGTAGCCGAAAAAGACATTTGGGAAATAGCACGCATTATAGCTCGTGAAAGAAAACGCAGAGAAATAGAACCGGTACTTAAAATATTAAATACCTTAAAAGAAGTAGAAGGCGATAAAAAAGACAAAGATGTAAAAGCATTTAGCGAGACCATTGAAAACCTAAGCAGCTTTGTAGGTAAAATGGATAAATCGGTTGATATGATGCTTAAAGCAGATGAAAGCTGGTTTTTTGGAACCATTTTAAAAATGATTAAATAATGATAGCTCCTTAAGTGGAGTTTTTTTAGAATATAAAGTTTCAAAAATAATTGAAAATACAGAAACTATATGAATAATTATAATTTAATAAGCTACCTCATTTATTTACCTGTCACCTTTTATATAACCGTGTTTATAGGTAAAGTATTTTATACCAACGGGATTGTTTTTTTAAGTGATGCTTTTAACGGAAACAAAGAATTAGCCGAAGTATTGAATAAGTTTTTACTGGTTGGATATTATCTGGTAAACTTAGGCTATGCAGCCATTTCAATTAATACATTTTCATCCGTTGATTCCTATTTGCAGCTAGCCGAAGAGTTGAGTAAACGCTTAGGCATTATTATAATTGGCTTAGCCGTATTACATTATTTTAATATGTACACCTTCTCTCATTTCAGCAAACAAATTCAAAAACTTTATCAACACAATCAATAACAATTTAAAAAGTACCATTATGAACAACAACATGTTAATTGCAGCTTACGGAGTTTATTTACCTGTTACATTATTTTTAACTTACTATGTAGCTAAAACCCTTTTTAACAATGCTAAAATATTTATGCTTGATATATTTAAAGGGCGTACTGAAATAGCAGAATCAACCAATCATTTATTAAGAGTAGGATTTTATTTACTCAATATTGGCTTTGCCATGTTAATGCTTAAAACCAATTACAGTGTAGATAGCGGACAGACTTTATTAGAAGTATTAAGCTTGAAAATTGGAGGCTTTTCAATTTACTTAGGTTTAATGCTGTTCTTGAATTTATATTTATTTTTTAGAGGTAAACGTAAATCAAAAGAAAACCAATTAAGAGAAATGAGCATACAAAACAGAGTAAGTTAAGTATAGGCCTTTTTGAAAATAGCCGCCAGTTTTTAATAGTAACATTTATGAAAACCTTAAACAAACATACCTTAATTTACGATGAAGAATGCCCACTTTGTGAGGCTTACACCAGCCAGTTTATTAAACGTGGTTTGTTAGATAAAGAGGGGAGGACAGCCTATCAAACTATGGGTTTTGACAAATACCCATTAATAGATAAAGAATTGGCGGCTAATAAAATTGTATTGCTCAATACCCAAACAGGTGAGACAGCTTATGGTATTGATAGCTTATTAAAAGTACTTTCTTACAGGTATAAATTTATAGGTACAATAAGCAGGTTTAAATGGGTTCATATTTTCCTTACATTACTGTATCAGTTTATTTCCTATAACCGAAAAGTAGTAGCACCGGCTGCTATCAATAACAAACAAGTTTGTGAGCCTTCTCCTTCTATAACATGGCGTGTATTATTTATTGCCTTCAATGCTGTAGTGGTACATGTTATAGTTACCTGGTATTTTAAAAATTTCTTAAGCCAGTATATGCATAGCGGAATACATATACCCGATGTTGTTTTATTTGTAGCACAAATTGTTTTTCAAGGCATTGTTTTTATTGCATTAAAGCAAACAAATTTCTACGATTATGCCGGACAACTTTCATTTACTGCCTTTTTAGGTGCTTTATTATTAGGCTTATTAGGAGTAGGTTTGGTTTTATTATCTTACTTCGGAATTCAAATAGAATTATTGGCTACTGTCAGTTACGGAATAGTATATATGTTTATGTTTTATGAGCATTGGCGTAGAGTTGGTTTATACCGTTGGAGCAAATATTTATGTGTAAGCTGGATAATATTTAGGTTATTAATTTATCCATTGGTTTTTATTTATTAATACAATGAGTGTAAAAGAAAAAATAGTAATAGCAGGCGGTAGTGGCTTTATTGGTAAAGCACTGGCTAGTTATTTTAAATCAAAATATGATGTAGTTATTCTATCCCGAAACAATCTGGTAGATGAAGAGGGGATAAGGTATGTGTATTGGGATGGAAAAACACTTGGGTATTGGCAAAGAGAATTAGAAGGTATTGCTGCATTGATTAATATGACAGGCCGTTCAGTTGATTGTCGGTATAACCAAACCAATAAAGACGAAATTTATAACTCAAGGTTAAACAGTACTTATATATTGGGTAAAGCCATTGAAAAATGTTTAATAAAGCCCCAAGTGTGGCTTAACTCATCGTCAGCGACTATATACAGGCATGCTGAAGATAGGCCCATGACAGAGCTTACGGGCGATTTAGGAAAAGGTTTTAGTGTAGATGTATGTAAAAAATGGGAACAGATGTTTAATAGTTTTTCCTACTTAGGAGTACGCCAAATTGCTTTGCGTACTGCTATTGTATTGGGTAAGAATAAAGGTGTAATGGTACCATTTACTAACCTGGTAAATTTTGGTTTAGGAGGTAAAGCAGCCGGTGGTAAACAAATGTTCAGCTGGATTCATATTGATGATGTTTGCAGGGCAATTGATTTTTTAATACATAAAAATAGCTGTACCGGGGCGTATAATATTTCATCACCCAAGCCAATTACCAATAAAGTTTTTATGCGTTGCTTACGTAAACAAATGCATATACCTATTGGATTAGCACAACCCAAATGGTTATTGACAATAGGCGCAAAGCTTATAAAAACAGAAACAGAGTTAATACTAAAAAGCAGGTGGGTTGTACCTGAAAGGCTACAGCAAGCGGGTTTTACATTTAATTTTTATACCATAGAAGAAGCATTGCAACAATTAGTGAAGAAATAATAACCAGCTTAGTTATTACTTAAATCAATATGCTTTTTAATTTTAATAACTACATATTTACTGGTTGGCGTATTGCTTTTATCGGCTACAGAGCCAATAGGAACCAATACATTGGTTTCAGGAAAATAAGTAGCCGTGCACTGTTCGGGAATATTGTATTTTATAACCATAAACTTATGTGCTACCCTTTCAATATTGTCGTGGTAGTTAAATAAATCAACCACATCACCATGCTGTAAGCCCAATTTACGTATATCATTTTCGTTCATGAGTACAACCCTACGCTCATTAAATATACCACGGTAACGATCATCCAGTCCATAAATAGTCGTGTTAAACTGGTCGTGGGTACGTATCGTCATCATCATTAATTCATCAGGAGCTAAATAGTTAAAGGTAAGCTTGGCTACATTGAAATTAGCTTTGGTGCTAAGTGTGTTAAATTTACCTTCACGAGCACCGTTGGGTAAATAAAATCCTCCCGATTCACGCACACGTTTGTTGTAGTCATTAAAACCATTAATAGTACGTTCAATATCGTTTCTTATATGGTCGTAATCCTCTTCATATAAACTCCAATTTACTTTACTTTTAGTACCCAAAGTGGCTTTAGCCAATTGACAAACCATTACGCTTTCGCTCATTAAATGATTGCTTACCGGTTTTAAATTGCCCTTGCTCATTTGTACTACACCCATTGAGTTTTCGCAACTTATAAATTGTTCTTCCCCTTTGGTATTAATGTCTTTATCGCTCCTGCCATAAGTAGGCAAAATCAGTGCTTCCTCACCAGTAATTAAGTGGCTTCGGTTTAGCTTGGTACTGATATGAACCGTTAATTTACAATTTTGTAAAGCCTGTGCTGTATATTTAGTATCAGGTGTAGCCGATAAAAAATTACCACCCATGGCTATAAATACTTTGCCTTTTTCTTCATGCATTTTTTTTATGGCATCCACCACATCCAAACCATGTTCGTAAGGAGCATTGATATTGAAAACAGTATTTAGTTTATCAATAAACATTTTAGAAGGTTTTTCATAAATACCCATCGTTCTGTCGCCTTGCACATTGCTATGACCACGCACAGGACAAGTGCCCGCTCCGGGTTTACCAATACTGCCTTTTAACAACAATAAATTAACTACTTCTTTTATGGTGTCAACTGCATTTTTATGTTGCGTTAAACCCATAGCCCAACAGGCTATAATTTTGTTTTTATGTTTAAATACTTCAGCCGTTTTCCTTATATCATCAATACCAATTCCACAAGCTTCACTTAATTCATCTAAACTATATTCATCAAAAGTTTCTATTAACTCATCGTACCCAGAAGTATGGTTTTTAATAAACTCCAAATCGAAAATACTACCGGGAGCTTTACTTTCATCTTCCCATAGTACTTTTTCAATGGCTTTTATAAGTGCTAAATCACTATTTATTTTAACCTGTAAAAAAATATCCGTCAGTTGCGATTTAATACCCAATACGCCATTCAGTTTTTGCGGATTGTTAAAACCAACCAAACCTGTTTCTTTTAATGGGTTTACACATATAATGGTGCAACCGTTTTGTTTGGCTTTTTGCAATGCACTTAACATACGAGGATGATTGGTACCCGGGTTTTGTCCTAAAATAATAATAGCCTCTGCTTCGTAAAAATCTTCTAAAGTTACTGAGCCCTTGCCAATGCCCACACTTTCGTTTAATGCTACACCACTACTTTCGTGGCACATATTGCTACAATCGGGCAAGTTGTTGGTGCCAAATTCACGTACAAAAAGTTGGTATAAAAAAGCAGCTTCATTACTTGTTCGTCCTGATGTATAAAAAATAGCATCGTCCGGAGTAGGTAAGGCATTTAAATTTTTAGCAATTAATTTAAAAGCATTTTCCCATGTAATGGGTTGGTAATGGGTAGCACCTTTGGGTAAATACATAGGTTCCGCTACACGGCCTTTTTTACCAATTTTATAGTCGTCTAATTGGGATAAATCAACTACACTGTTTTCTGCAAAAAAAGAAGCCCATAGAGCTTTTGTGGTAGCTTCTTCCGCAATTGCTTTTGCTCCGTTTTCGCAGTATTCTGCAATAGGAGAACGCTCATCGTCAGGGTCAGGCCATGCACAACCCGGACAATCGAATCCGTCTTTCTGATTTAGCTTTGCCAAAGCTTTGAAGCCACGAATGGGGCCCATTTCGCTAAATACATGTTTAACCGATGATATAACAGCAGGAATTCCCGCAGCCGTTAGTTTAGGTTCGGTTAGCTTAATATCTAAAAATTCTTCCGGATTTTCAGGATTAGGTTTATTGTTATCTTCTGACATGTATTTGTGACTGATTACGAAAGATTTTTAAATTGATTTTAACAAACAGCATTGGGATTAGGAAACATATCGCTTTGGTCTTCAAAAGTGTTATCAAGGCAAACAAAATCCTTTTCAACCAAAAGAAATAACGACTGTTCGTTGCCTAAACTCATTTTATTTTCGAAGCCTACCTGCTCTGTACTTGTCCAGTTATTGGCTATAAGGAGTGGTACCTGAACAGTTATTTTTGCGCCATCTATTTTAGCCGATAATTCACTTACAGTATTACTAGCTTCTAACGCATAAATTAATGCATTATCTATAAATTGGGTGCGTTCCTCTAAATAACCTTGTAAAGCAAAATTATCTACCTCTGTTTTACTTAATCTTATTCTGATGGAGTTTCCTTTTATTCTTATTTTCATATGTAATATTCGAGCGGTTTTTGTTCAGTTTATCTAAACAAATTTAGCAATTAAATAGCCTTATACAATAGGTGCTTTTTGGCCTTTGTAAATTAGTTTTGACTGTGATAAATAACTTTGTTGTTTATTAATTAGCGAGTTAAGCTAGTTGTTTTCATGTTTTATTCCATAACAGAATATTAATACCACCCTAAATAATACTGTCTTGACATTTAGGAAAAAACTGTAAATTCGCTTCTCTAAAAAAAGAAACGTAAACACTATTTTTATTTATTTTTAAAATGACTGAATTAAACGAATTGAATCCTTCTGATGCTGCTTTAAATGCAGAACCAATTGTTGAAACAAATGCAGAAGCTAAGCCCATTGAAAATGCTGTAGAAACAGAACTAACTGCTACAACTGAAACACAAACAGTAGAAGAAACAACAGCAGTTGAAGCAAATGCAGAAACTAAGCCTATTGAAAGTGCTGTAGAAGCAGAAGTAACTGCCACGACTGAAACGCAACCTGTAGAAAAAACAAAACCGGTTGAAACAAAAGTTGAAAGTGACTTAAATTTAGCTACTGATGTAATTGAAATTGCTATTGATGAGCATGAACATGATGAAGTTTTAGCTGCTATTGAATCGGCAGAATCAAGTGAAACCAATAACTACGCTAGTAAAACGAAAGATGAATTATTAGTTATAGCTATTGAAGCCGCTAAAGATAAAGTGCCAAGTGAGGCCTTACAGATATTTAAAGATGTAAAACCATTTTTTGATGCTTCATTACATGAAGAACAAGAGTTAGCACTTCAAAAATTTGTAGAAGAAGGTGGTGATAAAAATGATTTTGAGTTTAAATCAGGTGTAGCCGCCCGCGATAAATTTAACAAGGCCATCAAAGATTTACGTGATAAAATAGCTACAGCAAAAGCCATTGCCGAAGCAGACAGACTAAAGAATTTACAAGCAAAAGAAACCATTTTAGAAAAGATAAAACTGTTAAACAGTTCAGAAGAAACCAAAGATAGTTTGGCTAAATTGAAGGAATTACAAACAGAATGGAAATCTGTTAAAAATGTTCCAAAAGAACATGTAGAGCGCCTATGGGAAAGCTATCGTGTTTTAAACGAAATATTTTACGATAAGCTTAGCATTAATAATGAAATAGCCCAATTAGACAGGGAACGTAACTTGGATGCAAAAATTGATTTATGCAAAAAAGTAAGTGAGTTATCAGAAGAGAAAAGTATAAAATCAGCTTTAATTGCTGTAAAAAAATACCAGGAAGATTGGCGTAATATAGGTCCTGTACCTAAAGAAGCCAATGAAGATATATGGACACGTTTTAAAGCAGAAGTTGATAAAGTATTTGCTTACATAAAAGCTGAAACAGAAAAGAACGAAGTTGTTCGTCAGGCAAATTTAAATTTGAAATTAGCTTTAATTGAAAAAGCCAAAGGCTTGGCGGACTATAGCACTACTCGTATTAAGGATTGGTTGGAAAAAACAAAAGAAGCCAATGAATTAATGGAAGAGTGGAAAAAAATTGGTTATGTGCCTTTAGCTGAAAGAGAGAAAGTATGGGAAGAATTTAAAAATACACGTAATACCTTTTTCAATAACAAGAATAACTGGTTTAAATCTTTCAATGCGGTTCGCAACGAAAATTTAAAAAAGAAAACTGATTTGGTTAAAGAAGCTGAAAATATAGCTGCAGCACCAATTGATTGGGGTAAACAAACGGCTACTATCAAAAACTTACAAGAATCGTGGAAACAAATAGGGCCGGTGCCTGATAAGTTTAATGACGATATCTGGAAAAAATTCAGAGCTGCTTGTGATTTGTTTTTTGAAAAGAAAGCAGAACGTTTTGCTGAGCAAAATGCAGAACAGGGAACTAATTTAATAGCTAAAAAAGAATTGATAGTAAAATTGGAAGCAATGGTTGCTGACGAAAGTGATAATGCCAATGTGTTTAACGATTTAAAAGCTATTCAGGATGCATGGAGCAAAATAGGTTTTGTACCCAATAAAGATAAAGATACCATTACTAAAACGTATAATGGATTATTGGATAAAATATATGGTAGAAACCGTGAGTTGCGTAAAAACATGCGCCAGGCAGACGATAAAGCCCATTTTGAGTCATTAGCCAATAACAATGATGGTGCACAACGTTTACAACGCGAAGAAAGAGTATTGATAGAGCGTATAAAAGGTTTAAAATCGGATATTGATACGTGGGATAATAATTTAGGTTTCTTTAAAAATGGTAACGCTAAAAACGATATGGTTACCCAAATACACGACAAGATTGCTGCTGCTAAACGTATGATTAAGGAGCTTGATGAGAAAGTAAAAACAATTAGAGAGTTAAAAAATCAAGTAGGTAAACCAGCAGAAAGTAAATAAAAATAACATGACAAAAAAAATAGTAAAAGTTGGCAATATTGAATGTGGAAGCGATGAGTTGTTTCTTATTTCAGGCCCATGTGTAATAGAAGATGAATCTATTATGATGAAAACAGCTGAAAAGCTAAAAGAAGTTTCAGAAAAACTGAATATTAAAATAATATACAAATCATCATTTCAAAAAGATAACCGCAGCAGTTTAAAATACTATGACGGACCGGGCTTAGCTAAAGGAATAGCCATTTTAGCCAAAGTAAAAGAGCAGTTTGGTTTTTCATTGTTAACCGATATTCATTACCCTGATCAGGCTGCAGCAGCAGGTGAAGTGTGTGATGTATTACAAATACCTGCCTACTTATGTATGCAGTCTACATTAATGGTAGCAGCTGCAAAAACAGGTAAAGTAGTTAATATTAAACATGGGCAGTTTTTAGCTCCTGAAAATATGAAACATCCGGTACAAAAATGTATCGATAGCGGTAACGACCAGATTATATTAACGGAACGTGGTTACACATTTGGTTATAACGATATGGTGGTTGATCCACGCAGTATGTTTTTAATGGGACAAATCGGTTACCCGGTGGTATTTGATATTACCCATAGTATCCGTAAATATGGTATTCCAAGTGCTGATGCCAAAGGTGGAGCACGTGAGTTTTTACCGGTATTGAGCAGGGCAGGTGTAGCTGCAGGAGTTGATGGGGTGTTTATTGAAACGCATCCTGACCCTGAAAAAGCTTTATGTGATGCTGCTTCACAATTAAGTGTGTACCAATTAGAAGAGTTTTTAAAACCCTTAATTGAGTTACACAACTTAGAAGTAAGTTACCGTTAAGTAAATACTTATTATAAACTAAATAGGCTTTCTATATATAATGGAAAGCCTTTTTAGTTTAATTTTTTGTAGTTATCCGTATTCGGTTTTAACAACATTTTGTATTTATCGGTAATTAAACCTTTTTCTAAAAAATATCTTATTAAGTCAGGCGTTTTTTCAATATTCAAACTTTCTTTTAAACGTTTTTTCAGGGCATCAACTCCTTTTTCAGAAATACCCATTAATTCTGCAATTTCTTTGTTTTTATTACCATAGAAAAGGGCACTTACCAGCCCTATTTTTCTATTGTTTAATTGATGGCTTTCTTTGGTAGCGTCCTGTATGTTTTTGTCCGTTACCTGCATGTCATCATCATCTGCCACAATTGTTTTTTTGTACTCCAAATTCTTAAAATAGGAGTCAATAAAGAAAATATCATTATTCATGGAATTAACAGCAGTTTCTATGGTTTTATTATTAGCCAGTTTGAAAAACAAACCGTTAAAACCAACCTTTTTTAAATGAGAAATAATTCCATTGATATCATTAAGTGTATACCCTAAAACTTTTATGTGGGGTTTACACTTCTTAAGTGAATCAATAAAATCGATAACAGATCCATCGTTTAAATCAATATTTGCTATAACTAAAACAGATTCTAAATAAAATATTTCTTCGTCTGTATCCAATGGATATTTTAATATCTCAATGTCATTAAATCCTATACTTTTTAAATTTGTTACCATTACGTAACAAAAGAAGTTTGAAGTTTCTACAATAAGAACTTTCATATTACTTTTAAATTTTGCTAAACAATACAATAGTATTATTTATATGCAAATTATGTATAGTATAATTCAGTTTTAATTGTTTCAAATTGAAAAATGTGGGGTTTTCACTATGCGAACAAGATACAATTATTATAAAAATGAGTAAAATGGAAGCTAAAGTCGCATTTAAACTAGGCTTTGCGTGTAAAGTGCAAATAAAATGAACTGTATAAAAAGGCATTTTTACAACATTTATTATTAAATAAACGCAATTTTTTTTAATTGCCCTAAATTCAGTTTGATAGTTTTTAATTAAAATTTAGAAAAGTTTATTTTTGTAGCTGGGTGTAAAACCCATGTGTTGGTATGCTTTTTCTGTGGCTTCACGTCCACGGGGAGTACGCATTAAAAAACCTTCCTGAATTAAATAGGGTTCGTATACTTCCTCTATAGTACCACCGTCTTCGCCAATAGCAGTAGCCAGCGTGTTTAAACCAACAGGGCCTCCTTTAAATTTTTCTATTAATGTTTTCAGAATACGTGAATCCATTTCATCCAATCCTTCGCTATCCACATTTAAAGCATCTAAAGCATATTGGGCAATGGCTAAATTAATAATACCATCGCTTTTCACCTGCGCAAAATCGCGGGTTCTGCGTAATAATGCATTGCCAATACGAGGCGTTCCCCGGCTTCTGCGTGCTATTTCCCAAGCGGCTTCTTCGTCTATAATGGATTGCATAATAGTAGCACTACGTTCAATAATGGTTTTCATTAATTTTTTATCGTAGTACTGCAAACGCGCATTGATACCAAAACGGGCACGCAATGGCGAAGTAAGTAAACCGGAACGGGTGGTAGCACCAATTAAGGTAAAGGGTTCTATTTCTAATTGAATACTGCGTGCATTTGGCCCACTATCAATCATAATATCTATTTTATAATCTTCCATGGCTGAATATAAAAACTCCTCAACCACCGGACTTAAACGATGTATTTCATCAATAAAAAGTACATCACCTTTTTCTAGGTTGGTTAATAAACCGGCTAAATCGCCTGCTTTTTCCAATACAGGTCCACTGGTAGTTTTTATATTAGCACCTAGTTCGTTAGCAATTATATTGCTTAAAGTAGTTTTTCCTAAGCCTGGAGGGCCGTGTAATAAAACATGATCAAGTGCTTCGTCACGTTGCTTAGCGGCTTGTACAAATATTTTTAGATTTTCAATGGTTTTCTCTTGACCCGTAAAATCATCAAAGAGCCTTGGCCTTAATACGCGTTCAAGTTCTTTTTCTGCATTGGTTAGGTTAGTATCTTCAGGATCTAAATTGGGATTTCGCACAGCTACGAATGTAAGTTTTTTACTTAAAAATAGTATAGGTTGTAATTTGTTTACCGGCTTTTGTTTCTGTAATTACTGAAATGGCGCTTTTATATTTTTTCTCCTTCTATGTAAACCATTGGCACATGTATGGTAACCCCATAGTTTTGTTGTACAAGCATTAACAATTAATTTATAAGCATTATTAATTATATTGCAGTCCTTTTTTAACATAATGAATAGTAGTCAACTTCCTTTAATGGAACATTTTTATACCATACAGGGGGAGGGTTACCATACAGGTAGCGCTGCTTATTTTGTACGCCTTGGTGGTTGCGATGTAGAGTGTGTGTGGTGCGATGTAAAAGAAAGTTGGGATGCTGCCAAGCATCCGCAAGTAAACATTGATACCATTTTAGAATATATAACAACAGCTAAAGCAAAATTGGCTGTAATTACAGGTGGCGAACCTTTATTACATAACTTGGATGCTTTAACTGCTTTGCTTAAGCAAAATAATATTGAAACAAATATTGAAACAAGTGGCTCTAGTCCATTAAGCGGCCATTGGGATTGGATTTGTTTATCGCCTAAAAAATTTAAAGCCCCGATTAGTGAAGTAATTGAAAAAGCCAACGAACTGAAAGTAGTTGTGTTTAATAAAACTGATTTTGAGTGGGCTGAAAAATATGCAAGTCAGGTAAACAGCACCTGCAAACTATACTTACAACCTGAGTGGGATAAAGCCGAGCAGGTATTGCCATTAATTATTGAGTATGTAAAACAAAATCCGCAATGGAAAATAAGTTTACAAACGCATAAATATTTAATGATTCCTTAAGTAAACTTTTCTTTTAAAAAATACGTTTATAGGGTACTTATAGCTTTTGTTGTGAGTGACCATAATTTTGGTTTAATAACATTTTCTTTATTTAAATAGGATAGAAAGTGACATCTGAAAATTAAAATTATTTATCACATTTGAAAAAAACATAATGTATGAAAAACTTAACATTTCTTATTGTAGAAGACGATGAGGTAACACGCGAAGTATTACGTAAAACATTGACAGGTTTAAACTATAAAAATATTTTAACTTGTAGCAATGGGTTTGATGCTATTGATATTGTACGTAAGGATAATATTGATATTTGTATTATGGATATTGAACTGAATAACAAATTAGATGGTGTTGATACCGCTAAGCTAATTGGTACCAGTTCAAAAGTTATTTTTACTTCGGGTAATAAAGAAAGCGAAACGTTTAAACGTATTAGCGAAGCCAATAGCTACGGTTTTTTATCAAAACCTATTACTCCTCAAATGCTTCAACAATCTATTGAATTGGCTTTAAGTGCTACTAACTAAGTAAGCACAGAGCCTTTATTTATTTCAAAATATTTAATGGTGGCTTGAAGATTTTGTAACATATTTTCAAGTCTTCCTTTATCGGTGTCGCTTATAAATATTTGCCCAAAATTATCGTGGGCTATCATGTTTAGTATAATTTGTAAGCGATTGTTATCAAGCTTTTCAAAAATATCATCTAACAGCAACAGGGGCTTGGTACCTGTTTGATTTTTTAAATAATCGTATTGTGCTAATTTGAGGGCTATAATAAATGATTTCTGTTGCCCCTGGCTACCCATTTTTTTCAGCGGATAGTTATTTATTTCAAAAATAAAATCGTCCTTATGAATGCCCTTGCCTGTGCGTTGGCTTGCTTTATCTATATGGATGTTATTTTGCAATAATTCACTGATTGTGTTTTCGTGTAATTGACTTTCATATTTTAAACCAATTACTTCTGCTTCCTGACTAATTAGGTTATAAAACTGCAGGAACAAAGGTTCAAACTGAGCAAGAAACTCTCTACGCTTTTTAAATATAAACTCTCCACTTTCTATCAGTTTTTCATCGTAAATAGTAAGCAGGCTATTATCAAAATAGTTTTGCTCAAAAAAGCTTTTTAGTAAGGCATTGCGTTGTTCTAAGGCTTTGTTGTATTGTATCAATTGAAACAAATATTCTTTATCAAATTGCGAAATAAAAGCATCCATGAATTTCCTACGTTCTTCACTGCCTTCGTGTATCAGGTAAATATCGTTAGGGGCAATAATGACTAAAGGGTAGGAGCCTATGTGTGCTGATAATTTATTGTATAAAGTATTGTTTACTTTTAGTTTTTTCTTGCTTCCTTTTTGAATAATTAACTGTATGTTTTCTTCTGAATTGTTTTTTACAAACACGCCATTTAAACTCATTTCACTTTCGTTGTGAAGTATATTTAACTGGTCTTGTAGCTGAAAATAACTTTTGGTAAAACACAAATAATAAATAGCATCCAATACATTGGTTTTACCACTTCCATTGAGGCCAACAAAACAATTAATTTGTGGACTGAATTCAAATTTAGCAGCAGCATAATTCTTAAAATTATATAATCGTAACGATTGTAATTGTAGGTGCATGAATGGTCAAATATAGAAATGTTTTACTATATGCAGTTAAGCTTGGAATGGGACGGGAAATTATTTGAACAATGGGGACAGGTTTTAGCTGTTAAACCCAATGAGTTGGTTAAGTATAGTTGGTTTGCACCTTGGCCTGACTTGGAGGATAAGCCTGAAAATTATTTTATAATGAGTTATATATTAACACCTGAAAATGGATTGGTTATATTGGAAATTATACAGGAAGATAACAGACCCAATGCTCTGCAGGAAGCGCCACAGGGCGAAGAAAATCCTGTGTTAAAAGCTTTAAGAAATTTAGCTGAAACGCTTTAAATAAAGCAGCTGTTAAATTCCGATTGTCAGTGTTTCGTCATTTAAAATACAAATGATTTTGAAAATAAATTTTACTATTTTTTAGTAATAATTTGCACGTATCGCAACACTCGTTAACTATATTAAAAAACAGGCTTCGCGTATTTATATTTTTTATAGGATGAATACGTGGGACAAGGAAAATACTTTATACTTGTTTCTTTTCCTTATGCTTGTTATTGGTTTCCTGGTATTGTTTATTCATATATACCATTACTGCTAAATAAGCTTGTATGAATGGTTTTAAAAGTAAGTAGAGAAACCAAACTGAATAATACCTGTACGTGCGGGTAGGTTACCTAAAAAGTCTGTTTGTTCCTGATAGCGATAGTTAAACCGCAAAACGGTTGTACCAACAGGCCTAAAAGCAATAGTCGGAACAATAGCCCAAATATCGTCAGCAATATTTCCATTTGTTTCTCTGAATTTTCCTTGGTTATAATCGGCATACTCAAGCCTTACACCTAAATTTAATTTTGCTTTATCCCAACCAAACATTTGCCTTTGTAATAGGGTACCTACTATATCTACAAAACCTCCAAACTGTTCTGTACCGAAAGTCTGGCTGTAGGTCTCAGGTACATCAACCATTACTTTAACAACTTCACCGGTAATGTTCAGTTTGTTTTTAAGCAGTGATGTGTTAAAGTCAAAAGCCATGGCGGTAGCTGTTCTTTTGTTGTCTATGGTTAAACCATCTTTTTGAAATTTGTTATAAACTCCTGACATATATGACAAACCAATTTCCCCGATTTTTCGGTTACGAATAGCTACTTTGCCAGTAAACATAGGTAATCCGCTATTGCTTTCTTCAAATTTTTCCGCATTTGATTTGCCTGCTGCCAAGGAAGTTCTGTTTAATTCGTTCGAAATTACTTTATCATCAAAACCATTGGTTAAATAAGCCTCGTAACCGAGTACCCAACCGCGTGTAAAATATTTTCCGTGTAACCCAAAACCCACATTGGAGAGAGTGGCTGCTAAAATAGTTGTTGATGCAATGGGGCGGTCTATAAAATCCCAACGCGGGCCATCGTGGTTTTGGTTAAATGCACCAATAGGGTTCATGATTACTCCACCTCTTAAATTTACGAGTGGATGAAACTCTATATCCATCAAGGCTGTTTCCAAGTTAATTTCTTTCGTTCCATCTTCAAATTCAATTTCTGAAATGAACTTTATTTTTTTTGCAATAGTTGATGAAAAAAACAAAGTCATTCTTCTCATTTGAAAAGAGAAACCTTCGTTAATGCCATTGGTTTGGGCATATTGTGTATTGGCTTCTAAATAGCCTCCAATGGCAATAGGTAGCTTACCTGCAGTTAAAAATGGCCTGTTGTATACCGCATCCATATTTAGTTTGCTGCTTGCGCTATCTGACGGGTTGCGTTTAATAGTTGTACTGGTATCGGTTTGTGCTTGTGTTATGCTTGTAACTCCTACAAGTAATAATAATGCTAAACTGTTTTTAAAGCTGTATGTAAATGTTGTCATTGTCTGTTGTAATCTTAAAACTGTGTAAATTTTGTTCGGCAGGTGGGTTTTGTACAACCCCTGTGTTTGAAAATTCGCTTCCGTGGCATGGGCAAATTAAATAGGCGCCATGTGGTTGCAGTTCGCAACCTTTGTGGCTACACTCCATTAGCAATGCACTGTAATTTTCTTCACTTGTTTTATAAACGCAAATGGGAAAATTATACTTTTCTGTTTTTACTAAAACATATTTTCTATTGACCATTTTGTCTTTTTCAATACTTATAAATTCAGACTTCTTAAGCACCAATTGATTTTTATTGACTGTTGTTTGTGCAAAATAATTGTTGGTGGCACAACTTTGTAAAAGACTTACCAGTGCTGTTGCTCCCAAACAAGCGAGGCCACAGGTTTTTATAAATTCTTTTCTATCCATAGTTAAAGCGATTGTAAGAATTTTAACAATGCAATTTTATCTGCTTGCGAAAGGTTTTGAAAATTAGTTTTGCTTTTAGCGGCTTCACCACCATGTAGTATAATAGCATCTTCAATGCTTGTAGCTCTTCCATCGTGCATAAGAAAATAACTACCTCCTTGCGATTTTGGCGAAAGGCCTAAACCCCAAAGTGCTGGAGTTTTCCATTCGTACGTTTTGGCATTTCCTTCTGTGTAGCCATCATCTAAAGTGCTTCCCATATCATGTAAGAGCAAATCAGTATAAGGGTGAAACTCTTTGTTTGATAATGCTTCTATTGTAGAAAATCCCGTTTTTAAAGTTTGTTTATGGCAGTTTTCGCAGCCTATATTTACAAATACTTGCTTACCAGTTATTACTTCGGGGTTGGTTTGTATTCTTTGTATCGGAGCTTTTATAGTTTGTAAATAAAACACTACATCATTTACTGTTTGAGTAGAAACTTCCGGATCTATATCTTGTAATGAATAAACATCTTTTGGTTGAAATACAGAAGTAATACCCATATCTTGATTATAGGCATTGGCTGTTTGGTGTAATAGATTGTAGGCTGCTGCTTTTTTTCCAAAGCGGTGAATGTATTTACCGCTTTGTGTAATGGCATTGGCATTGGGTGTAATAAAGGCAGGTAATGTAATCCAGTTGGGAACGCCTGAAATACCATCGCCATCGGCATCATATGGATCTGCCATGGCTATAATATCGGCATCGGAAACCAATTCAATGTAACCTAAACCTGTGTTGGCGGGTGGGGTAAACTTGGAGAAAGTTGCTCCCGAAGGAATTTGTTCGGGACTAAAACCGGGCATAGCCCTGTTTTGCAATTGAGGTCCACCTTGTGCCAAAAACAAATTGCCTGTGCTGTCTATTTGTCCAAAACGTGTAAGAGTTGTAAAAGGGTGGCCTTTTCCATCGCCCGCATGGCAGCTACCACAACTACTGGCTACAAAAATAGAACCCAGCCCGGTTGCTGAGGTAAATACTTCGTCATTAAAAGCTATGTCGCCTTTTAAGTGTTGACTAGCCTGTGCTGTGTTAAGTCCTTCAATGGGTCCGTCCAATATTTCATCGTCATTCAGAGCCGAAGGGCCTAGTTTCTCGCACGAAACCAGTATAAAAACACTACAAATAATGATTGTTATGATGAGTAATTTCTTTTGTGTCATTTCTCTAAAATTATTTCGCTGGTAAAACTACAAACTATAATTTGATAAACCAAATTAAAAAAATTAGATTAGTCTAATTTTTGAAATTAGGTTTATTGTTTATATTTGAAACGATGCAATCACTAACAGAAGAAAATTATTTAAAAGCAATTTATCGCCTGTCGCAACAGGGGAACCTGAAAATAACACCTACTTTAATAGCTGAAGAAATAAGTGTAAATGCGGCTTCTGTTATTGATATGATAAAAAAATTATCAGAAAAAAAATTAATAAGTTACGATAAGGTAAAGGGGGCAAAGTTGTTGGATAAGGGAAATAAAGCAGCTTTGTCAATTATTAGAAACCACCGTTTATGGGAAGTTTTTTTATTGGAAAAACTGGGCTACTCGTGGGATGTTGTGCATGAAATAGCGGAACAACTGGAACATATTAAACACCATGAACTGGCTGACAGGCTTGATAATTTTCTAGGAAATCCGCAATACGACCCACATGGTGATCCTATACCCAAGTCGAATGGTGAAATGCCAAATGCTGTTAAAACATTGTTGTCGGAAATTGAAATAGGTAAAACATTCAGGGTTGCTGCGGTAAAGGATACTTCCACTGTTTTTTTACAATATTTATTGCAGTTGTCGGTAAGTATTGGAACTAAAATAAAGGTAATTGATAAAATTCCATTTGATGGTTCTATGATTATTCAAATTGGCAAGGATACTAAAACAACGGTATCTAAAAAGTTTGCGGAGAGTTTATTGGTAGATTAAAGTTGACACTCCATTTCGTATTGTTTAATAAAGTATTTTAAGCCTACGGACTCTATGAATTGATTAGTGCCTATTGAACTTCCATCTACATTAATTACGCCCATTTCTGCTGAATAGTTACTTGCTATGTACTGAAATAATTGTGTGGCAACTCCTTTGTTTCTATAACTCTTACTTACTGCAAACTGATGAATACGTTTGGATGCTGGGTTATAAATTAAGTAGCCAATTAGTAATTCATCATCGAAAATTCCGATTGAAATATTGGTAGCGAATAAATTGTCAACTACCATGATACTATTTTGAAAAGAAGGTTCACAATCCCAAAACGATTTTAAAACAGTCCAATCATAAGCACTTAAATGAAGTATTTTGAATTTTGAAGAAGCCTCGTTTAGTTCCACTACACCTTTATAACAATTGAGTTCTCTTACTGTGGCAAAACCTGTATTTTGATATGTTTTTAAGGCAGGTTTGTTTTCAGCAATTACTTCTAACTTAATTTTATTGATGCCATTATCGGGCAGTTGAGGTAAAAGAAACTGATACATTTTTGCTGTATAGTTATTTCCTCTTTCTGTTGGAATAACTCCTGTACCCGCATTGTAAAGTACTTTTTCTCCATTTATGGCATCAACACAATGAAGCATGAAACCAATTAACTGATCATTTTTAAATGCACCAACGGATAAGCTAAATTGTACATTTTCACTGGCTATTTTGGTTTCTAAATGTTCTTTCCTGAGTTGTAACGGAATAATATAATCGGAGAATGCCTCGTTGAAGCAATCAACTATTTCATCAATACTGATATTTTCAAGGGTTGTTATTTTCATTTTAAGCTGTTATTTGGAGTGTGTACCATTGGTTATTTTCTTTTGTTACAATAAGTAAAGCTTCCTCATCGCTTGTCAATTGTGTAATTAAATGGCCTTTATTATTCCAAAATGCACTTTGTCCCGCTGCATCATATATATAGGATTGGCCTGTATAGTTTGCCATTAAAATATTCATAGCATATAAATTGGCGTATTGGCTTAATTGTTCAAATGCTTCGGCTATTCCATTGGGTGTATAAAACAAGCTGGCAACATAAAGGGTAGTTTTATTTTTGCTTGCATTAGCCGGATGCAAAGGATTTGTAATGTCGGCACATATTGCCAACGAAATGAGTTCATCTTCTAATTTAATAGTTGGGTTAAACTCAAAATTGGGTGCAAAAAATACTTCTTCTCCCTGATGCAAAAACTGTTTGGTATAAATGGAAGTGCTATTGTCAGGATGTAAAATGAATGTGCCTATATGAAGCTGCGTTTTTATTTGAATAGGTGCTCCAATTACTGTAATAATGTTCTTATCTACGGCTAACGATTTTAGTTTGTCTAACCGTGAATCATTTTCAATAAATGCCAGTTGAGACGCAGATTCACGCTGGTATCCTGTTAACGACAATTCAGGGAATACTATAAGTTGTACTCCATAATCAGCAGCTTTTGCTGCTAAGTGAAAATGAGCAGCTAAATTGGCTTCAATGTTTCCGTCTATTGGTTTTGTTTGTGCCGCGGCTATTTTCATAAAGGTCTTCTTTTACTATGTTTAAAATGCCGGTATGGTAATGAAATACCTTTCTTAAATCACCGTTATCATTAACTATATTTTTAAGGACTATAATAGTTGTTTTTGTTTGCGGGTAATAAAAATTCATACTGTTAAAGCCGGGTGCAAAGCCTGTTTGTCCCAATTGAATAATATTGTTTTCATTACTTACTGTTATGCCATATCCGTATTCAGTTTTACCAAATAAGGGGTGCTGACGAATGGCGTTTTTTTGTTTGGTTATCATTATTTCGTAAGTGGAATCTTTTAGTAATTTACCGTTGTGCAAATGCTTATTCCAAATAATTAAGTCGTGTGCGGTAGAAATAAAGCCACCTGCTGCCGGGTAGTTTAGTAAGCTTGTTGAGTCATAAAGCACACTTCCGTTGGCTTGCTCTGTATAGCCTTTTACCATATGGTGTTGCTTACTGTGCGGATGAAATGTATTTGTCATACCACAGGTTTTAAATAATTCCATTGACAATTGTTCGAACGGTTTACCTGAAGTTTGTTCTATAATATCGGCTAGTAGTTTAAAACCCAATTGTGAGTAATCATATTGGCTTCCGGCCGGGAACAGGGTTGGTTTATCCAAGGCTATTATTCCGTTTGTATGGGTGAGCAAGTGGTGTATGGTTACGGTATCGGCCCAGCTTTGTGTAAGTTGTGGTAAATACTTTTTAATAGGTGTGTGTAAGGCAATATTGCCTTTTTCAAATTGTTGTAATACTAAAACGGCTGTAAACTGTTTGCTGATGGAGCCTATACAAAATTGGTCATTTGGTTGCAGTGGTGTTTTAGTTTCTATATCAGCGTAGCCAATGGTTTTTGTATAAATCGTTTCATTATTTTGGGTAATGAGGATAACTCCGTTAAAGGGTTTAGTTGTTTTTTCGGTAAGTAAGGCATCAATTTTTGGGGCAATAGTTTTATTGCTGTGTAAGTCATAATTTCTTTTGGCCCATTTTTTACAAGGTTCAATCCACTCGGGTAAGGCTTTGTACAAAAAACCATGTCGTAAGTTGGTGTGTAATTCTATCTCGCTAAAATGATTTACTGTTAGTTTGGAGGTTTCTTTTCGTTTAATGGCTGAAACGCCATAAGGGTCAGTTGCTTCGTAAATAGAAAGAATATTGCCACAAAAATTGATATCAGGATTATCAGTTAAATCCCTTTCCTGGAAGCTGCCAATAAAAACAAAATTCACATCGGGGTTAGCTAAAAAAGTAGAAATATATTGTGCAATATAGCCACCTTTTGAAATGCCTATTACGGTAATATGATTAGGTTCTACCCCTGATTGCAACAAGCTTTTAATTTGTGTAACTACTTTTTGTGCATATATTTTTGCATCCGTATCCGCAGGGCGTTTTTCACTGAAAACAATAAAACCATCTCTTTTAAATGAGTCTAAAATTTCTTTGTATTCGGCTCTGCCATACTCGGGATTTTCAGTTTTTAAATCAAATAACTCTACAAACCGGTTATGCAAAAAAAACAGGTATTCCTTTTTTAGGGTTTTCTGTTTTGCTTGTGCTGTTGCATGATTGTTGAACAAAACAACGCCAATGCATATGAACAAGATTTGTATAAGTATTTTTTTCATGTTGATTATTTATTTCTGTTTTAACTTTTAGCCACTTCACAAACAGGATTACATTTTACTTCAAAATTAACAGAATTGGCTATGTAGCAAATTTCGTGTGCTTTGTGATGTAGCTCAATGGCTTTGTCTACCATTTCTGCACTTGCAACGGTAAAAACAGGGTTTAATATAACTTCTTTAAAGCTACCGCCACCGCTGCTTTTTTCTATCATAATACCTGTTGCGTTGTCTTTGTAATCAACTATAACTATGCCTTCCAGCGCACATACATAAAGGTAGGAAAGCATGTGGCAAGAGGAGATGGCACTTACCAATAAATCTTCCGGGTTTAGTTTATTTTTATCGCCAACCAAGGCGTTATCGGTAGTTAAATGCAATTCGGGTTTGCCTTCAATGCTTACCGTGTGGCTTCTGTCATAACCTTTTACTGTGCTTGTTCCGGTGCCTTTGTTGCCATGCCAAACGGCCTGTAATTTATAGTGGTGTTGATGTTCCATAGGTATATTTTAATTTTTACTTGCAATAAAACTATTAATATTACGCTTTCCAAAAAGGAGTTAATGTTTGCATGCTAAATTTATTCTAAATTGAACCTTTACCTTCGCTGGAATGAAATTATTGCTTATAGAAGACGAACTGGAACTGGCCCATAGCATTCAAAGTTACTTAACAGGTAATGATTTTATTTGTGAGTGGGTCATCAATAAAAAAATGGCCTTTGAAAAAATATCCATGTACGAATACGACTGTATTTTGTTGGATTTAATGTTACCTGATGGTAGTGGTTTTGATATTTTAAAAGAACTAAAAAGCCAAAATAAAACCGAAGGTGTAATTATTATTTCGGCAAAGGATACTTTGGAAACCAGAATTGAAGGCTTCCATTTTGGTGCAGATGATTACTTAACCAAACCCTTTCATCTTTCGGAATTATTGGTACGGATACAAGCATTAATCAGGAGGAAAAATTTTAAAGGAAATAATACGGTTATTCATCAGGAAATTGAAATAGATATTTTGGCTAAGACCTTAAAAATAAAAGGTAAATTCATTGATATAACAAAGAAAGAAATTGATTTGTTGCTGTATTTAATAGGTAACGAAAAGAAAGTACTTTCCAAAAGCGCTATTGCCGAGCATCTTTCGGGCGATATGGCTGATATGTTAGACAACCATGATTTTGTATATGCACATATAAAAAACGTAAAGAATAAATTGAGAATGGCCGGTTGTAATGATTATATAAAAACAGTTTATGGCTTGGGTTACAAATGGCAACATGACTAAAAAACTATTACATAAAACATTAAGGATATACCTTATTTTTTCGTTGCTTATACTCATTGTAACAGCTCCGTTGTTTTATTACATTACTGAAAAACTGTATATAGACGATGCTGATGAAGCATTGGAATTGCGTAAAAATGAATTTATGATTTATTCCTTTTCGCACTTAAAGCAAACTGATATTCCTACTTGGAACCGATTTAACCGTGATATAAAAATAGAACCAGCTAAAGGATTAACTAAAGACACTATTTTTTACAGCAACTATTACGATACGCTGGTGGCAGAACATGAACCTTATAGAGAAATTAATTTTCCTATTACCATTGAAGGCAAACCATATACCTATATGGCCAGAATTAATTTAGTAGAAGCGGAAGATTTAATGGAAAGTATTGCCTTGCTTTTTATTATCATTATTACACTGCTTTTAGGCGGCTTGTTTATAATTACTAAAAAATTATCGATTAATCTTTGGAAGCCTTTTTACCATACATTGAACCAAATAGAGCAATTTGAAATAGATAAATTGAACCAACCCGAATTGGTAACAAGCAATATTGAAGAGTTTAACCGCTTAAACCAAAGCATAGAACAACTAATAACAAAGAATATTTCTATTTACCATAACCAAAGAGAGTTTATTGAAAATGCAGCACATGAGCTACAAACGCCATTGGCTGTTTTTAAAGCAAAAATTGATACTTTAATGCAATTATCTGATGTTACGCAAGTACAATTTGAAATACTAAACTCATTGAATGATACTGTGGCTAGGTTAAACCGCCTGAACAAAAATTTATTGTTACTTTCTAAAATTGAAAACGACAATTATAGCAACAAGCAACCCATCTCATTGAATGAAAGCATAGAGAAAAACATAGCGTTTTTTACCGAGCAGGCAAAGGCTAAAAATATAGATTTAAAACTGTTATTAGCTGATTCGATTGACATAAAAGCCAATCCTGTTTTATTGGAAATACTTATTAGTAACCTATTGCTAAATGCTATTAAACACAATAAGGCTAACGGGCAAATAATAGTAGTTATATCCAATCAAACACTTATTGTATTTAATACAGGTTTGAACCAATCATTGGTGGTTGATAAATTATTCAATCGTTTTTCAAAATCAAATCCATCGGAACAAGGAAATGGATTGGGTTTAGCCATTGTTAAAAAAATAGCTGATATGAATAACTGGCCAATTGAATATGCTTTTGATAATAATTTTCATTCATTCAGCATACAATTCTAAAACACTAAATTTCTTCTAAATCAGGTTGCAACTTTGTGTTGTAAATTAATAACTACACAAATGAAAAAAACAACAATTATGATTGCAGCAGTGTTATTTTCAACACTCACTTTCGCACAAGAAACACATGAAAAAGACATTCCTGCAAAGGGTGTTCCGGCAAAAGTTAAAGAAGCTTTGCAAAAACAATTTCCCAATGCCAAAGAAGTAAAATGGGAAAAAGAAAATGACAAATACGAAGCAGCGTTTGACTTAAACAAAGCAGACTACTCCGCTTTATTTGATGTGGATGGTAATTTAATAGAAACAGAAGTGGAGATTAAATTAAGTGAACTTCCCAATGGTGTTTTAGCCTACATTAAAACAAAATATACTGGACAAAAAGTAAAAGAAGCCGCAAAAATTACGGATGCCAAAGGCACGGTAACTTATGAAGCGGAAATAAAAGGAAAGGACTTGCTATTTGATAGCAATGGACAATTTATTAAAGAAATACATGACTAAGCTTAATAGCGAAACGATGCAGCGAAAAATATTTTTAAACCTTTTGTTGATGGTGTTTTCCATAGCTTATGCTCATGCACAAAACAAGGGTGTTACCATTTCGGGCTTTATAAAAGACAAAGCGAATAAAACCGCTTTGCCTTATGTAAATGTGCTTTTAAAAACAGAAAAGGACAGCGCTTTTGTAACAGGTACTGTAAGTAACGAAGAAGGAGCATTTGTGCTCTCCAATATTAAACCCGATAATTATTATATAGAGGTTTCCTTTATTGGTTATACCATAAAAAGGCAATCGCTTTATGTAGGCAATCTGACCGATTTTTTGGCTGTGGGTTCTATTGAATTAACTGAAAAAACAAAAACTTTAAACGAAATAATACTAACGGCTAAAAAAGATGAAGTGAGTGAGAAAATGGATAAGAAAGTATTTTCAGTAGCCGATAATATAAGCCAAAGCGGAGGTTCTGTTTTACAAACCATGCAAAGTTTACCGGGTGTTACCGTGCAAGATGGAAAAGTACAATTAAGAGGCAATGATAAAGTAACCGTGTTAATTGATGGAAAACAAACTGCCTTAACGGGCTTTGGCAATCAATCGGGTTTAGACAATATTCCGGCATCGGCTATCGAAAAAATTGAAATCATTAACAACCCTTCTTCTAAATACGATGCCAATGGCAATGCGGGTATTATTAATATAGTATATAAGAAAAACAATAAAGATGGCTTTAATGGAAAAGCTGGTTTTACAACAGGCTTAGGTGCTTTGTGGGTGCGCCAGGACAATTTGCCCGGCATTAGACCCCAATACACTTTAACGCCTAAAGTCAATCCATCCATTGCGCTGAACTACAGGAAAAATAAAATAAATGCTTTTGTACAAATTGATAATTTATATACCGAAACACTGAATAAAAATGAGTTTGTAACCAGAACGTATGATGATGGAACCGTTATCAAACACCAATTAAAAAGGAATAGAAACACCAATTTTTTTACATCCAAAATAGGCTTTGACTGGAACCTAAATAAAAACAATGCCTTAACTATTTCAGCTCTGTTTGGTAGCGAAAAAATTATAGACAGGGGAGACCAACCTTTTTTTAATGGTGATTATTCAAGCAGGTTAAGGCTTTGGCAATTTTTAGAAGATGAATTGAAAACAACCGCTATGGCTACTGCTGCTTATCAGCATAGGTTTAAACAAGCCGGACATTTAATAAATATAGGTTTTAACTATACTTTTCACAGGGAAGATGAGAAATATTTTTTCGATAATATTATGCCCACTTATACGGGTGCAGATGCTTTTAAAGTATTATCGGACGAAAAGGTAGCCGACCTCAATATAGATTATATACGCCCTTTAAAATATGGTAGGATTGAAACAGGTTTCAAGTTTCGCAAAAGAGATATACCAACCAATATGCAATTTATACCGGGCATAAACTCACCGTTGGATAGCAATGCGGGTGGTTGGGCAACCTATAAGGAAATTATACCCGCTTTGTATGGCAACTATATTATAGAAACAAAAAAAATAGAAGCGGAAATAGGTTTACGCTTGGAGTATGTAAACCTTCAATACGATGTAAACCCAAACCACAATACCTATAAAAGCAATGGTTATGATTATACGCAACCCTTTCCAAACGTTCGCTTTGCTTATAAAATAAACGAGCGCCATAAAATCTCCTTGTTTTATAACCGTAGGGTGGATAGACCTAACGAAGTGGATATACGTATTTTTCCAAAGTACGATGATGCCGAAATTATTAAAGTGGGTAATCCTGCTTTGCGCCCACAGTTTACCAATTTGTGGGAGTTGGGTTATAAAACCAGTTGGAAAAAAAGTTATTTTTATGTCGCAGCATACCACCGTATGGTGGATGGAACCATTACCAGAATTTCATCCACAGTGGCAGGTAGTAATTTAATATATGCGGTATTTCAAAATGCAGGCAGAAGCTATACTACAGGCATGGAAATTATTTTATCGCATGAGCTGAGCAAATGGTATACGTTTAATATAAACCTAAATGCATACCGCAATCAAATTGATACCTTTACCGTAGAAAACAAATATCCGGTTACCAATGTATTTAGTGCTAACGAACAAGAAATATTTTCGGGAAACATAAAGCTGAACAATACCTTTCATGTGGCTAAAAACCTTGATGCGCAAGTAATGGCTACCTACTTAGCACCTGATATTATTCCGCAAAGCAAAATTGCCCAGCGTTTCTCTTTAGACTTTGGCGTAAAAAAGACCATACAAAAGGGTAGAGGCGAGTTGTTTTTAAATGCAACCGATTTATTAAATACCATGATAATTAAAAAGGAAGTGCAGGGACAAGGCTTTACCTATATCAGTACCGATTACTACGAAACCCAAGTAATTAGATTGGGTTATAGTTATAAGTTTTAGTTGGTTTTATAAAAAATAAGTATGTTTGGGTAACATATGAAAACACTCATTTATATTATTACCGGTGTATTTTTCTTATTGACCGCTTGTACAACAACGCAGACAAAAGACAATTGCAATAATCGAGTATACTATACTATTGACAGTGCATTAAACTGTGGTAACTACCCGAAAAAATATAAATCGTTCTTGTTTGCTTTGGTTAGTAAAGATATAGAAACTAATAAAAAATTGGGCTGGGATATACTAAAAGACAAAGACATTATTGAAATAGCCAAGCGTGATTATGTGTTAATAATAATAGATCCCTCAGATATCAAACTAAATCATGATTCTATACCCAATGAGTTTGCCGGTATTGTTAAACAAGCAAGACAGGAAACGTATTTTGTGGTTACCAATCGCGTACTTTATCCATTTCGTCAGTTTTATTTGAGCGAAAACAAAGAAAGAATTATTAATGAATTAGGTTTAGGTGAAGGGCCTTAATTGAGATTATTTTATCAGAGTTCATAGAAAAACAAAAAGGCTTCAAATTTTGAAGCCTTTTTGTTTTAGTAATTTATAAGTTTTCAAATAATCCAAAATAAAATAAAGGTAATTTAATATACTATTTATTGATTTGTTTATTTAAAAGTAGTTTATTTGTAAACTAATTAGAATAAATTTAGATGAATTACCAATTAATGAAAGACGCTGTTGATTTGATAAAGGAATTTGAAAATACAAATTTTGAGTCAAAACAATACTCCGGTGATGTTAATGGGTTTAAGCAATGGATGCTAAAAACATTTACAGCCGAAACTTTTACACCGGAGCCTGATTGGGAAGGAAAAGCAAATGGACGAAGCCCTGAAAGTGTTATTAATACACTTATTGTCCATATGAATAGATATGCTAAAAATTATTCTAAGTCTGCTATTTATGGCTCCGAATTTTCAACGCAGGAGGATTTTATTTACCTCATTAACCTTAAAGCTTTTGGCAATATGACCAAAATGGAGTTGATAAAAAAGAATATACAGGATAAGCCTGTTGGTATGCAAACTATCAATCGCCTTATTGAACAAGGTTGGGTAAAGCAGCAAGATTCAGAAACGGACAAGCGAAGCAAGGTAATTAGTATAACTCCAAAAGGTTTAAAAGCATTGGAGAAACAAATGGACAAAATAAGACAAGCTACCCATGTTGTAACCGGTGATTTAACCCATACTGAAAAGATGGAACTGATACGCTTATTGGATAAGCTAAACGATTTTCATAACCCGCTATACAACCAAAATTTAGAACCTGAAAAGTTGTTGGAAGAAGCTTTAAAAAGTAAAAACTAGTGAAAAAGAAAATTGCCATAATAGGATCGGGATTTTCAGGAATGTCCGCAGCTGCCTATACAGCAAAACAGGGCCATGAAGTTCACGTATTTGAAAAACATGCGCAACCCGGAGGCAGGGCCAGGCAGTTCTGTACTGAACAAGGCTATGTTTTTGATATGGGGCCTAGTTGGTATTGGATGCCAGATATTATAGAAAACTTTTTTGGTGATTTTGGTTATAAAACTTCGGACTTTTTTGAGTTGGTTTCTCTCAATCCTCAGTTTGAAATGATTTTTAAAGAGGATAAAATGTCCATACCACAATCTTATCAAGAACTAAAACAACTTTTTGAAAATATAGAAAGTGGTGCGGGAAATAAATTAGATGAGTTTATGCAAGCAGCCGAATTCAAGTATGAAGTAGGGATGAGAGATTTTGTAAACAAACCTTGTCATAACTGGATGGAATTTGTTTCTCCAAAAACTTTAAAAAGTGCTGTGAAATTAGACCTGCTAAGCAATTTCAGAAGCTATGTGGCAAAATATTTTTCAAACGAAAAGTTGAGAACATTAATGGAGTTTCCTGTTATTTTTCTCGGAGCTTCACCTAAAAATATTCCCGCCTTATATAGCTTAATGAATTATGGTGGCTATGTATTAGGTACCCATTACCCAATGGGTGGATTTTACCAGCTGGTATTGGCTATGCAAAAAGTAGGAGAGCAGCAAGGGGCTACATTCCATTTTAACCAGACAATTGAAAAAATAAATGTAGAAAACAATAAGGTAACCTCCCTTCAAATAAATGGAGAAAAGCAATATTTTGATATGGTGATTGCTTCATCAGACTACCACCATACGGAAAGTTTACTGGAAGCAAATTACAGGAATTACAATGAAGCGTATTGGGAAAAGAAAACTTTTGCTCCGTCATGCCTAATATACTACCTGGGTTTTAAAGAGAAAATTCCCAACCTTAAGCACCACACATTATTTTTTGAAAATGATTTAGACGAGCATATTGATGCTATATATAATACAAAAGAATGGCCGGAAAATCCATTGTTTTATTGTTGCTGCCCTTCTAAAACAGACCCCCATGTAGCACCGGAGTATGGCGAAAATATTTTTTTACTAATGCCTTTGGCTATAGGAATTAATGATGATGATGAAGTGCGTGAAAAATATTTAAAACAAATGATTGAGCGTTTAGAGCAATTAACCAAAACACAAGGGCTGTTATCAAAAATGGAATACAAAAGAAGTTATAGTGTTTCCAATTTTATAAAAGACTACAGTGCTTACGGAGGTAATGCTTACGGACTTGCTAATACGCTTGCTCAAACCGCAGTATTGAAACCAAAAATAAAGAATAAAAAAATTAAAAATCTTTTTTACACAGGCCAGTTAACTGTACCCGGCCCGGGTGTACCACCATCCATTATCTCGGGTAAAATTGTGGCCAATGAAGTAAATAAAATTAAATCTGATATGTATGAAAAAGCTATTTGATGAACTTTCCTATGAAGTAAGTAAAAGTACAACAAAAAAGTACAGCACCAGTTTCTCCCTAGGTATATTGGCTTTAAATAAATCCATTAGGCCTGCTATATATGCTATTTATGGTTATGTGAGATTGGCAGATGAGATAGTAGACAGTTTTCACGATTATGATAAAGCTACATTGTTGCGTAGATTTAAAACGGAAACAAATCAGGCATTAACGGAACGAATATCGCTAAACCCTATTTTGCAATCGTTTCAGGAAACGGTACATCAATATAATATTGATACCATATTGATTGACCAGTTCCTGCATAGTATGGAAATGGACTTAAATAAAATAGATTATACTTCGGAATTGTACAATGAATATATATATGGTTCGGCAGAGGTGGTTGGTTTAATGTGTTTACAGGTTTTTACCAATGGTAACAAAGCCGATTACGAAAAACTAAAACCTTATGCCATGAAATTAGGTTCGGCTTTTCAAAAAGTAAATTTCCTGCGCGATTTAAAAGACGATTATCAAATTCTAGGACGGACTTACTTTCCCGATATTGATTTTCGTTTGCTTGATAATCGGGTGAAATGCAAAATAGAAAATGATATTGAAAGCGAATTTAAAGAAGCTTTAGTTGGTATTCAAATACTTCCTAGCTCTTCAAAGTTTGGTGTTTACCTGGCATATACCTACTATAAATTCCTGTTCAAAAAAATAAAATCAACTTCGCTTGAGAGTGTTCTGAAAAACCGAATAAGGATACCAAATACGCAGAAATTTTCGGTGATGATTCTTAGTTATATAAGGTATAAATTTGCCCTATTATGATGCGGTTTTCACTCCTATTGAGTTTATGTATATTATGCTCTTTCAAAAGCAATAGGGTAACTATTGATTTGGTTTATATCAGAAATCATTACGAACAGGCTATTACCAATAAAGAAATATGTACAACCATGATAGATGTTTTGAAAAAATCAAAACGGAATAATATTGAACTGGCTTATTTAGGTGGTTTGCAAACCATTTGGGCTAATCATACCATTAATCCTTTAGCAAAGTTAAAAACCTTTGATACAGGAAAAGCCAATATAGAGCAAGCAGTAAGCAATGAAAAAGATAATGTTGAGATACGTTTTGTAAGGCTTTCAGTGCAAAAAAACTGTCCTAAATTTTTAGGATACAGTAAAAGCATTACGGAAGATGAAAGCTATATAAAACAGCATCTTACTGAAGTACAGCCCGAAAGTTTAAAAAAAATGATTGCTAATGTATTAAACAATTAGCTTACCGAATAAAGCTGAAATGATGAATTTTGTAATTGTACTAAGTGTTTTTATATTAATGGAAGCCGCTACCTGGTTTATTCATAAATATATTATGCACGGATTTTTGTGGGTGTTACACAAAGACCACCACGACCATAGCAACAAGGGTCATTTTGAAAAGAACGACTACTTCTTTGTGATATTTGCTTTGCCAACTATTGCACTCATGTATGCAGGTTCATTACATCATTTCAACTATTTGTTTTTTATTGGTATAGCCATTATGCTTTATGGCATGGCTTATTTTTTTGTACACGATATTTTCATACATCAACGTATTAAGTTTTTAACCGCTACAAATAACCCTTACTTTTTAGCTTTGCGCAGGGCACACAAACAACACCACAAACACATAGGAAAAGAAGAAGGGGAGTGTTTTGGTTTTTTATTTGTGCCTTTTAAATATTTCAACATGTATTTTAAGCAAGAATAGTCATGAGAGAATTTACTTATTTTTATATTCTGTTGTGCTCAGTTAGTATTTGTTTCATTGCATCTTTCGATAAAAGGATTCAGTTTTACAAACATTTTGGAGCCTACATTAAAGCAGCTATTATTGTTGCTGTTCCTTTTATTGCGTGGGATGTATGGTTTGCCGCTCATGGGGTTTGGTGGTTTAATAAAGACTATACCCTTGGCTTTAACCTTGGCGGTTTGCCCATAGAAGAATGGTTGTTTTTTATTTGTATTCCTTTTCCATGTATTTTTACTTACTACTGTTTCGAAAAGTTTTTTAAACTTAAACGGACCTATGCTTTTAACAATATAATTGTTTTTGTAGGTGTTATTGTTTTTACGGTTATTGCGCTATTGCATTACAATAAAATTTACACTTTTGCAACAGCATTGGCAACTACACTCGCATTAATTTATTTCCATTTTATTGCCCGTATAAAATGGATTACAAAAGCCTCCCTGGTATTTTCTATATTAATGTTAGGTTTTTTTCCGGTTAATGGTATACTTACCGGAACAGGATTGGAGTCACCCATTGTTAATTACAACCCGGCCGATTTTTTGGGTATAAGAATACTGACTATACCCATTGAAGATTTTGTTTATGGTTATACCCAGTTTTTGCTGGTGCTTTACTTTTTTAAATTCTTTCAAAAAGCAGCGCGTAGAAACCAAAAAAATAAATGGGTAAGTACAATGGCTTCGGTTGAGCTTAATTAGTGTACTTGTAGCAGAATGCTATTCAAAAAAGGCAATGCTTACAAATAGGAGGTAAGTTGTTTTTTATGTATTAAGCGTGTTAAAAGAATACATTTGAAAAAATAAATATTCAGATGGATGATATAAATGATAGAAAGAAGATGGCTTGGGAGGGTTGGTTTTATGCTATACAAAGAATCGATTTATTAATAATTTCAATTAGCGGAGCAGGTATATATGTTGTATTAGAAACACTTAAATATTCAATTGAAAAAACATTATCAAATGTTTGGCAAATTAAAGGAGCAGGTATATTGTTTGTTGCCGCAATCGTAATAAATTTTTTAAGTCAGTTTACAGGTAAAGAAGCCAATGGGCATGAAATGAAAATGTGCGCTGTAAAGCTAAGCGCAAATAAGAAAAAGATTTCAAAAAATAAAAAATTAATTTCTAAGCATGACACCCTTGCTACCATTTATACAAACTGGACAAATTTTTTTAACATGTTTAGTTTTATATTAATGGTAGGAGCGTTAATAATGGTGATGTATTTTTTTATTACTTTTTAGCTGGTGGTCTACCTCCACCTGTATCAGGTCTTGGCGCATCGCGTTTTTCACGCTTTTCTGGATTTTCTCTTAGTGGAATTCTAACTGGTTCAGGGCGTTGCTGCGGTCTCGGTTCAGGTCTTGGTTGGGGTATTTTTTTGCTCATAGGTATATTTTTCTAAATTTTTTATATTCAAACATACCTGTTATTTTTAGATATACAAGTATTGAATAGAACTCTTAATTCCATGTATTTTCATAGTGAGTTTAACAAAAAGGCTTCAATATTTGAAGCCTTTTTTATTTATTTAAGTGGTTACTAGTACTCTGATAACGTAATAGTAACTAACTGATTTAATTTATTGATAAAGCTATAATCATTAGGTAAAGCTGCTGTATTACTGCTTATTTTAAACATACCTTCTCCTAAAGCATAATAGTTTTTATGTATTATATCGCCCTTCAAATTAAAAAAGTATTCTATCAATTGGTTTTCATTAATAGCAGTTAACTTAATAATATTGTTATTGTACCTGCAATCAAAAACAGAGGAATGTCGTTTCTTACCATCTGCAAAATCGGTACATTTTAAAGCAATTTTTATATTGTCTTTTAACGATTCAAAGGTCATGCTTTTGTATTGCACTATACATTCATCATTAATAAATATATTTTCGGGATAGCCTATACTTATTCTAGGGTTCACATTATTGATGCGTGGTTTTTCCAACCCTTGATATACGTATTTACCTTTTACTTTTTTATAAATAGCAAATGCAGGGTCATTTTCAGTTCTGTTTACAGTTTTTAGCTTAAATCGGTAAATATCATCACTAAGTAAATGAACATACTCTGGTGAAATATAACAATTGCTGTCACTTGGCTGATGTATTCTTTCTACTACCAAGCTATCTTTATCAATATGGTAAGTGCCTATAAAATAAGAAGGGGGCAAATAGCCTGTGTCATATTGAACGTAAACGCTATCAAATGCAAAGGGGAAAACTACTTTGTTTTTGTAAACCGTATTTGATAAAAAATCATAGGTTTTGGAGTCTCTGCTTGTACGTAAAAAATATTCTAACCATATATCTGTTTTATGCAGTTTACGATAAAACCAGGTACAAATGGAATCGTTGTTAAAATTAATTTCTTTTACTAATTTCAGGTTATTATCAAAAACAAATAAAGCTTCACCATAACCTGCTATAATTAAGTTTTTCTCAGATTTTGATATGGTAAAAAAATCTATCAAAGGTCTTATTTGGGGTACTTCCTTAATGCTTACATTTACCCTACGGTCTTTGCAGAACCAGTTAATTTGCGGTACATAATTATTGATATAATCAAGGTTAAAATGGCTAAGTATTTTATTAGAGTCGCTTACTATGGCTCCCATACCTTTAACTATATAATTACTGTCAAAGGCATTGTAAAAATCCACTAACGAATCGTTTTGAATAATACGGTAATTGGTAAATGTTTTAGGAAAGTTGCTTTTAATAAAATAAGCTATTTGCTCTTCATTAATATCAGTTCTAAAATAAAGTGTTTTGGCAATAACAGAATCAATAATATTGGTTCCTTTAATGGTGTGCAGGCAATAACGGCAGGTTTTTGGGTTTACCACTATTACCAATTTATTTTTGGCTTGTATGCCTAAGCTAGTGAATATATAAAAAGTAATGAGTATAAATTGTTTCATGTTTGAAATATAAATAACTGCAAGGAAAGTCCTTGCAGTTATTTGGTTTTGGTTTAATTAATTAAGGTAAATGGATTGGTGGTGAAGTAACAAAAATAAAGCAACCTGTTTCGTCCTCGCTTACCAATACTTGGTTTACATCATACTTAACAAGGTTTGTTTCATTAACATTGGTTGATTGGTTTAAGTAAACATAATAACCACTGGTACCCGCATTAACTGCTGCTTTATTAACTATAAAAGCACATTTACCCGGACCGTTTTCGCATTTAAACCAACCATCGGGTGTTTCGCGTAAAGTGCCGTACTCCCAACGTCCATCCATAGGTGTAGGTAATTCCCATATAGGTGATTTTACCTTTTTATTTGTTTTATGCTTTTTTCCATTTTTAGCATTTACTAATCCAATAGCTAAAAAGCATACTGCTGTAAGTAGTATTATTTTTTTCATACTCGTTGTTTAGTTTAATTCAATAGGTGGAACAGTTTTAAAAATTACTTCTCCGTTTTCATCCCTGTCAAACAGTATATCTTCTACATCGTATTTTTTAATTACTGTTTCGCCCGAAGTTTGCGAAGTGTTTAAATACAGGTAATAGCCTGTAGTAGGTAAATCTACCGCTACTTTTTTAATAATAAGTGCACATTTATCAGTTCCTGATTCACACCTCATCCAACCTGATTCTGATTTTCTTAATTCACCATAACGCCATTCACCGGGTAGTGGTTGCTCCGGTGTAGTATTTGTTTGTTTAGCTATTGGAGTTGGCTTTTTTGTTTTAGCATAAGCCACTCCAAATAATAAAAGGCATGCAAGCCCTGTTAATATTTTCTTTTTCATTTTACTTATTGTTTTAATGTTTTGAAAAAATTGATTTCATTTTTGCTCCATTTTGTAGCTACCAAAAATTGTGCGATACAAACTAATATATTAAAAAATATATAATCAATAGGAGAAATACTCTTTTTTGGTAGGGGAAACACTCTTTTTTTTGTAGTATAAATACTCTTTTATACTTGATAAGCTCTTTTAAATATAATAGAAATGGCTATTTTGTAGATTTTGAATGATATTTTGTATTGCTAATATTATCTATTTATAAATTCGTAGATAAATAAATATATTATTATTAGAAAACTAACTAAGTTGTATTAGCGTTTTTACATTCATTCCGCGTTTTGGGACTATACTAAAAAAAGTTTTTACATACAGTCCCAATTTTTACCCTATAGTAAAAATACTTTTTATATATAGTCTCCGTTTTGGGAACGTACTAAAAAAAGTTTTTACATACGTTCCGCGTTTTTACCCTATAGTAAAAATAGTTTTTATATATAGTCCGCATTTTAGGAATGTACTAAAAAAAGTTTTTACATACGTTCCGTGTTTTTACCCTATAGCAAAAATACTTTTTACCTATAGTCTCCGTTTTAGGAACGTATTAAATTGAAAATTTTTATACAAATTGATATACTATTTAACACGAAATTTTTTTGCGTTGCGTTATTAATTGTATAAATAAGTTTCACTAATGAAATACTCTAGATTAACCAGCAATTTGTTCGGCAGTAAAAATTTTAGCCGAAATGAACTCAACCTATTTGCTACAGATTTAATCAGCCGATTAACTACCATGCAAAACTCTGTATTACCCGCAGCCGACAAAACGCTGCTGATTAGCTTACACCAGGACTTTGTAAGCACCTATGGTACGCTGGCTATAAGCAGTGCCGTACAAAAGGGTGGCACCATGAGTCGTCAGGATGCTTACGATGCGATTTTAGAATTTATTACCCGCGAAGAAGGAGCCATTAAAGCAAAGTTTGGTAAAAACACACCCATTTACACCGAGTTTTACCCGCAAGGATTAAAGGAGTACCACAGCTCTACGGTTGAGGGCATAAAAGTATTGCTGTATAGGTACAGTGCTACTGCTGCTAAATACACAGCTCAATTATCAGCCGATTTTGTACGCAACCTCACTACTTTACAAACTGCTTATGTGGATGCGAGGGAAACACAGGTATCATCCAAATCCAGCAAAAAATCATCGCAAACGGAAATGCAAAAAAACAGAAAAGCATTAACGGAGCATTTAACCACTTGTGTACTGCTTATAGCTGCCCGTACTATTGGTAATGAAGCTGCCTTTAACAGCTACTTTAACTTTGGTTTATTGCTGGTAGATAATGAAAATCCAACCCCTCCGGAAGAACCGCCTGTTACACCATAAAAAACATAGTTTTATTTATTTATTAATTAACAAAAAGCCCTTGTAGTCATTACAAGGGCTTTTTGTTTGAAAGAGTTTAATAAAAACAAAAGCTTATTTACGATAGTTTGTAACGTTTTGTGGCTATAAGATGTTGGCGATTTCGAAGCACAAATGTTGATTCGGAGAACCAATGTATGGTTAACCACATAGCTATCTATGGATCGCAAAACCCCACATATTGCAAATGTGCTGTTAACACCAGTTGTTTCTTATGATACTTTTTTACCAAAAATGAATCCAATTGAAGTAGAAATTATTGCTGTCAACAATGTCGATACCTTTTCAGATTCTCTTGCATCCTTTGATAAAACCAAAACTAATATACTTAGAATTATAAAAATTGATGCTAAGATGTCCTTATAATTTTTATAAATAAAAGTTTCAAAATCTATTCGCGGATTTCGGATGTTCTCTTTTCGTTCGTCTGGTTTCATATACCTAAATTATTAATGTCACCTAAAAATGGAATAAACCCGAATTGTCCTTCTAAATATCCTTTACGTATATCCTTGTCAAAACGAGGTTTAAATTCACTTAAAGAGTATAGTCTAGTTGCGCCATTTTTGTCCTTTTCACAAAACCAAATTTCGTCTTGTCTGAATAGATCTAAATCTAAGAGATGTGATTCATGTGTTGTGAAGATTATTTGCCCTGACGAATTTGGAATAGTATCAAGATATAGACTTAATATTTCCCTGATTAATACGGGATGAAAACTTGTCTCAATTTCATCCACAACAAATATTTCGCCTTTGTGAATTGAACGATAAATAGCAGGAAGTAATTCAAAAAGTCGTTGAACACCTTTTGATTCTTCTGAAAATTTGAATTCAACCTCATTGCCAGAGCTGTCTTTATGTAATGTTGAGATTTTAACAAATTTAATTTCATCGTCTTTCTTAAAAGAAGAATATAACTCACCCTCATGTGTCACATCAATACCAAAATTTGCTTGAGTCAGCAAGTCTGTTTCTATGAAGGGAGGCAATTTTAGGCCTTTTGCTTTGAGGTCGGTTAGTGAAATTTCAACAATTTTAAAATCTAAAATTCCAACATTGGCTTTTGAAATTATACTTTTTGATACGGATAAAAAATCTTTGTCTAGCATAAAAGTTGACGCTAAACCATGAGTGGTATAATTTGAATGTGAGTTTGAAATTAATTCTTCAAGTGAAACAAATTTCAATTGCTTGCTAAACCATTCAAAGGGCAGTTGAACATCATTTAGTTTTTTGTTTATTGCTTCTTTGAAAAACGTCTGATTCTCTCTGAGTTCCTCTGAATATATTTCCTCGCGTAACTTTTCTTTTTGGTTTTTGTCACGATTTGGAGCAATAGTTAATGAAGTTTTTTTACCTTGAAATTTCCTTTTGAAAATTATTACTTCTGAATTCTCAATAGTAATTTCGAACAATTCTTCACGTATGATTATATTATTTAAAATGTCTAGTTGATAATTAAACCTTCTGTTTTCAATAATAAAATCAATGTCAAACTTAGTTGGAATGTTTTTACAGTCTGAAAGCTTAAAGACTGGTATATTAATTACTTCGTTTATGTCTTTTGTTCCGACAATTATTAGTCTGTGCAATAGTTGCAAAGCAAGAAGTAGATTTGTCTTTCCTGAGCCATTTGTCCCATAAATTGCTGCTGTCCTTAATATAGACTTATCTCTAAATGGAATAAGATGACTTTCATGTCTTTTGTATGAACCAGCAAACATATTAAACTCAACTTCGTCCTTTATGGATTTGTAGTTAGAGCAATAGAATTTTAAAAGCATGTCATTAAATTTTCTGCAATTATAAACCAAACTATCTGCACTGTGAAATTTTCACGTGATTTTTTCACATTATCTTTTCGTAGAACTTTTTTTCTTTCAATTGGTGCTAACATCTATAAAATCATTCTTCTCTCTTTTATATGGTTATGTAAGGAAGTATTTTGCTATACTTACATAACAAAACTATAGTATTGTTTTGCAAATCCAAATCGTGAAATGGCGTAGTTTTAATAGCTATTCAGGCTTGTTTTTATAGCAACTCCATTAGCATAAAACCAAAAAGGTTTCAATAGTACTATTGAAACCTTTTTGGTTGTGGAGGATATCGGATTAATACTTTTTCCTGTTTGGTGAACCTAACAATGAATGCCCTTTGCATACACAAAGGATGCACTATTATTGATAGCACGCCTTAGTAAACTTTGCTTACCGTTGTGCTGTAAATAAAAATGCCCCGGTCTAAACGACCGGGGCATTTTTTGTGGAGGATATCGGATTCGAACCGACCACCTCTTGCATGCCATGCAAGCGCTCTAGCCAAATGAGCTAATCCCCCGAAGTACCAATTGCCATTGTTTTTATGTCAATCGGGCTGCAAATATATTTTACAAACTTACAATTCCAAATTTTAATAAAACAATAACCAGTCCGTACAGGAAAGTGGCTAATATAACGCCTTTTGCAGTTTGGTATTTTTCAAACTGTATAATTAAATAAAACACGGCTAAGTTAATAACAGCGCATAAACTCAACAGGGGCGACAATAGTTTTTCCTGTACCGAAGTAGTAATGAATAACTCCAGGCTGCTGCCTTCAAACTTACTGAAGTAAAATATAATAATACCCAGTGAAGGGGCTAATAAACCTATAAGTATACCAATTATTAAATGATCGAATTTGTTTTTTTGCATGTTAAAAAGTCCATTGGTTAATGTTAGCAATAGCATGGTGGGCCGTTAAATCAAACTGAACAGGTACAATGGAAACAAAGTTGTTTGCCAGTGCCCATTCATCCGTATCTTCCCCTTTATCGTAGTTTATAAATTTACCGGTAAGCCAGTAGTATTGGCGTCCGTTAGGGTCAGTACGTTCGTCAAAATCTTCGTGCCATTTGGCATTGGCCTGTCTGCAAATTTTTATTCCCTGTAATTCGCTTCGGGTAATTTTAGGCACATTTACATTTAATAAAACACCAGTAGGTAAACCATTTTTTAAAATATTTTCAGCTACCTGCGTGGCTATTTGAGCAGCCAGCGTAAAGTCTGCCTCGTAAGCAAAATCGCAAAGGCTTATACCTGCCGAAGGAATACCTTCAATGGCTCCTTCCATAGCTGCACTCATGGTGCCACTGTATATTACATTAATAGAAGAGTTACTACCGTGGTTAATACCCGAAAGCAACAAATCTGGTTTGCGGTGCAATACTTTATCAACAGCCAACTTTACACAATCAGCAGGTGTGCCGCTGCATTGGTAAGAAACAATATCGCCATACAAATCGGTCTTAGCCAAACGCAAAGGTTTGCTAATGGTTACTGCGTGGCCCATGGCACTTTGAGGTGCATCAGGCGCTACAATTATAATTTCGCCAAGGTGTTTTACTGCATTAACCAAAGCTTTTATACCCGGAGCAGTTATACCATCATCGTTGGTAATAAGTATTAATGGCCTATCAGACATTTGTTTTTTTAATAATAAGAGTCGCAAAGTAAGCGATTGAGCCTAATGTTTTATAATTAGCCCTAAATTTTAACTAACAAATTAATACACGTGTTTAAACATTTAGCTACCCATTTGTGGTCAGGTTTATGGCTGCCTTCCTAAGCACTTTTGTATAAATTGATAAAAGGTTTTACTATTTAGGTTAAGATTGGTATTATCGCAACTCAAAACAAATACAAATGAAAAAAATATTTTTACTGCTATCGTTGGCTATAGTTGGGTTTTCGTACGCACAAAATCAAACATTATCCATTGATGATGCCATTTTAAAAGGCCGTACAACGTTGGCCCCTGAACGTTTAAGCCAGATGATGTGGAAGCCCGATAACAAAACAATAAGCTATGTAGGCAAAAAAAATGGCAAAGAGGTTTTAATTTATATAAACACACCTGGCTTAACCCGCGATACCGTTTTAACTATAGAAGATTTCTACAGTTCGTTTTATAGTATAATGCCCGAAGAAAAGAAATTGGAGCGTTTTCCTTTTTTTAGCTGGTTAGATAATAATACCATGTTATACAACTATAACAATACCATGTATGTATATAATTTAAGCAGCAAAAAAACATCGCTTAAAGTTAAAATGCCGGGTACAGCAGAAAACCTTGATTATGAAAAAATAAATAACCGTATAGCTTATACAGTAGGTAATAGTTTATATGTAAGCGACATAACCTCAAAAGATGTTTTAACAGACTACCAAAAACGTGGTAAAAAAGAAGGTATTGTACAAACTGATTTGGTGAGCGGGCAAGACGGAGGTTTTGGTTTAGTGGTAGGCAAAACAGTGCATAGAAGCGAGTTTGGTATAAGCAAAGGTACTTTTTGGAGCCCTAAAGGCAATAAATTAGCCTATTATAAAATGAACGAAAGCATGGTAACCAATTATGGATTGATGCAGTTTGAAAGCAAACCTTCGGGCATTGAAAATATAAAATACCCAATGGCCGGAGCCAAGAGCCATGAAGTAAAATTGTATTTTTACGATTTTACCAAAAAACGAAATATAGAGGTTGAAACAGGTGGGCCTGCTGAGCAGTATTTAACCAATATAGCCTGGAGCCCTAATGAAGATTACTTATACATAGCCGTTGTAAACAGAGCGCAAAACGAAATGAAAATGAATATGTACGATGGCTTAACCGGCAAGTTTATAAAAACAATATTTATAGAAACACACGATAAATATGTAGAACCTGAAAAGCCGGTATTATTTGTTAAAAACAACGAAAAACAATTTATATGGCAAAGCGAGCGCAATGGTTTTAATAACCTGTATTTATATGAAAGAGGAGGGAAGTTACTAAAACAATTAACCAACCTGAAACAACATATAAGCGAAGTGTTAAGCTTTGATGCCACAGGTAATAATTTGTATTTTATGGCTTTTTCAGCCGATGGTATGAATAAATACTTATACTCGGTAGAAATTAAAACAAGCAAAGTAACACAACATACCAAAATAGAAGGTATTCATACTCCATTGGTAAGCGATGATGGTGTTTATATTGTAGATAATTTCAGTAATTTAACAACACCTCGCCAAATTATACTAAGCGATAATAAAGGCAGGTTATATGGCTCTATTGTTAATGCCATTAACCCCATTATTAATTACCAAAGTACCGAAATTAGCTTAGGCAAAATAAAATCAACCGATGGCAGTACCGATTTAAATTACCGCTTAATTAAGCCCGCTAATTTTGATGCTACTAAAAAATACCCTTGTATAGTATATGTATATGGTGGGCCACATGCACAAATGGTTACCAATAGTTGGTTAGGCCAAGCCGAATTATGGATGCTTGCTTTTGCCCAACAAGGGTATGTTATATTTACGGTTGATAACAGAGGCTCGTTAAACCGCGGTTTAACTTTTGAAAACGTTACCCATCGCCAATTAGGTAAAATAGAAATAGCCGATCAGTTAGCAGGCGTTAGCTTTTTAAAACAACAGTCGTTTATTGATAGTACCAAATTAGGTGTGTATGGCTGGAGTTTTGGTGGTTTTATGACTACCAGCTTAATGACCAGAACGCCAGATGTGTTTAAAGTAGGAGTGGCAGGTGGAGCCGTTATAGATTGGAGCATGTACGAAATAATGTATACCGAAAGATATATGGATACACCCGAAGAAAACCCCGAAGGTTACAAAGAAAATAACCTGTTAAACTATACCAAAAACTTAAAAGGGAGACTATTACTAATACACGGTACCAACGATGATGTGGTGCTTTGGAACCATACCTTAAACTACGTGAAGAAAAGTGTAGATGAGGGTGTATTGGTAGATTATGCCGTGTACCCAACACATGCACACAATGTATTAGGGCCTGACAGGGTTCATTTGTTTAAAAAGATAAACCAGTACTTCAATGACTTTTTGAAGTAAGAAAATAAAAAAAGCCTTTGGATTTTTCCAAAGGCTTTTTTGTTATGCTTTATATAATACTTTGTCGTTTTGCTGATGAACAATAATATCGTCAGGGTTTACTACAATTGGTTTATCCTTTAAAAAGAATAAGATGAATAAAGATATAATGGGTAGAAAAAGACCTATAAAAAACCAGGGCCAGAATTTATATCCTTTGGTAATGGCGAGGTAACCCATTACCGGGGCAAAAAAAACTAAAAATACTGCTGCTTCCATAGCTGTTTACTAATTGATTGAACACTACAAAAGTATATACTATTTATTTACCATAAACATGATTTTAGGCTGAACAAAAGTCAGCTTTTATAAAAAGCCTAATTGCAGCTTGGCAGCCTCACTCATTAAATCCTGACTCCAGGGTGGCTCAAAAGTAACGGTAACAGTTACCTCTTTTACGCCTTCCATAGCACCTAGTTTCTCTTTTATTTCAGCAGGCATACTTTGTGCTGCGGGGCAAAAAGGAGAAGTAAGCGACATAATAATTTCAATGTTCAATTCATTCGAAACATTTACTTCATATATCAATCCCAGCTCATATATGTTTACCGGAATTTCAGGATCGTATACGGTTTGTAAAACTTGTATCGCTTCATTTTGCACATCTACAAATGTTCTCAATGGCTTTATATTGTTATTGGTTTCTTCCATTTTTATTGCTTCTGGCCTCTAGCTCTCGATAGTTATCGGGATGGCTGTTGGCTTTTTTATTTTATTATTTTTGTTAAAAGCTAGTGGCTATTGGCTAGGAGCCAGAAGCCTTATACGCCAAAGCGTACATTCTTATTTGTTTAATCATACTGGCAAAACCATTGCTTCGCTGGCTTCCAATCATACGGCTCATGCCTATTTTTTCAATAAAAAACAATTCACTGTTTAGTATATCATCAGGCGTTTGGTTACTCCAAACTTGCACCAATAAGCTTACCAGTCCTTTGGTTATTTCAGTATTGCTATCCGCTTCAAAAACAACTTTACCATCCGTAAAAGTAGGGTAGAGCCATACTTTACTTTGGCATCCTTTTACTATAAAATCATCAGTCTTATGTTCAACAGGCATAACAGGCAATTTTTTACCTAAATCCATTAAGTAAAACAAAGTGCTTTCCATGTCGCCATCAAACAACTCAAAGTTTTCTATTATTTCGTTTTGTATATCTGTTATATTTTTTTGCATCTGGCAACTAGCAACTGGCTTCTAGCTAAAAGTTTATTTGTTTGATAATTTTAATAATTTCTTCACTGCTTCTAAAAACACATCTACTTCTTCCAAAGTATTATATACCGAAAAAGAAGCACGGATAGTGCCATCTATTCCCAAACAATTCATTAAGGGCTGCGTACAATGGTGTCCCGTTCTTACCGCTATTCCTTTTGAATCTAATAGCATACCCGCATCAAAATGGTGCAGTCCGTTAATAACAAACGATTGAACAGATACTTTTTCTTTAGCGGTTCCTATTAAGGTTATTGGTTTTGTCTCAACTGCGCTCGACATGCTATTACGGTCACTGAGCGAAGTCGAAGTACCCGTTAACGAATTATTGATGGCCATTAAACCGTCTACGCAATGTTTCAGCAATGCATTTTCGTGGGCAGCTATGTTTTCTTTACCGGTTTCGCTTACAAAATCCAATGCATATTTAAAAGCAATTACATCGCCAATATTGGGAGTGCCCGCTTCAAATTTATAAGGGATTTCATTGTAAGTAGTTTTTTCAAAGCTTACTTCTTTTATCATTTCGCCACCACCTTGGTAAGGCGGCATATTTTCTAACAAAGCACGTTTGCCATATAAAACACCTACACCTGTTGGGCCATATAATTTGTGTGATGAAACGGCTAAAAAATCACAATCCAAATCTTGTACATCAACTGTTAAATGAGAGCAGGCTTGTGCACCGTCTAACAATACTTTAGCACCAACGGCATGTGCTTTTGCTATAATTTCTTTAACAGGGTTAATAGTTCCCAGTGCATTACTTACCCATACGCAAGCTACCATTTTGGTTTTTGACGAAAGCATTTTTTCGTATTCATCCATTAACAGTTCGCCTTTGTCGTTTATTGGAATAACCTTTAAAATGGCTCCTTTTTCTTCGCAAATTAATTGCCACGGAACTATGTTACTGTGGTGTTCCATGGTAGTAATAATTACTTCATCACCCGCTTGTAGGACTTTTCGCCCCCAGCTTTGTGCTACTAGGTTTATACTTTCAGTAACACCTTTCGTAAAAATACATTCCTCCACCTCCTTGGCATTAATGAAAGCCTGTATGGTTTTACGTGTAGCCTCAAACATATCAGTAGAGCGTGCCGCTAATGTATGTGCCGCCCTGTGAATATTTGCATTATCGGTTTTGTAGTATTTAACCAAAGCATCAATAACCGCTTGTGGTTTCTGCGTGGTGGCAGCATTGTCAAAATAAACCAAGGGTTTGCCATTTACTTTTTGATCAAGTATCGGAAACTTACTCCTGATAGCTGTAATATCTAATTTTGACATATTTTATCTGTATGTAGAGACGTTGCATGGCAACGTCTTTATAAATGAAACGTATCTACGTTACTATAGTTTTTTCTCAATCTCTTGTTCCAATAAAACAACCAACTCAGGTATTTTTATTCTTTCTGCTATATCGTCTGCGAAGGCATTCAATAGCATTTTTCTGGCTGCGTCTTCCGGTATTCCACGACTACGTAAATAAAACATAGGCTCTTCATCTAACTGGCCAATGGTAGCACCATGTGTACATTTTACATCGTCAGCAAAAATTTCTAATTGCGGTTTGGTGTTTACAGTAGCATCATTGCTTAACAATATGTTTTGGTTACGTTGGTAAGCATTGGTTTTTTGCGCATCTAAATGCACCATAATTTTACCATTAAATACCGCAACCGATTTATCCATCATAATGCCTTTGTATAGCTCATCGCTATGGCAGTTAGGGAAAGCATGGTCTACGCGTGTATGATTATCAATAAACTCAGTTCCGTGAGGCATGTATAATCCGTACAATAAACTGTCGCAATTTTGTCCATTCATGAAAAAATGCAAGTTGTTTCTTACAAATGTTCCGCTTAAGGTAAGCGTTACATGGTTTATATTGGTATTAGCTTCCTGGAAAATCTGCGTATAATTATTTTGGTAGCTTTCGCCTTCCTGATGTTGAATTTTATAGTATTCAATATGCGAATTTTCATTCACATATACTTCATTAACTACATTGGTAAACGATGGATTTGTACCAAGAGAATAACTGCTTTCAATTACAGTGGCAAATGCACTTTTTTCAACTACAATTAAATTACGCGGTTGGCATAATACATTGATACTGCTTGAATCTGTTATGTTTATGATAAAAACAGGACTGGCTACTCTTTTGTTATTAGGTACATAAATAAAGGCGCCATCGCTAAACAAAGCCGTATTCATAGCATTTAAACCTTCTCCTTCTACCGGAACATATTTGTTAAAATGTGCGTTGAATAACTCGCTGTTTTGTATTCTGGCTTGTGATAAAGTAGAGATGATGATGCTTGAATCTGTTTCAATAATATTTGATAAATTACTACTGAAATGGCCGTTTACAAATACCAAACGGTTAGCGGTTAAATCCTTTAAAAACGATTTGGCTAATAAAACTTCTGCTCCACTGTTGCTTAAAGTAGTTGATTGAAACGATTTATTGGTTAATGCTTTTAAGTTGGTGTATTTCCATTCTTCGTGCTTAGTAGTAGGGAAGCCTGTTTTTTCAAATTCAGCAAAAGCCTGCTCACGTTTGAAAAAGAAATCACTTTTTTCAGCTTGATTTTTATATTGGTTAAACGCTTCTTTTATATTCTCTAATAACATATAGTTCTAAATTCTAAATCCGAATACTGAAATTCGGAAAATGTTTATGTAAATTCTGCATCCGAAAAATCTGCTCCGGATTGTATTATGAATTTACTGTGCGCTGGCTTCTACTTCTTGTTTAATCCAATCGTAGCCTTTTTCTTCTAATTCCTTAGCTAAGCTGGCATCGCCACTTTTTACAATTCTGCCTTTGTATAATACGTGTACAAAATCAGGCACTATATAATCCAACAAACGTTGGTAGTGGGTAATAACTATAAAAGCACGTTCTTGGTTACGTAATTTGTTTACACCTTCTGAAACCAAACGTAAAGCATCAATATCTAAACCTGAATCGGTTTCATCTAAAATACCTAACTTAGGCTCCAACATAGCCATTTGAAAAATCTCGTTGCGTTTTTTCTCACCACCACTAAATCCTTCGTTTAACGAACGGCTTGTTAATGATTTATCCATTTCTACCAGTGCCATTTTCTCACGCATCATTTTCAAAAAATCAGTAGCTTCCATAGGCTCTAAACCTTGGTATTTACGTTTTTCGTTAATGGCGGTTTTTAAAAAATTGGTATTGCTTACGCCCGGAATTTCTATCGGGTATTGAAAAGCTAAAAATACACCTTCACGCGCTCTGTCTTCAGGGCTCATTGCTAATAAATCTTTACCATCAAAGTCAACAGTACCTTCTGTTACCTGGTAATCTGCTCTACCGGCCAATACAGCCGATAAAGTACTTTTTCCAGCACCATTGGGTCCCATTATAGCGTGCACTTCGCCTGCTTTTACTTCAAGGCTTAATCCATTAAGAATTTTCTTTCCTTCTATTTCTGCTTTTAAATTTTTTATTGATAACATATTTTTGGTTTATGGGCCATAGACAATAGTCCATGGCAAATAATACTTTCTTCTTTATACTTTTTTCTATGGTCTATCAACCATCGTCTATTAGCTATCTAACCTACGCTTCCTTCTAAACTTACCGCTAATAATTTTTGGGCTTCAACAGCAAACTCCATCGGTAACTGGTTTAATACTTCTTTACAAAATCCGTTTACAATTAATCCTATTGCTTCTTCTGTTCCTATACCGCGTTGGTTACAGTAAAATATTTGGTCTTCACCAATTTTACTGGTACTGGCTTCGTGTTCAACAGTAGCGGTGTTGTTACTTATTTCAAGGTATGGAAAAGTATGTGCACCACTTCGGTTGCCTATTAACATACTATCGCATTGCGTGTGGTTACGTGCGTTTTCTGCTTTTTTGTTTACTTTAACTAAACCTCTGTATGTATTATGCGATTTTCCGGCTGAAATTCCTTTCGATACAATCCTGCTTTTGGTATTTTTACCAATATGTATCATTTTAGTGCCTGTATCGGCTTGTTGCATATTATTGGTAACAGCCACAGAGAAAAATTCACCATTTGAGTAATCGCCTTTTAAAATACAACTAGGGTATTTCCAGGTAATAGCGCTACCAGTTTCTACTTGTGTCCAGCTTATTTTTGAATAAGCGCCTTCACAGCTACCACGTTTGGTTACAAAATTAAAAATACCACCTTTTCCGTCTTTATCACCGGGATACCAGTTTTGAACGGTAGAATATTTTATTTCCGCTTTTTCCATCGCAATTAGCTCAACTACAGCTGCGTGTAATTGGTTTTCATCGCGCATAGGAGCAGTACATCCTTCTAAATAACTTACATAACTGTTATCGTCAGCTATAATCAGTGTACGTTCAAACTGACCTGTATTTTCTGCATTTATACGGAAATAAGTAGAAAGCTCCATTGGGCAACGAACGCCTTTTGGAATATATACAAAACTACCATCGCTAAATACCGCAGCATTTAAAGCTGAAAAATAATTATCGGTGTAAGGAACAACAGAGCCAATGTATTTTTTTACCAAGTCAGGATGTTCGTGTAAAGCTTCGCTGATGGCACAAAAAATAACTCCTTTTTCAGCTAACTGGTCTTTAAAAGTAGTAGCAATAGAAACAGAATCAAACACAGCATCCACCGCCACACCCGTTAAACGTTTTTGTTCAGTTAAGCTAATACCTAATTTCTCAAATGTTTTTAATAATTCGGGGTCAACCTGATCTAGACTATCTAATTTAATTTTTTCTTTAGGAGCAGCGTAGTATATAATGTTTTGGTAGTCAATTGGTTTTAATTTGAAGTTTTGCCAATTAGGTTCTTCTAATGTGAGCCAGTAACGGTAAGCTTTTAATCGCCATTCTAACATCCATTCCGGTTCATTTTTTTTGGAAGAAATAAAACGGACAATGTCTTCACTTAACCCCATTGGGGCGGAATCCATTTCTATATCCGTAGTAAATCCATATTTATATTCCTGGCTAACTACCTGGTCTATTATATCAACTTCCTGTGTATCTGACATTTTCTAACTTTTATTTAAGTTTAGGGTTGCAAATTTAAACTAAAAAACCAAACTATTTGTATTTAGTCTAATTACATATACAAAAAAGTAAAATAAGAGTTTTGAGCTTATTTTTTATCATAAATAAGATTGAATAAGCATGATTGAAAAATAAAAAGAAACCAAATTGCATCTGTTTAAATAAGCTTTGATTATATTTGCCCCCTTTAAGAATATACTATATGCTACATAAAGAAGGAAAAGCAACAATACTTATCACTTTAATAGGATTATTTGCACTTAATTTTGCTATCGGTTTTACCGGGATTAACTGGTTAATTAACAGTGTTTTATTTCTGTCGGTAGTGTTTTTAGTGATTATACTTCAATTTTTCAGGAACCCAACAGTTACCGTAAACCAAAACGAAAACCAGGTAATTTGCCCGGCTGATGGCAAAGTGGTAGTAATAGAAGAGGTAATGGAAACCGAATATTACAATGAAAAAAGATTACAGGTTTCCGTATTTATGAGTCCTTTTAATGTGCATGTAAACCGCAATCCTATTGGTGGAATTGTAAAATATTTTAAATACCATCCGGGTTTATATTTAGTAGCTTGGCACCCAAAATCGTCAACCGAAAACGAACGTACCACTACTGTTATTGAAAAACCAAATGGTGTTTCTGTATTATTCCGTCAAGTTGCCGGAGCTTTGGCAAAACGTATTGTTTGGTATGTAAAAGAAGGCCAACAGGCAGAACAAGGTGCAGAAATGGGTTTTATTAAATTTGGTTCAAGGGTTGACTTATACTTACCCTTAGATGCTAAAATAAACGTTTCTTTAAATCAGGTAGTAAAAGGTGGAAAAACCATCATTGCCGAGATTAAATAATTAACCAGAATTGAATAAAATAGATATACGCGAACTTACGCTTGAGGAACTGAAAGACCTTTTTGTAAAAAAAGGTCAACCTGCTTTCAGAGGTAAGCAAGTGTATGAGTGGCTTTGGAAAAAATCAGCCACCAGTTTCGATGAAATGAGTAACTTATCAGTTGAGTTACGCCATTTGTTGAACGAAGAGTTTTGCATTAATCATATTAAGGTTCAGGATAAACAAGTAAGTGAAGACAGAACCATTAAAAGCAGTTTCAGACTACACGATGGCTTTTTAGTTGAAGGAGTTTTAATTCCGGCTGACGATAGAATGACTGCCTGTGTGAGCAGCCAGGTAGGTTGTAGCTTAACTTGTAAGTTTTGTGCTACGGGTACTATGAAGCGTGAGCGTAATTTAACCCCTGCTGAAATTTACGACCAGGTAGTTCATATAAAAAACTGGGCTCAAAACCATTACGGAAAACCGCTTACCAATATTGTATTTATGGGTATGGGTGAGCCGTTGTTAAATTATAGCAATGTAATGGCCGCTATTAAAAAAATTACCTTACCCGAAGGTTTGGGCATGAGTAATGAACGTATTACCGTTAGTACTGCCGGTATTGCCAAAATGATTGAAAAATTGGGTGACGACAATGTGAAATTCAGGTTGGCACTTTCATTACATGCGGCCAGCGATGAAAAACGCAATATGATAATGCCTATTAACGAAAGCAATAGTTTAGAAGCGGTGGGTAAGGCATTACAACATTTTTATAATAAAACTAAAAGCCGTATTACTTTTGAATACATAGCTTTTAAAGACTTTAACGAAAGCATTGAAGATGCCAAAATGCTGCTTAAGTTCTGTAAAAAAGTGCCTGCTAAAGTTAATATAATTGAATACAACCCAACAGGTGATGGCCTATTTGTAAAAGCCGATAGTAGCAAAATAGATGCCTTTTGTGCTTATTTAGAAAAAAATGGTGTAAAAGCTACCGTACGCAGAAGTAGGGGTAAAGACATAGATGCCGCTTGTGGCCAGTTAGCCAATAAAAAGCATGATGAAGCTTTGATGGAAGGCTAGTTGCCCGAAATCCTAATTTAACTCTTTACAAACTTTTCGATTGCCATAAAAACAAGCTGGCAATACTTCTATAAGGTTTCCATTGTTCAGCTATGTCGTGGCAATCTGCTTTTAGTTGTTTACCTGTTGAGGTTAGTTTGTACATTTTAATAATGCCATTTCTAACAATTAAATCATCATAAGGAAAAACATCCAAACGTTTTAATCCAAATATCAGGATCATTTCAACAGTCCATTTACCAACTCCTTTAATAGAAGAAAGTTCTTCAATAATTTCTTCATTGCTTAACTTTCCAATATGCTCCGCATTCAGATTGTTGGTTAATGAATAAGCAGCCACGGCTTTTATATAACTTATTTTTTGATAGGATAACCCAACGGCTCGCAATTGCTCATCTTTTAGTTTAATAACTTGCTTGGCATGTGGGTATTTGTCTTTGAACAAATCAATAAAACGGCTATAAATAGTATCTGCAGCCTTGGTAGATAATTGTTGAGAAACAATGCTTCTAAGCAAACTGATGTATAAATCGCTTAGTTTATTGATGGCATCATATCTTTTCTGAACTTGTGGTAAACAAGGAGAAACAATAGGTTTAAATATACTATCTTGTTCTAAAAGTTGAAGGGCTTTCTTCGGAATCATTGAACAAATAAAGCATTTATTTATAACTTAAAACAAATGAACCATTCAAACCTTTCATTAAGTATATAAGCAGACAGACAATGGATAGAGATGAAATTATTTTAAGTTGGAGAACACACATTCAAATAGATAATACAAGAATAAGTTTGGACGAAGAGGCTTTTCAAAACAATACTTTGCGGCCTATTTTGAAATTTCAGAATGAAATAATACTAGCCATAGTAAGTATAGAAATAAACGATAGAACCATTCCGAGTTTACAACAAGAAAAACTAGATTTTATAAAAATAATTTTACAGAATAATACCATTAAACAAAGATTACTGGGAATGATTGTAGCCTTGTTTACAAAAGAGGAATTTAGTTTTTATAAATTACACGACACTGCTATTAATAAAAGAATCAGCCAGCTTTTGGTTAAAAGACTGGCTGATCAATTATAGTTGTATGTATAGTTTTTAGTTAACTACCCAGGTTTCTTTTCCAGCAATCAGCTTATCTAAATCGCCCATTCCGTTAGATAAAGCTGCTTCCATTTGGTTATTGAATAATTCATCAAATGTTGACTTTTTAGTATTGATATAGAATACACCAAAAGGTCTAGGCTTATGGTCTTCATGGGTTGGATCATCGTAAAAGCGAGATAATATAGTTGCTTTTACTAAATCTGTTTCATCATGTATCCATAAATCGTTGGCAGAAACATCAGCTAAATTTACTATGACAGGTTTAAATCCATCAAGTGCAATACCTTTATCATCGTTAGCACCAAAAATTAATGGTTTGCCATTTTCCATCATTAAGGTTTGCTCTTTTTTGCTTGCCTTTTCTGTATATATTTCAAAAGCACCATCATTAAATACATTACAGTTCTGGTATATTTCTATCAAAGAAGTACCTCTATGTTCGTATCCTTTTTTAATAACTGCTTGTTGGTGTTTCGGGTCTCTGTCCATACTGCGGGCTACAAATGTCGCATCGGCTCCAAGTGCTAGTGCAATAGGGTTAAAGGGGTAATCAACACTACCCATTGGAGTTGATTTTGTTATTTTACCTTGCTCACTGGTAGGTGAGTATTGGCCTTTGGTTAAGCCATAAATCTGGTTGTTAAATAACAATACATTTACATCAGGATTTCTGCGTAACATATGAATAAAGTGATTTCCTCCAATACTCATTGAATCGCCATCACCAGTAATAATCCAAACAGATAAATCAGGGCGGGTAGCTTTCAAACCAGTTGCTATTGCTGTGGCACGCCCATGTATACTATGCATACCAAAAGTATCCATATAATAAGGAAAGCGACTTGAGCAGCCAATACCGGAGATAAATACAAACTCTTCTTTTGGTCTGCCTAAATCAGGTAAAACGGTTTGTACTTGTTTTAATATACTATAATCTCCACAACCAGGGCACCAACGTACTTCCTGGTCTGAAGCAAAATCTTTCGATGTTAATTTTTCTACAACTTCGGTCATAATTTTTTAAATTTTGAATGTTGGATGTTGAATGCTCAATATCCTAATTATTTATTATTTTGTTGTGATGTTTTTACAATAGCCGTTAGGATATTTATAATTTCATCAATTTCTTTTAAGTATTTATCTAAATTTATTTCAACCAACTGACTTTTGTTTATTAGCATTAACCAGTATTTGGTTTCTCTAGCCTCTTTAGATGCAATAGCCATTTTATGAATGAAATCTGCTTTACTTTGCGCAGCTGTTGATTCATTTATATTGGCTCCAATACTTGTTCCGCTTCTTAAAAGTTGTTTTGATATTATATATTCATGATTAGATTTTAAGTATTTATATAGTTCGATAATTGAAAGAGCGAAAGTGAAGCTTTTTTCTAAAATTAAATTATCTTTCTTTTCCATTCATAATTCATGTATTTACATAATTCAAAATACAACACTTAAAATTCAACATTTATTTACTAGGCTAAAATTTCTTTAATTTTATTCACTACTTCTGTACTCATAAATGGTAATCCTTGAATTTTGTTATAAGGAATAGCATCCACAAAATATTTATCGCGGATTATTTTTACCAGTTGTCCATTGTTTAATTCAGGAACAACTACGGTTTTAAATCCTTTTATAATATCGCCTAAATTACTAGGGAAAGGACTTAAATAACGAACATGTGCATGTGATACATTATAACCTTCGCCACGTAAAATAGTGGTAGCCGTTTTTAACGCACCATAAGTTCCACCCCAGCCAAGTATCAATAAATCGCCAGTTTCCGGGCCATTATCAACTTTTTGAAGAGGAATATAGTTAGCTACTTTATTTACTTTTTCCTGACGTAAATGTACCATGTCTTCATGGTTATTAGGGTCGTAACTAATATTACCCGTAATGTTTTGTTTTTCTAAGCCACCAATACGGTGTTCCAAACCTTTAGTTCCCGGTAAAGCCCATGGACGACTTAATTTTTCATCACGCTCGTAAGGCATAAACTTACCATCTTCTTTAGTTCTGGCCGGGGCAAAGCTTACTTTTATTTCTGGTAAATTACTTGATTGTGGGAAACGCCAAGGCTCAGCACCATTAGCTATATAACCATCGCTCAGGAAAAATACCGGAATCATGTGGTCTAATGCGATGCGGCAAGCCTCAAACGCCATATCAAAACAATCTGAAGGAGACTGAGCTGCTAAAATTACAACAGGACATTCTCCATTTCTTCCATAATATGCTTGTAATAAATCCGATTGCTCTGTTTTCGTTGGTAAACCAGTACTAGGCCCAGCTCTTTGTACATTTACTATAACCAAAGGCATTTCGAGCATGGTAGCTAAACCAATCGCTTCTGTTTTTAATGCAATTCCTGGACCTGATGAACCAGTAATAGCCAAACTTCCTCCAAATGAAGCACCTATTGCTGAGCAAATAGCCGCAATTTCGTCTTCAGCTTGAAAGGTTTTTATATTGTAATTTTTATATTTTGATAATTCGTGTAATATATCTGTGGCTGGAGTAATAGGGTAGGTTCCGTAAAAAAGAGGTAATTTACTTTTAACAGAAGCCGCTATTAAACCCAAAGCGGTAGCTTGGTTTCCCATAATACCTCGGTAAACACCTGCATCCATTTTTGCTGGAGCAATTGTATAACGGTTGGCAAAAGTCTCCGTAGTTTCACCATAATTCCAACCCGCTTGCATTACTTTTATATTGGCATTCATAACGGCTTCGTTCTTTTTAAACTTGCCTTTTATAAAGTCAATAGTGCCTTCGGTTGGTCTGTGGTACATCCAATAAATTAAACCTAATACAAACATGTTTTTGCAACGGTCTATTTCTTTGGTACCCAAGCCACTGTCGCCTAATGCGGCACGTGTAATTTTAGTTACATCAATGGTTTTTAAGTCGTATTCCGATAAAGAACCATCTTCTAAAGGATTTTTATCCTCAGGAACATTTGCCAAACGCATGTTTTTTGAATCAAAACCATCTGTATTGGCAATAATAACCCCACCTTTTTTCAGGTTTTTTAAGTTAGCCTTTAATGCGGCCACGTTCATTACCACTAAAACATCACACATGTCGCCAGGGGTGTGAATACGGGTAGAACCAAAATGTATTTGAAAGCCCGAAACACCTGCTAATGTGCCTAATGGGGCACGTATTTCTGCGGGAAAATCAGGAAAAGTTGATAAATCGTTACCATGCAATGCGGTTGCATTGGTAAATTGAGTACCGGTAAGCTGCATCCCATCACCACTATCGCCTGCAAAGCGAATTACCACCGACTCTAACTCTTTTTCTATAGCTGAACTCATGTATTTTAATTTGAAAAACTTTACGAAAATAAATTAAACTAATAACATTATTGTAAAAGACTTTAATCATTAAACTAACACTTGTTAGCAACTAAGGTTTTAAATTGATTTTAGAGTGTAATTTTACATTTAAATTTATTTATAATTGCACAACTTATTTATTCAATAAATGGAACCCCCGCTTAATACGCAGTTTATACTATTATCATACGTTAACGCTAATTTACAATCGTCAGATTGGCCTTCAATTATAGGAACCTGTATTGCTATTTGTATTTTCATATTGTTATCAGCATTATTTTCGGGTTCAGAAAATGCATTGTTTTCATTAAGTAAGCCGCAAATTGAAGAATTGGTTGATAATGAAACTGCAACAGCCAAAGCCATTAAATATTTAATCAACCATCCTAAAAAATTACTAGCCACTATTTTAATTGGAAATACTTTTATCAATGTGGCTATGGTTATGGTATCTACTGTATTACTAACCACTATTTTCGATTTTGAAAACAATCCCGTATTCGGGTTTTTAATTGAAGTAGTCTTTGTCACTTTTATGATTGTATTGTTTGGAGAGGTTATTCCTAAAATATATGCAGTTCAAAATAACAGTAAAGTATCGGCCTGGGTAGCTGTTTTCATGTTTTATATGTATAAAATTTTCAGACCATTGGTGTATTTATTGGAAAACTCAACTTCTATTATTGATAAACGAGTAACCAAAAGAGGACATATATTAAGTGTTGACGAATTGAGCCATGCCATTGATATAACGACTGAAGACGATGCGCCCAAACAAGAAAAATCAATATTAAAAGGAATTGTAAATTTTGGTAATATAAACGTAACCGAAATTATGTGCCAAAGGCCGGATATGGCGGCTATTGATACCGAAATTAATTTTACCGATTTACTTCAGCTTATTGATGAACAAGGTTATTCGCGTTTGCCCGTTTACGATGACAGTTTGGATAATATAAAAGGCATTTTATCCATAAAAGATATTTTACCTCATATACACAAAGGTGTTGATTTTAAATGGCAAGAACTGATTCGACCTCCATTTTATGTGCCTGAATCAAAAATGATTGATGATTTGCTGAAAGATTTTCAAAATAAACGTACGCACATGGCCATAGTGGTAGATGAGTTTGGTGGAACGAGTGGTTTGGTAACAATGGAGGATATTTTAGAAGAGGTATTTGGTGAAATAAATGATGAGTTTGACGAGGATGAAATTTACTACAGCAAGCTGGATGAAAACACGTTTGTGTTTGAAGCTAAAATGCAGTTAAACGATGCTTGCAAATACATGGACATTGACCCTGATATATTTGATGAGGTAAGGAATGAAGCCGATACTTTAGCTGGTTTAATATTGGAACTCAATGGCAATATGCCTAAACAAAACCAGGAAATTAAATACCACCCCGTTCTTTTTAAAATTGAAGCGGTAGATAAACGTAGAATAAAAAGAGTAAAAATAACTATTGAAAGATAAATGAAGGTAATAGGAAGCTATTTATTAATAATTTTTGCTTTACTCACGGCTGCATGTGGGGGGGAAGAGGCTTTAATTCCAAAGCCAAAAGGCTACCAACGAATAGAATTACCTGCAAAAAAATACTATAGAGTTACCAATCCTTGTAATTACTCTATGGAAATACCAGTTTATTCAGAAATGGTTTTAGATAAATACCCCAATGCTGAACCATGCTGGTACAATATACAATACAAGCCATTTAACGTTACCTTGCATTTAAGCTACAGGCCAGTACAAAGCCGTGATTCGTTATTTAAACTCATTAACGATAGCCGTGTTATGGTGTATAAACATGTAATAAAGGCTGATGAAATAATAGAAAATTATATCAGCAAGCCCCATAAATACGGTATATTTTATGAATTGGATGGGAGTACAGCTACCAATGCGCAATTTTATGTAACCGATAGTACAACCCATTTTTTAAGAGGTTCTTTATATTTTAATTCAGCTACCAATCAGGATTCAATTATGCCCGTGCTCAATTTTTTAAAGAAAGACATGCTCAGGATGATTGAAACACTCGAATGGAAGAAGTAAGTATAAGTATTCAATAATCAAATCTAAATACTAAATAATATGTCAGATATACACTCATCAAAAGCACCAGAACCAGTAGGTTTATATCCTCATGCAAAACGAGTAGGTAATTTATTATTCCTTTCAGGTGTTGGGCCAAGAGAAAAAGGAACAAAAAAAATACCCGGTGTTGAATTAGATGAAAATGGAAATATAGTGAGTTATGATATAGCTACACAGTGCCGCTCCGTTTTTCAAAATATAAAATACATATTGGAAGATGCCGGAAGCAGTTGGGATAAAATGGTAGATGTAACGGTGTTCCTTACCAACATGAAAGACGACTTTAAAGTGTATAATCAATTATGGGCTGAGTACTTTAAAGATACGCAACCTTGCAGGACCACCATAGAAATAAACTGTTTGCCAACACCTATTGCTATTGAGCTAAAAGTTATTGCGACTATCGATTAACAGCATTTTTTTTTGCTAAATTTAACCTTTTCAAATAACCTGTTTACTCATTTAATTGAGTTTAAATAATCCATACTTTTTATGCAATCAATATTAATAAGAAATGCCACTTTAGTTAACGAGGGAAAAATATACGGTGCTGATGTTTTAATTAAAAATGGTTTTATTGAAAAAATAGATACCAATGCAATAGCCATGAAGGCTGATATTGAAATAGATGCTACGGGTAAATATTTATTGCCAGGTGTTATTGATGATCAGGTTCATTTTAGAGAACCAGGTTTAACACATAAAGGTGAAATATATACAGAAGCCAAAGCCGCATTAGCTGGTGGGGTTACTACCTATATGGAAATGCCCAATACCATGCCAAGTGCTGTAACCAACGAATTACTGGAACAAAAATATAGCCGTGCAGCACAATGCTCATTGGCTAATTATTCTTTTTATTTAGGCACTACCAATAGTAATTTAGAAGAACTATTAGCCGTAGATGAAGCCAATGTTTGTGGTGTGAAAATATTTATGGGTAGCAGCACAGGCGACATGTTAGTGGATAACAACAATGCATTGGATGCAATCTTTAAAAATGTGAAAGCATTAATAGCTACCCATTGTGAGTTTGACCCTTTAATAAAACAAAACAATGCTGCGTTTAAAGAAAAGTATGGCGATGCGCTTTCAGCTATTCATCATCCTTTAATAAGAAGCAGGGAAGCATGTTATCAATCATCAAGCTTTGCAGTTGGCTTAGCTAAAAAATACAATACACGTTTACATATTTTACATATTAGCACAAAGGAAGAGTTGGATTTATTTACCAATGAAATTCCTTTAGCTGAAAAACGTATTACTGCTGAAGCCTGCATACATCATTTATGGTTTAGCGATGCTGATTATGTAACAAAAGGTAATTTTATAAAATGGAATCCTGCTGTTAAAACAGCAGAAGACAGAGATGCCATTTGGAAAGCAGTAAATGATGGACGCATAGATGTAATAGCCACAGACCATGCACCACATACTATGGAAGAAAAAGAACAAGCCTACATCAATGCGCCAAGTGGCGGACCGTTGGTACAACATAGTTTACAAGCTATGCTTGAATTTTATTTGCAAAACAAAATAAGCTTAGAGAAAGTAGTAGAAAAAACGAGCCATAACCCGGCCATATTATTTGATATAGATAGGAGAGGTTTTATAAGGGAAGGCTTCTGGGCTGATTTGGTTTTAGTAGATTTGAATAAGCCTTATAAGGTTACAAAAAACAATATTTTATATAAGTGCAAATGGAGTCCGTTTGAAGACTATACTTTTAAAGCAAGTATTGATTCAACCATTGTAAGCGGGCATTTAACTTATCACAATGGAACATTTAACGAAAGTAAAATGGGGCAGCGTTTAAAATTTATCAGGTAGTTCGATACAATAGAAGAGCGCATTAGCCCTTTTTTATTTCATTGATAACGTCCCAAACCAAATCGGTTTCGTAGCCTTTGCCTATTAAATAGCTGGCTGTTTTATTGGCTTTAATTAATGGATTACTATCCTTAACACTATTGAATTTATCTTTACCTAATTCGTTTAACGTGTCATAATAAGCCTCGTTATCTATTTCCTTTAAACCTTGTTGAATGCAGTAGTCCGAAACTTTTTTCTGTTTCAGCTCCATACGTATTTTATTCTTTCCCCATTTTTTTACCCTGAACTTACCACCCGCAAAAGCCTTTGCAAAACGCTCTTCATTCAAATAGTTTTGTTGTATCAGTTCGTATATTATAAATTCAGCTTCATCTCCATAAACACCTAACTCACTTAGCTTTTCGCGTACTTCTTCATGGCAACGCTCCTGGTAAGCACAGTAACCGGCCAGTTTAAGCAATGCTTGTTGAGGAGTTAACTTTTGTTTTTTTATGTCCATTTTATAAAAAAAGGTTTTTCAATCAAAATCTATTAATAGTTTTGAAGCATGCACAAAAATAGCAAATCTTTAAGTCTTTTATTTATAGCCAATGGTATAAGCGGATTTGCACAGGGGGTAAGTATGTTATCTATTCCTTGGTATTTTGCCAATAACAATAACTCGCAAGTATTTAATTATGCGTATGCTGCACTAACATTCTTTGTTATGTTTTTTGGTTTGTATGCAGGCACTTTAGTTGATAAATTTAGCCGTAAAAATAATTTCTTAGTTACCTCATTGGTTTGTGGTATATTAATTTTTATGATAGCTGCTGTTGGCTATTGGCAAGGCGAGTTGTCAAGCGTTTGGGTTATTGCCGTGTTTGCTATAACCATGTTAAACTACAATATACATTACCCCACCTTGTATGCGTTTGGGCAGGAAATATCAAGCCCACATCAATACAATAAAGTAAATTCAAATATTGAAATAGTAGGCCAATCAACCTCTATACTCTCCGGTGGCTTTGCTGCTGTTTTATTAGATGGTTTTGATTTCTCTATATTTAACCAAACTTTTCATATACAAGCATGGCATATTTACGATGTGTTTATGATGGATGCCATAACTTACTTTATTGCTGCTGTGCTTATTTACTTTATACCTTATGTACCTGTTCAAAAAATGTCGGATATAAATGAAAGCATTGCGGCTAGGTTACGAAAAGGTTTTAGTTATTTAAACCAACATAGAGCCATTTTTATATTTGGTGTATGCAGCTATTTAGTATTTGCTATGTTATTGGTTGAAATACATGCCGTATTGCCTACGTACATTAAACAACATTTGCATGAAAAAGGGTATGTGTTTGCTTTAGCCGATACCATTTATGCGGTTGGTGCATTGAGTGCGGGTCTATTTGTAACCAAAGTATTTCAAAAAACATCGCTGGTTAAAACCATTATATTTTTAACATTGGGTGTGGTCGGTATTTTTTTATGGGCTTTTGCTACTAAAAGCGTTTTAGTAATATATACCATCAGTTTAATACTTGGTTTTTGTAATGCAGGTATACGTGTATTGCGCTTAACTTATTTGTTTACAGTTATTCCCAATGAAATTATGGGTAGGGTAGGGAGCATTTTTAACCTAATAAATGTACTGATTCGAAGCCTGTTTATATTTGCTTTTTCACAAGCCTTTTTTACCTTATCTAACAATGTTATTTATACTTATGCAATTATGGCTTTGTTCCTATTAATGGCTGCAATAATGCTCATGCGCACACGTAAAGCTCTGGAAAAGTAAAAAAAATAAAATTTAGTAAATTTTTAGTTCGTTGTTTTTAATAAATTATTACATTTGAATTCAAAATTGGTATAACCTTTGCTAAACTAACTATTAATATTAAAAACAAAAAATAATAAACACATGAAAAAGTTAATCATTACCGCGTTTGTTGCAGTTGCTAGTTTTGTAGCAGCTAATGCACAAACAACAACTCCTACTCCTGCTGCAACAACAACGCAGGAAAACCCAAATCAAGCTGATATTCAATTTGTAGAAGAAACACATGATTTTGGTGTTATTCCTCAAGGTGTTCCAGCTACTTATACCTATGTATTTAAAAATACAGGTAAAGAACCATTAATTATTACTAACGCTGCTGCAGGTTGCGGTTGTACTACTCCAGACTGGACAAAAGAGCCAATTAAACCAGGTCAAAAAGGTTACGTAAAAGCTACTTATAATGCAGCATCTGCAGGTAGTTTCAACAAAACAGTAACAGTTATGAGTAATGCTAAAAAATCTCAAGTTGTTCTTTACTTAAAAGGTGAAGTAAAACCAGTAGAAGAGCCTAAAAAATAATCAAAACTCGATAGCAATAAAAAAGCCTGACTATTTTAATAGTCAGGCTTTTTTATTGCTTATAAACTCAGTAGTTTATTTTGGTTCTTCTGTTTTAACAGCGTCAGTTTTTTCTGCTTTTTTTGCACAGCATTGTTTTTTCGAGCTGCATTTTTTGTCTTTTTTATCAGCACACTCTTTTGTTTCTGCTTTTTTATCAGCGCTTTTCTTGTCTTTTTTATCTTCAGCTTTTGCTGGTTTATCATCAACAACTATTAACTCTTCTGATGGAGCAGCAACTTGTAATGATTGACTAGGAGCAACTGTGGTTTGTGCTTTACTTGCAAACGCAAATGCTGCAAAAGCAGCAATGATTAATATTTTTTTCATGTTGTTATTAATTGTTTATAATTCAAATATAATTAATACTTGAAAACTTGCAACTTAAGTTTTGAGTAAAACGCAAATTTTACTTTCTATTGGTGGTGGTAAGGTTCACCTTTAATAATAGTAAAAGCCCTATACAATTGCTCAATAAATATAAGCCTGATTAATTGATGTGAAAATGTAAAGGCTGAAATAGATAATTGGTGATTGGCACGTTTATAAACACTTTCATCAAAACCGAAAGCACCACCAATAATAAAAATTACATGGCTGTATTGTGTACTTAGTTTTTCCAGTTGTTTGGCAAACTGAATGGAATTATAGGTTTTGCCGTTTTCATCCAATAGTATAATAAAATCAGTTGGTTTAATTTGTTTCAGTATAATTTCAGCCTCCGCTTTTTTAGTAGCCTCCGCATCTTTGCTTTTAAGTTTGGTAGGCAATTCAAATGTTTTACACTCAAACTTGCAATAATGGGTAAGGCGTTTATTAAACTCAGCAAAACCTTCTTCCACAAACTTAAAATGGGTTTTACCCATTTGTATAAGTGTTATTTTTATCATGAGCTTATTAGTAGGCAGGTATTAGTTTTTTTGTTTCCTCGTATTGCTCGTCAAACTTTAAACCCTTTTTACCGCCCAGTTCTCGCCAAATATTAAGCATTTCCTCTTTTCTGTTTTCGGGTGCCGGGTGTGTACTTATTATTTCAGCTACCTCTTGTTCATCTTTTTCATTCTGAATTTTATCAAAAAATCCATTAGCCTCACTTGCGTCATACACTGTTTTATACAAATACTTAACGGAGTATTCATCCGCTTGCGATTCATTGCTACGGCTAAATTTTAGGCCAATTAAATTTTGTGCTATGTTTACCATACTACTGCCATCTCCAAAAACCAAACTGATTAAAGCCGATAAACCCAACTGTTTTGCCATATTATCAATAGCATGGCGTTTGTCAGCATGGGCAATTTCATGTCCTAATACTCCGGCCAATTGCGCTTCATTATCCAAATATTTTATCAACCCCGTATAAACATATATTTTTCCCCCGGGCAAACAAAAGGCATTTAATACTGAGTCGTTTATTATTTTCAGTTCCCAGTCAAAATCATCTGCATGCGTAACCTCGCCCGATTTTAGTATTCTTTCTTTGATTAAGTTAATGTTATCGTATAATTTCTGATTTTCATTTTCCGGTAAAATTTGATTCTCATACATATGTGCATATTGATTGTTAGCCTGTTCCCCAAGTTCTTTATCAATACTAATGCTTATGTAATTTTTCCAGCCGTCACCACAAGAGCTTAATGCAACTGTTAAGCAAAAAAATGCGACTAGTTTAATGCAAGTATTTTTCATATTTAATTTTTGCCAAATTTAACAACAAATAACAATTTTAAACAAAGGGCTTTTTGCATTGCCATATATGGCTATATTCGCCACACTTTTTAAAAAATGAAGAACAATTATTTAGGAACACTTATATTATTATTAGTAAGTCAGTTAGCATTTGCTCAGCAAGGAAAAATAAGGGGGTTAATAGTAGATAAGGAAAATGGAGAACCCATTATTTATGCTGCCATTAAAATTATGGAGCTTCCCAATACCGTTGTTCAAACAGATGTAAATGGTTTATATAATATTACCAAACTAAATAATGGAACATACACGGTAAGATTTTCATTAACAGGTTACGAAACACAGTCAAAAACGGTTGAAATAAAAAATGCAGATCCTGTTCAGTTAAATTTTAACGTAATTAAGAAAAACAATACCTTATCAGAAATAACCATTAGTGGCGAAAAAGAAAAAGCCCGAGAAAATGTAAATATATCAACCAATATTATTACCCAAAAAGATTTAGCAAGGTTACCCACTTTTGGTGGTGAGCCTGATTTAGTACAATATTTACAAGTATTACCGGGTGTTAATTTTAGCGGTGACCAAGGTGGACAGTTGTACATTAGAGGAGGTCCTCCGGTTATGAATAAAGTAATGCTGGATGGAATGATTATTTATAATCCGTTTCACTCAATTGGTTTATTTAGTGTGTTTGATGCTGATTTAATTAAAACAGCCGATGTAAGTGCGGGCGGTTTTAATGCACAGTATGGAGGACGTATTTCAGGCATTATTGATGTAACTACACGTGAAGGAAATAGAAAAAAATTCTCTGGTAAATTGAGTGTTAATCCAATAACTGCTAAACTTAATATTGAAGGTCCAATCAGTAAATTCAGTGAAGGCAATGGTTCTGCTTCGTATGTATTGTCATGCAAAACATCGTATCTAGATAAAACGGCTCCTTTGTTTTACAAAAATGCTGATCCTGAGAATGGCTTGCCTTATTCATTTACCGATTTGTATGGTAAGTATTCCTATATTGGTTCTAACGGAAGCAGGCTTAATTTTTTCGGGTTTAGGTTTGATGATAATTCAAGATTTAACAATTTGAAATACAATTGGAATAATGTAGGTTTTGGTGGAAATATGCTTATTATACCTGAAGAAAGCAGCACTTTAATCAATGCTGCTGTTGGTTATTCTAATTATCAAATGAATTTAACGGAAGCTAACGGACGCCCTCGTACGAGTGGAATCAGTAGCTTCAATGCTTCATTTGGTTTTACTAATTTCATTGGTAAAGACGATATAAAATATGGGTTTGAAATAGTTGGTTTCAATACCGCTTACAGTTATAAAAACTCAACTGGAGGTTCGGTTGATCAAACCAATTACAATACTGAAGCTGCCGGTTTTATAAAGTATAAAAAAGTGTTTGGTAGCCGCTTAGTAGTCGAGCCGGGTCTTAGAATGGTTTATTATGCTTCATTATCAGAAAGCAGCGTTGAGCCACGTTTAGGGGTTAAATACAATGTAACCAGTAATTTCAGGCTTAAAACGGCAGGGGGGCTTTACTCTCAAAACTTAATGAGTGCTGTAAGCGACCAAGATGTAGTTAATTTATTCTATGGTTTTTTATCAAGTCCTGATGAGATAGCGAGGTCGGGTAGTATGCAAAGCATTGATTCCAAGTTACAAAAAGCTTGGCATGCTGCGCTTGGATTTGAGTTAGACATTACTAGAAAAATAGGTTTAAATGTAGAAGCATTTTATAAAAACTTTACACAAATAATCAGCATTAACCGTAATAAAATTTACGAAAATGACCAGTCGAATTTAGATAAGCCAGACATTTTGAAACTGGATTATATAGCTGAAAAAGGCTTAGCCTATGGTGCTGATGCTACTTTAAAATACGAAGCAAAAAAATTGTATATCTGGCTGGTTTACTCGCTTACTTATGTTACACGTAACGATGGTATTATAGAGTATACGCCTCATTTTGACAGACGCCACAATTTAAATGTGGTGTTAAACTACAACTTTGGTAAACAAAGTGCCTGGACATTTAATGCACGTTGGAACTTTGGTTCAGGTTTCCCTTTTACACAAACACAAGGTTTGTATGAGAAACTAAATTTTGCAGGCGGTATCAACACCAGTCCATTGGCACAAAATGGTAACTTAGGTGTTTATTATGACCAGATAAATACCGGCAGATTGCCTTATTTCCATAGATTAGATTTATCGTTATCACGCAAGTTTACATTAAGCAAAACATCGGTTTTAAATGTAACAGCAGCAGCTACCAACGCCTATAACCGCGAAAATATTTTCTATTTTGATGTATTAAACTACAAACGATTAAATCAATTGCCATTTATACCAACCCTTGGTTTTAGTTTAACTTTTTAGAGCTTATTTAAATGAATAAATGAAAAGCGGTCTCCAGTTTATTGGAGGTCGCTTTTTTATTTAACACAGTGTTTAAAATATATTGAAGCCACAGTTTCAAAAAAGTAACCACACCATAAACATAGACAATGGTCAAATATAAAAAACTTGATTTTCTAGCTTTTGAGCAAGAAATATTAAAGTTTTGGAACGAGGATAAATTTTTTGTTAAGAGTCTACCCAATCGTAAAGAAGCAAAGCCTTTTGTGTTGTACGAAGACCCACCCAGTGCCAATGGGAACCCAGTATTCACCATGTAATGAGTAGGGTAAAGATGTTTTTAGTTGACTATTATACACTTAAAAAAGCATTAGAATACTAATTTTAGTGAAGCAGCATTTTTAATCACTCTTATGTCTAATTCATTGAAAAATCAAAAAACACTTTTTACACAATAAAAATTCATACCAACAATTACCAAATACCTTTATTTAAGTAGCGTTTGATGTCACAGCTACTAAAAGGAGAAAATCCTCCTGAAAATGATAAAGTAAAAACAATAGTCAACAATCAATTTAAATTATAATCAAATGAAATATTTTAAAAAAGCGTTTATGTTATGCTTAACTATATTAATTTTAAGCAACAATCAAGCAGCAGCACAATGGGTAAAGTCTTTTCAAATACCAACAGAGGAAATGGTGGCTTTTGCCAGCGTAAATGATACCTTATTTGTTGCATCAGGCAACAATAAAATATACAAAAGTGTAGATGGTGGATTAAACTGGGAACTCATTATTGTAACCAATCAATTGATTAAAATTTGTTCAATGAATTCAATTGATGGAGTAATTTATCTTGGTACTTTTGCACATGGAATTTATAGCAGTGTCAATTCAGGGGCCACTTGGCAGCATTCTAATATTGAGTCTTTTCCGGTTTCTTGTATTGTAAAAAACGAAAATAAGTTATATGCCTCAACAATTGGAGCAGGTGTATTTGCTTTTAATGAAAATACCAATACTTGGCAGCCATTTAACGATTCACTCCATGCAGTAAATATTGAAGCTATTTTATCTACACCCACCTCGCTTTTGGCAGCAGGTGGCGGCAATGGTGTTTTTAGCAGATTAAATAAAAATACCAAAAGGTGGGCTTACGAATACTTTTATGGAAACTTAATGCCTGGACTAATTATGCAAAAAATGATACAAGATAGTATCAAAATTTTTGCTGTAAATGGCAAACGCATAATTACGAGTAATAATGATGGATTGAGTTGGGCAGAAGATAAAGAAGATGCAAGAAATGGAGTTGATAGAACCATTTTTAATGGGACAAAAAACTACTACATTGCTTCCAATTTAGTAGGTGGTGGTACATGGATACAACAAAGGAATAAACACGATAGTATAGGGTCCACTTGGGCCAATAAAGAGGAGTTTATTGAAGATGGCTATGTGTATGATATTTTCGAATTAAACGATTTGCTTTTTTTAGCCAAAGCTGATGGATTATATACCAAACAATTGGCATTAAGTATAGATGAACCTAAAGATATTCTAAAAGAAATAGCTATATATCCTAATCCTGTGATAGATAACAATATAAAAATATCAAACATTCAGGGCTTTCAAACAGCTATTGTTTTAAATACATTGGGTGAGGTTTTATATACGAAAGTTTTAGATAGTAATAATACAACCATTTCTTTAAACTTAGCCAAAGGATTGTATTTTATAAGTTTAGAAGACGAGCATAGAAACTCCATCACTAAAAAAATTATAGTAGAATAAAGCTTTAACTTGATAATTTATAAATTATCCCATTCTTACTTTTATAATTAGTTAGTTTTCTTATATTGGGTATTTATATTTGATTATTGTATTGTCAAATGTTATTTTCGCGCCTCTGAAAAAAATAAGTAATTGAATACTTAATTCAATACTTTCTAATAATGACTAAATACAAAGAATATAAAAAACTTGATTTTCCGGCTTTTGAGCAAGAAATATTGAAGTTTTGGAACGATGAGAAAATTTTTGATAAAAGTGTAGCTAACCGCAAAGATGCAAAGTCATTTGTGTTTTACGAGGGGCCACCTAGCGCCAATGGTATGCCAGGTATTCACCACGTAATGAGCCGTGCTATAAAAGATATTTTTTGCAGGTATAATACTATTAAGGGTTTTCAGGTAAAACGCAAAGCAGGGTGGGATACACACGGTTTGCCTGTGGAATTACAGGTAGAAAAAACAATGGGAATAACCAAAGAGGATATTGGTAAAAAAATTTCTATTGAAGATTATAATGAGGCTTGTCGTAAAGATGTAATGAAATATACTGATGTGTGGAATGAATTAACTACACGCATTGGCTATTGGGTTGATTTAAACAATCCGTATATAACTTACGAAAACAATTATATTGAGAGTTTATGGTGGTGCTTAAAGCAATTACACAATAAAGGTTATCTGTATAAAGGCTATACCATTCAGCCATACTCACCCGCAGCAGGAACTGGTTTAAGCTCACATGAGTTAAACCAGCCGGGTACGTATAAGGATGTGAAAGACATGACGGCTGTGGCTATGTTTAAAGTGTTTGATAATACGCAACTATCATTTTTTGATGGAGATGTTTATTTCATAGCTTGGACAACTACTCCTTGGACATTGCCTTCCAATACAGCTTTGGCGGTGGGTGCTAAAATTGATTACGTTTTGGTAAAAACAATTAATCAATATAGCCATGAAGTTGTTAATGTAATTTTAGCGAAAAACTTATTAGGCAAATATTTTAAACCCGAGCAAGCTGATTTAAAATTTGAGGATTATAAAGCGGGTGATAAATTGGTTCCCTACCAAGTTGTAGGCGAATATAAAGGCAAAGATTTAGCGGGTATAAAATACGAACAGTTAATGCCTTTTGATGGTATTACAGTAGATAATGGGAATGCTTTTGAAGTAATCATTGGCGATTTTGTAACTACGGAAGATGGAACGGGTATAGTACATATTGCGCCTAGTTTTGGTGCGGACGATTTCAGGGTGGCTAAACAAAACGGAATAGGCTCGTTAACACTGGTTGATAAACGTGGTAAGTTTTTACCGGAGATAAAAGACGATTTTTTCTTGTATGGAGAAGAGTTTGTAAAAGAAGCTTATTTAAACGATACTGAAAAAGAAACAGAATTAGCCGTACAAAAGGAAAAGCTGAAAAGCTTTATGAAGGATACGAGCAAGCTACATTACTTAAGTGTAGATGAACGTATTACTTTAAAACTGCAAAACGAAAACAAGTTATTTAAAAAAGAAAAATACGACCATACCTATCCGCATTGCTGGAGAACAGATAAGCCTATTTTATATTATCCGTTAGAAAGCTGGTTTATAAAAACCACAGCCGTAAAAGATAAATTGGTAGCAAGCAATGCAAAAATAAACTGGAAACCTGCTTCAACAGGAACCGGCCGTTTTGGTAATTGGTTAGAAAATTTGGTTGATTGGAATTTGTCGCGCTCGCGTTATTGGGGCACTCCGCTTCCGATTTGGCGTACTGAAGATGGTTTAGAAGAAAAATGTATAGGTTCAAAAACTGAATTAACACTTGAGTTTGAAAAAGCGGTAAAAGCCGGATTTAATACCAATTCTAAATTCAGCGTTAAAAATGATACGTTAGATATTGACCTACATAAACCATTTGTAGATGATGTTATTTTAGTTTCTGATTCGGGTAAACCAATGAAACGTGAAGCTGATTTAATTGATGTTTGGTTTGATAGTGGTGCTATGCCATATGCTCAGTGGAATTATATGGGTAAAGATTCAACTGCTGAAGCAAAAGCGCAATTTGAGTCAGCTTACCCGGCTGATTATATAGCTGAAGGAGTTGACCAGACACGTGGTTGGTTTTTTACTTTACACGCTTTAGCTGTATTGCTAAACGAAAGTTCAGATGAAATAAAAGCCTTTAATGAAAAAACAGGAAACCCCGCTATTGCATTTAAAAATGTAATAGCTAATGGTTTGGTTTTAGATAAAAACGGGCAAAAAATGAGTAAGCGTTTGGGTAACGTAGTTGACCCATTCACTACTATTGATAAATATGGTGCCGATGCTACGCGTTGGTATATGATTAGTAACAATGACCCTTGGGATAACTTAAAATTTGATTTAGAGGGAATAGGCGAAGTACAACGTAAGTTTTTTGGTACTTTATATAATACCTACTCATTCTTTGCTATTTACGCCAATATAGATGGTTTCTTATATGACGATACCAATACCGTTGATGTAGCCAACAGAACTGAATTAGACAGATGGATTATCAGTAAACTGAACAGTCTAATCAAATTAGTGAGTGAAAAGATGGATGATTACGACCCGACTCCGGCAGCGAGAGCTATTGAAGAGTTTGTAAGTGATCATTTGTCAAACTGGTATATTCGTTTGAGTCGCAGACGTTTCTGGAAAGGAGAAATGAATGACGAGAAAAAAGCAGCTTATGAAACCCTTTTTGAATGTTTAGAAACAGTGAGCCAGTTAATGAGCAGTGTTGCTCCATTTTTTGCTGATTGGTTATACCGTAATTTAACCGAGAGTTTAAGGTTAGCTGGCCACAATGCCAAAGAATCTGTTCATTTAACGGATTTAAAAATAGCTAATAATGAATTGATTGATGTGATTTTAGAAGAACAAATGAGTTATGCACAACGTATTTCGTCATTGGTGCTTTCTATCCGTAAAAAGGAAAACATTAAAGTCCGTCAACCATTACAACGTATTTTAATTCCCATTGTTGACCAAAGAATAAAGGATGAAATTACGCATGTTAAAAACCTGATTTTAGCCGAAGTAAACGTAAAAGAGTTAGAATATATTGATGCCATTGATAAATCAATCAAGCCTAATTTTAAAACTTTGGGTAAAAAAGTAGGGGCTAAAATGAAGGATGTGGCAGCAGCTATTACCAATTTTACGCAAACTGAAATTGAAACTATAGAGCAAAAGGGTGTTATAGGTCTGACTATTGATGAGGAAACAATTGACATTTTACTCACAGACGTAGAAATTTTATCGAAAGAAATAACTGGTTATAAGGTTGCTAACGAAGGTAAAATAACTGTAGCGTTAGATATTGAAATTAGTGAAACCTTGAAAAATGAGGGTGTAGCAAGGGAGCTTATCAGCAAATTGCAAAACATGCGCAAAGAATCAGGTTTAGAGGTAATGGATAAAATTAACGTTCAGGTAACTAAGAATGTTTACACCGATGTAGCTATATTAAACTACAACACCTATATTTGCACCGAAATTTTAGCAGATACATTACAAGTTGTTGATAATATCGAAGACGGTGTAATTGTTGAGGTTGACGAAATTCAAATTAAAGTAAAAATAAATAAAGCTTAATATTACAATGGCCAAGAAAATTGTGAAGAAAGCGGCTCCTAAAAAAGCGGCTAAAAAGGCAGTGAAAAAACAAGCAGCTAAAAAAGCAGCAGTAAAAAAAGTAGTTCCTGCAAAGAAAGCAAAGCCAGTAAAAACTGCTAAAAAAGTAGTTAAAGTGGTAAAAAAAGCCATCAAAAAGGCTGCTAAAAAAGTTGTAAAAACTGTTAAAAAGGTAGCAACTAAAAAAGCGGCTCCTAAAAAAGTAATAAAAGTTGTAAAAAAAGTAGCAGTTAAAAAGGCTGCTCCTAAAAAAGCGGTTAAAAAAGTAGCCCCTAAAAAGGTAGTAAAAGCCGTAAAAAAAGCAGCTCCTAAAAAAGTAGTTAAGAAGGTAATTGCGAAAAAAGCAGTTAATAAAAAAGTGGTAGTGGCAAAAAAAGCCACCAAAGTTGCCAAAGCTAAAGTGGTTGCAAAGCCAGTTAAAAAAGTAGCTAAGGTAATTAAAAAGGCAGTTGCTAAAGTTGTTAAAAAAGTAACTGTTAAGCCAATTGCCAAAAAGGTAGCTGCCAAAAAAGTGATAGTAGCCAAAAAAGCTACCAAAGTTGTTACTAAAGCTAAAGTGGTTGCTAAGCCAATTGTAAAAAAAGCAGTAGTAGTAGCTAAACCGGTTATTGCCAAAAAACCTGTTGTAAAAGCTAAAAAGGTAGAGAAAAAAACAACATTGGTTAACAAACCAATAAGCAAAGAGATAGCTAAACCTAAAGTGGTAAAAACACCAAAAGTGTCGAAACCTAAAACAGACAGAGCTAACGATGTTGTTGAAGCTCCTCCATACCAAGCACCTGCTCGTTTTGAATACAAAGATTTAGAAATGGCTACCGAAGCAAAACGTTATAGTGATGCTGACTTGGCTGAGTTCAAAGAAATCATTGTTAAAAAAATGACTTCGGCTAAAGAAGAGTTAACTAACTTATTAGACCAAATGCAAAATCCTAATGCCAATGGTGGTAACGATACTGATAGCAGTTACCAAACTTTGGAAGATGGACAATCAAGCAGCGAAAAGGAGCATTTAAGCCAATTAGCTGCCCGCCAACGTAAGTTTATTGAAAACTTAGACAATGCTTTGATACGTATTGAAAACAAAACCTATGGTATTTGTAAAGTAACAGGTAAGTTAATTGCTAAAGAGCGTTTACGTGCCGTACCACATACTACTTTAAGTATGGAAGCTAAGTTACAGCAATATAAATAATTAATAATTTTTGACTATAAATAGAGACGTAAATATAAATTGCGTCTCTATTTTTTTTATAAAGCAGCATGAAAAATAAGCACCTCGTTTATCCTATTGTCATTGGTTTGTTATTACTATTAATTGACCAATGGAGTAAGTTTTATATAAAAACACACTTTAATTTAGGGGAAGAAATAAATGTTTTAGGCGATTGGTTTAAGTTACATTTTTTAGAAAACTACGGAATGGCTTTTGGAATTGAGTTTGGTGGCAGTTGGGGTAAAATTGTACTTACTTTTTTTAGAATTATATTTTGTGGCGTTATTATATATTATATAAGCTCTTTGATAAAAGCCAAAGCTCATTTAGGTTACACTATAAGTTGGACTATGATTTTAGTAGGTGCTTTAGGTAATATTGTTGACAGTGTTTTTTATGGTGTATTGTTTTCGGAAAGCGATTCGTGGACAGTAGCCCAGTTTTTACCACCTGAGCCTGGTTATGCAGCTTGGTTTCATGGTTCGGTAGTTGATATGCTTTATTTTCCTTTATTTAAAGGTACTTTCCCGGGTTGGTTCCCGGGATGGGGAGGTCAAAGTTTTGAATTTTTCAGGCCAGTATTTAATGTGGCTGATGCTACCATTAGTGTAGGTTTTGTATTGATTTTGCTGTTTCAGAAACCATTTACTGAAGGACAAAAATTAAGAGAGGCAATGGCTAATTTCAAAGAAGAATCTTCACTTTAACAGGAATAATATTTATAACTAAAGTAAAATTTATAATAAGCAATGAGTTTTGAATTTATATTGGTAAACGAGCAGTATGCACAACATATTGCATTAATACAATTAAACCGTCCAAAGGAATTAAATGCTTTAAACCTACAGTTAATGCTTGAACTGAAGCAAGCTTTAAGCGATTTAGATGATAATGATGAAGTACGTTGTATTGTTATAACGGGTAATGAGCAGGCATTTGCAGCGGGAGCTGATATTAAGCAAATGGAAAGTCGCACACCTATTGATTTATTGAAAATAGATCAGTTTGAAACGTGGGATCAAATACGGAAAACCAAAAAACCGATTATAGCAGCTGTTAGTGGATTTGCTTTAGGTGGTGGTTGCGAATTAGCTATGACCTGCGATATGATAGTGGCCAGTGAAACGGCTAAATTTGGTCAGCCGGAAATCAAAATAGGTATTATGCCGGGTGCTGGAGGTACGCAACGTTTAACCAAAGCTGTCGGAAAAGCATTGGCTATGGAAATGGTTTTAACAGGTAAATTTATCAGTGCAGAAGAAGCTTTAGGCGCAGGTTTAATTAACAGGGTAGTGCCAACAGAACTGTATTTAGAGGAAGCTGTAAAGTTGGCTAAAGAAGTAGCTTTACAAAGTCCTATTGCTATCAGGCTGGCTAAAGAAAGTGTATTGAAAGCTTTTGATAGTGGGCTACAGGAAGGTTTGTATTTTGAACGTAAAAACTTTTATATGTGCTTTGCTGCCGAAGATCAAAAAGAAGGAATGAAAGCTTTTGTTGAAAAACGCAAGCCGGTTTTTACCGGTAAATAGATAAAGATTTTTAAAACAGATTATTTTAAAAGCCCCGTTTATTCTTAAATGGGGCTTTTTTATTGAACTAGTTTAATGCTTTGGTTGTAAAAGCTTCTGTACCTTTGAAACGCTAAATAAAGTGTTATGCAAAATATAATTAAACAAATAATTCCGGCAGATTGGGTTGAAATGGGTGGTCATCCATTGCGTCAACCTTTGCCTAATAAATCAATAGAAAATTTAGGCCCTTTGTTATTAATTCATCACCACCAATCAACTATTGCAGCAGGCTCAAAACCTGGTGAAGTTGGTGTTGGGCCTCATCCACATACAGGGTTTGCTCCCGTTACTTTTATTTTTGACGGTGACGTAAACCACAGGGATTCGAGAGGCAATAACTCCATAGTAGAAGCGGGTGGAGTACAATGGATGAATGCAGGTAAAGGCATTATACACAGTGAACGTCCTTCGTTGGAATTAGCAGCTACAGGAGGGACGCAGGAAATTATTCAAATCTGGATTAATTCGCCCGCTAAATTTAAACAAGAACAACCTAAATATTATGCATTACATAAAGACGCCATTCCTACCATTGAGCAAGAAAACTTGCAGATAAAAGTAGTAGCAGGTAATTACAATGGGGTGCAAGGCTTTAATGAAATGCAAAGTCCAATGACTATGTTAGAAGTTCATACTAAAGGCAAGGCCAAACATACTTTTAGTTTACATAAAGGTTGGGAACATGCTATTTATAATTTAGACAATAGCATACAAGTGGATGGACAAATTGTATTCGGTTCAAACTTGGTTGTATTTGATAAAGATGCAACGGAAGTAACTATTGAATTTAATGAGCCTACCAGATTATTGTTTTTTGATATGGAAGCCATTGATGAACCAATAGCTACTTATGGGCCGTTTGTAATGAATAATCAAACAGAAATTATGCAGGCCATCCGCGATTACCAAATGGGTAAAATGGGCATATTGATTGAAGATTTTTAGATACGAGTTCAAGACTCGTATCTAATTTATAATATGCTTAAAATGGTGCTTCTGAATCGAAAGAAGTGCTTGAATTTAAGTCATCCTCTACATCGCTATCCCAATTAATACTTGAGCTAATGGTAATAGTACCATTGTTATTGTTGCCACTTGGATTGTAATCAGGCGTTGAGAAATTATCGAAATCTGTTTTATCAGTAAACTTGGTGTATTTACCTATAAAGCGTAAGCGTACGTTATCAAGCTCCCCATTTCTATGTTTGGCTATCATTATTTCTGCTTCATCTTTACAAGGCGTTCCGTCATCCCATTCTGTTAATTTGTAATAATCCGGACGGTAAATAAACATTACCATATCCGCATCCTGCTCAATTGATCCAGATTCACGTAAATCGGATAGGATAGGGCGACCAGTACTTGTTCCGGGTGTTGAGCCTGCTCCGCGTTTTTCACTTTGACGACTTAACTGTGCCAAGGCTAAAACAGGTACATCCAGCTCTTTGGCCAAAGCTTTTAAACTTCGCGATATATAACTTACCTCTTGCTCACGATTACCATTTTTATTGTTGGCATCATCGCCACGCATTAACTGTAAGTAATCGACAATAATCATTTGAATATTGTTCTGTTGTTTGAGTCGTCTGCATTTTGCACGCAATTCAAATACTGAAATAGCAGGTGTATCATCAATAAATATAGGAGCATCACTTAGTTTGGCTATTTTGGTATTTAACTGTTGCCACTCGTGTTCTTCTAATGTACCTTTTTTTAGTTTTTCTGATTCAATCTCCGCCTCCGCACTTATCATACGGGTTACTAATTGCCTTGAACTCATCTCCAATGAGAATACGGCTACTGCACGCGGTGTTTCGGTGTTAGATAAGCAAGCATTACGAGCCACGCTTAATACAAAGGCTGTTTTACCCATACCGGGCCTTGCCGCAATAATTACTAAATCTGATTTCTGGAAGCCTGATGTAACCCTGTCTAATCTTAAAAAACCAGATGGAATACCTGTTAGACCGCCTTCTTTTCCACGTAAACTATCTATTTCTGCAATGGCATCATTTACTACACTGCGTATGCCTCTGTAATCCTTTTTTATATTGCCTTGCGATACTTCAAATAGTTTTCTTTCTGCTTTGTCTAATAATTCAAAAGCATCAGTACTGTCTTCAAAAGCATCGGTTGTTATTTCGCCACTTATTCTTATTAATTCTCTTTGTAAAAACTTTTGGGCAATAATCCTTGCGTGGTATTCAATATTGGCCGATGAGGCCACACGATTGGTTAATGAAGTAACATAATAAGCACCTCCTGAAATATCAAGTGTACCTTCTTTTTTTAGTTGTTGGGTTACAGTTAATATATCAACAGCGCTACCATTTTGCCAAAGGGCTAATATGGCATTGTATATATTCTGGTGTTTAGGGTCGTAAAAACTGTCTGCTTTTAAAACCTCGGCTACTATATTTATGGCATCTTTTTCCAATAGCAAAGCGCCAAGAACCGCCTCCTCTAAATCTCTTGCTTGCGGAGGTAATTTACCCGACTCAAGAAAGTTGGTGGTGGTTAATGTACGTTTTTTCCTATTTATAGTGGTCTCAGCCATGAAAATGTATTGGTTATTTATTAAGTGACAGCATCAAAAATCAATGTTATTTGAAGGGGAATCAAGTGACAAAATATTGTACACATAATAAAAATGAATGTTAGACTAGTGTTAGTATCTACACAAATTTACGTTATTGTGCTGATAATGAAATTTGTTTTATGCACATTGAGTGCACTCACTTTTTATAAAGGGCTCACTTATGTTTATTGCGAATCGCGACATAATAATTTCTTAACAACAATCGTTAGCAATAAAACTTGTAGCTTGTTTGTTGTGAAACGAGCTATTATTGAAGAAAAATCAATAATGAATAAAGTTTTGTTTATTGATTACTTAATGTTTATTTGCTTATAATAACTATTAAACGGAATAAAGGTTTGAAAAAGAATAAAAATAAAATAATAATAGCTGCTTGTGTGGTAATGGTACTGGCCATTTATTTTTTGTTTGTAGCTAAAGCAGCTACCAACGATATTGTAACCACTGTTTCTGATGGCGATTTTAATGTTACAGTAACCAATACGGGTGAGTTGAGAGCTAAAAATTATACTGAAATTTCAGCGCCTAGTAGTTTGCGTCAGGTAAATATTTGGCAAATAAAAATAAGTAATTTGGTTGCAGAAGGAACTGTAGTAAAAGAAGGAGAGTTTGTAGCCGAATTAGATAAAACGGAAGTAATGAATAAGCTGAATGATGAGCAATTAAACGTTCAGAAAAAGCAATCAGAGTACACGCAAACACAATTAGATACTACCTTAACCATGCGTGATGCACGCGATGAATTGATTAATTTACAATATGCTGTTGAAGAAAGAAAATTAACCAAAGACCAGTCTATTTACGAGCCGCCTGCTGTATTGCGACAAGCTGAAATTGAGTATGAAAAAGCAGTTAGAAACCTAGACCAAAAAAAGCAAAACTATAAAACCAAGAAGGAGCAAAGCGTAACCAAAATGCAAATTGTAGGTAGCGAATTAGCCAAGGCTCAAAACAGGTTAAATGAACTAACTACTACTTTGGAACAGTTAACTATTACTGCACCTAAAAGTGGAATGGTTATATATGCCAAGGAGTGGGATGGTAAAAAGAAAATAGTAGGCAGTACTGTAAATACATGGGATCCAACTGTGGCTAATTTGCCCGATTTACGTACCATGGAAAGTGTTACTTATATAAACGAAGTGGATATTCAAAAAGTAAAATTAAACCAACAGGTTGAAATTGGGTTGGATGCACAACCGGGCAAAAAATTAAAAGGAATAGTAAAGTCAGTAGCCAGTATTGGGGAGCAAAAACCCAACAGCGAAGCCAAAGTGTTTGAGGTTGTGATTGATGTAATTACTGCCGATACCTCATTAAGACCGGCTATGACAACTTCCAATACTATTTCGACCAATACTTTAAAAAAGGTATTAAGCGTGCCTATAGAAAGTGTGCATGCTGAAGGGGCTAAGAGTTTTGTTTACAAAAAGAAAGGTACTTCTATTGTTAAACAAGCCGTAAAAACAGCCGCTAGCAATGAAACCCATACAGTGATTTTAAATGGTTTAACGGCTAATGAAGAGGTTTACTTATCTACTCCTAAAGATACAATAGGTTTAAAGTGGAGTGAATAAAAGGTAGTTTATTACTACATTTTTTCAGGTACATCTATTCCCAACAAAGCAAAGCTCGATTTAATAATATGAGCACTTAATTGCACCAATTGAATTCTGAAATTACGTTGGTCTGTATTTTCCTCTTTTAAAACTGAGCACTCATGGTAAAAATGATTGAATGCTTTTGCTAAATCATAAGCATAATTACAAATAATACCCGGGCTCATTTCTTTGCCTGCATCTGCAATGGCTTGCGGATATTGGTAAGCCGTAAATAATAAATTACGTTCAGCTTTGTTTAGTGTAGTGTTGTTTATGTCAAAATTTGAATAGTCTACACTTCCTGCATTGCGTAATATTGATTTGATACGCGCATGGGTATATTGAATAAAAGGGCCTGTGTTTCCTTGAAAATCTATTGATTCCTTTGGGTTAAACATCATTTTCTTTTTAGGGTCAACCTTTAACAAAAAGTATTTTAAGGCACCCATACCAATAGTTTCATATAGTTTTTCTAATTCAGCGGCAGGTATATTATCAGTTTTGCCTAAAGCTTGTGTAGTTTCAGTTGCAGTAGCAACCATTTCGTCAATTAAGTCGTCCGCATCTACTACTGTGCCTTCACGGCTTTTCATTTTACCCTCAGGTAACTCCACCATGCCGTAGCTAAGGTGATAAATGCCATCGGCAAACGGCTTATTTAGTTTTTTACAAATTAATTGTAATACTTTAAAATGGTAATCCTGTTCATTACCTACTACGTAAACCGAGTTTTCGCAATGGAAATCCTGGTATTTAAGTTCGGCTGTGCCTATATCCTGGGTTATGTAAACCGAAGTGCCATCGCCCCGTAGTAAAAGTTTTTGGTCTAAACCGTCAGCAGTTAAATCAATCCAAACGGAACCATCGTCTTTTTTGAAAAACACACCGGCTTGTAAGCCTTCCTGTACGATGTCTTTTCCTAAAATATAGGTATTTGATTCGTAATAAAACTTATCAAACTGAACACCTAATTTTTTATAAGTAACCTCAAAACCTTCGTACACCCAGCCATTCATTAATTTCCAAACGTCAACGGTTTCCTTGTCGTTGGCTTCCCATTTTTGTAACAACTGTTGGGCGGCTATAATAGAAGGGGCTTGTTTTTCTGCTTCCTCGCTACTTAAACCACTTGCTTTCAGTTCTTCAATTTCTTTTTTGTATTGTTTATCGAAAGCTACATAGTATTTACCCACCAAATGGTCGCCTTTTATCCCGCTCGATTGCGGTGTTTCTCCATTTCCTTCACGCATCCAGGCAAGCATACTTTTGCAAATATGAATACCACGGTCATTTACCAGATTACAGGTATTAACCTGGTGTCCGTTGGCTTTTAGTATTTGCGCAACAGCATAACCTAACAGGTTGTTTCTAATATGTCCTAAATGTAGTGGTTTGTTCGTATTTGGCGAAGAGTACTCTACCAATACTTTTTTACCTGTTGGGTTTTGCTGAAAGCCAAATGAACCATTGGCATACGTTTGATCAATAAAATCAAACCAAAAGTTTTGGTGCAGGCTTAAGTTTAAAAATCCTTTTATTACATTAAATGATTCCAATTGAATCAAATGCTCTTTTAAATAATTCCCAATTTCATTGGCTGTTTGTTCCGGACCTTTTTGCGTTTGTTTTAAAATAGAAAAAACAACAAAAGTAAAATCGCCTTCAAATTCCGCTTTGGTGCTTTCAATTACCAATTGGTTTTCATCTGTTTCTATTTTGTATAGATTTAAAAGGGCCGCAGCTATATGTTTTTTTAGTACTTGTTGAATCATAAAAGTGCGCGAATATAATGCTTAGAGGCTTTATTCCATAACCTTAAAATAGTTCCGTTTTTTGGTGTAAAAAGGTTTTATGAAATGTGAAAAATAAATATACTTTTGCACGCTTTAAAAAACAATTAAACATGTCGGATATTTTCTCTCAATTGCAACAACACGATCATGAGCAAATAGTATTTTGCCAAGATGAGTACACTGGATTAAAAGCAATTATTGCTATTCATAATACAGTTTTAGGGCCAGGTTTAGGTGGAACGCGCGTATGGAATTATACAAGCGAGGCTGATGCTGTTAACGATGTTTTGCGATTAAGTAGAGGAATGACTTACAAAGCTTCAATCTCAGGATTGAACTTAGGCGGAGCTAAAGCAGTAATTATTGGCGATGCTAAAACTTTAAAAACTGAAGCTTTAATGCGTAAGTTTGGCCGTTTTGTAGAAAATTTAAACGGTAAATATATTACTGCTGAAGATGTGAATACAACTACCCGCGATATGGAGTATGTAAACATGGAAACTGAACACGTGGTGGGTTTACCTGAAAGCATGGGTGGAGGAGGAGATCCTAGTCCGGTAACTGCTTATGGTGTATTTGTAGGGATGAAAGCAGCAGTAAAACATGCTTTTGGAACTGATGATTTAGCAGGTAAAAAAGTAGCTATACAAGGTTTAGGTAAAGTAGGTGGTCATTTAGTAGAGTACTTACACAAAGAAGGTGCTCAATTATTTGTTACTGATATTAACGAGGAAATGCTTAAAAAATATAGCAAAGAGTTTGGTGCTACAGTAGTAAAAGGTGATGAAATATACGGTTTAGATGTAGATATTTTTGCTCCTTGTGCTTTAGGTGCTATTTTAGATTCGGTAAATATTAATAAACTAAAATGTAAAGTAGTAGCTGGTGCGGCCAATAACCAATTAGCTGATGAAAACATTCACGGTCCTATGTTAATGGAAAAAGGTATTGCTTATGCACCTGATTTTTTAATTAATGCAGGTGGTTTAATTAACGTGTACCAAGAGCATATTGGTTACAACCGCGAAACAGCATTTAGTAATACAGAGAAAATTTATGATACTACTTTAGCTATTTTCCAAAAATCAGTAAAAGACAAAGTACATACACAAAAAGCAGCTACTGAATTGGCTGAAAAACGCATTCACGATATGATGCGTGTAGGTTCAACATACTAAGCAGCATTTAAAAGCAAGTCTTATTTCTGTTTTTAATAAGACTTGCTTTAATATAATAAAAACAAAATCGTTCTTTAGGTAATTGAAAATGGGTATTGCTAAGCCTTTAGAACTTCTATAATTAATTTAGTCAATACAAAAAATAATAGCCATGCTATTCAGACGTTTTTTACGCATAAAAACATTTCAGGCCTTATACGCTTTCAAGCAAGATGAAAGTATAAGCAGAGCTGTGGCTCAAAAAAATCTTGTTAAATCGTTAGACAAGGCATACGATATTTATATTTACTTGCTTGCCTTTATTGTTGAGTTAAAATTCTTTGTTGGTAAAGAATTAGAAATTCACCAAAACAAACACATCCCTCAACCAGATCAAATTGCTTTTTTAAATTCACTGTACACCAATAGTGCCATTAGCGCTTTTGAGAACGATGTTATTTTACAGGAAAAGATTAAAGCATTAAAAATAGACTGGAGTCAAAGTGGTGATTTTTTTAGACAAATTTTAACGGAGCTTAAAGCCATAGATACTATTGTAGATGCGGCCAAAGATGAAAACAACCAAAGTATATTTAACGACAAGCAGTTGTTGTTAGAAATAATTGAAAGTTTAATAGCCGACAGCGAAGTATTTAACCATAAACTGGAAGAACAGTTTTTAAACTGGGAAGATGATGAAGTAATGGTAGTAATGGCTTTCCAAAAAACATTATCATCGGTTAAGCTACACAAACAAGTAGAAATATTAGCCGGTTTTTACAATGACAAGTCAGAAGATACGGAGTTTGTATCTGATTTGTTTTATAAAACATTGCAGTTCGAAGATGAGTTATTGCTATTAATCAGCTCTAAAACACAAAATTGGGATGCTGACCGTATAGCTACCGTTGATATGATTTTAATGAAAATGGCAATGTGCGAAATATTGCATTTTAGTCAAATACCGGTTAAAGTAAGTATTAATGAGTATTTAGAGATAGCCAAATTATACAGCAGTCCGAACAGCCATACTTTTATGAATGGTGTATTGGATAAAATTCAATTGGACTTACGCAAAGAAAGCAAAATAAATAAAACGGGTAGAGGCTTAATGGAGTAAGATTTTTATCCTTTTATAAACACAATAATTTACACAAATAAATTGATATCAATGAAAAAAATAATCATCGCAGCGCTTATTTTATCAGCCATAGCTTGTGGTAACGAAAAAGGTACTAAACAAGCAGAAACAGATATTGTAAATAACCCGGCAAGTGCAGAAAATCCAAATGCACAAAACAATAATTTAACCGAAATTACATTTGATCAAAACATGTTTGATTTTGGTACGATTAAAGAAGGGGAGTTGGTTAATTATAAATTTAAATTTAAAAATACAGGTAAAATACCCTTGTTAATCAGCAATGCTGTTGCCAGTTGTGGCTGTACAGTGCCTAACTGGCCTAAAGAACCTATTATGCCCGGTCAGACGAGCGAAATAGATGTAACCTTTAACAGCGAAGGCAAACCAAACCATGTAGAAAAAACAGTAACCGTTACAGCCAATACCAGCCCTACCAATACCATGTTATTAATTAAAGGCGATGTAACTCCTAAAAACCAATAAACATTAAATAAAAAACACATACACAAACATGAATACTATTTTATTACAAGCAGCACCTGCTTCAGGCGGAGGATTAACACAAATGTTATTCTTTATTCCAATGATCGCTATTTTTTACTTTTTTATGATTCGCCCTCAAATGAAAAAACAAAAAGAGCAAAAAAAGTTAATCGAATCAATTGGTAAAGGCGATAAAATTGTAACCTTAGGTGGTATACAAGCAAAAATTATTGAAGTAGCTGAAACCAGTTTTTTAATTGAGAGCGAAGGTACTAAGTTACGTATTAACAAAAGTGCAGTAAGCATGGAAGCTACTGTTGCTTTAACGGCTCCTAAAAAAGAAGAAGCTAAAAAATAATAATTATTTTATTTGGTATAAGAGCCAGACTGAAAAGTCTGGCTTTTTTGTTTTATTTGAATATGCAAAAAATTGGAATTACAGGTAGTATAGGCAGTGGTAAAACCATTGTGGCTACTATTTTTAAAGAATTGGGCGTACCTGTATACAATGCTGATGAAAGAGCCAAGTACTTAATGGTATCAAACCAAGCTATTATAAGTCGTGTAAGTGAATTGTTTGGAGCAGAGAGCTATGATGTTAAGGGAGATTTAAACAGAGCTCACATAGCCAATTTAGCCTTTAACAATAAAGAATTATTAACCCAGTTAAATCAAACGGTACATCCTGTAGTATTTGCTGATTTTGATAATTGGGTATTAGAACAGCGTACTCAAAACCATTCCTATATTTTAAAAGAAGCTGCCTTGATGTTTGAAACGGATAGCTACAAAGGTTTAGAAAAATTTATAGTGGTAACCGCGCCCTTGGAGCTAAGGATAAGCCGAACGGTTAAGCGCGACAATATAACAAAAGAGCAAGTGGAAGCCCGAATGAACAACCAATGGAGCCAGGAAGAGAAGCTAAGCAAAGCCCATTTTGAAATAAAAAACGATGAAGCTCATTCATTAATTCAGCAAGTGGTGGAGTTACATCAACGTCTTATTCAAGCATAATGATGTATACTAAAATTACCCTTGTATTGATACTTATTTTATGTTTAGGTGATAAACCCAAAGCCCAATCCACACAACATAAAAAGGTAAGCCAAGTAGTATCGGTGAATTTATTACCCATTTTATTTACCTCTTTCAATGTAGCATACGAAAGAGCCATGTTTGACAAATGGAGTATTGCTGCCAGCTTTAATTACTTTGAAAATAAACCCATTTTCAATAGCAAAAATGCCACTTGGACAGGTATTACTGTTGATGCCCAAAGATATACCAACCAAGCTTGCCAAGGTTTCTATATGGCACCATATATAAAATACAGAAATGTAAGTTATTTAAATAATGTATACTATAAAATAGACCCCAACAATAGTAGCAATTCCATTTATCTAGGCCAAGCTGATGAATACCATAATCAAATAGGAGGAGGTGCTAAATTAGGTTACCAAAAAATAAGTAAATGGGGTATCGGTTTTAATCTATTTGCGGGTGCTGGCTATTATCCCATACATTTTAAAACGGGTGCATTGGAAGACCGTTTTGAAGACGTATCCGAATTTGATTTACGTTTGGGTCTTTCCTTGGCTTACGGGTTTTAAGAAAGTATTTACTCCACAGCCTTAAACCGTTTCGTAAATAATTAAACCCGTTCTTATTTTGGGTTCAATCCAGGTTGATTTTGGAGGCATAATCAAGTTTTCATCAGCTATCTGTTTTACCTCTTCAATACTGGTTGGGTATAAAGTAATAGCTAAATCAAAATCGCCACTATCTACTGAGTTTTGTAAGGTAAGTAAACCACGGCTACCATCTAAAAAACTCAAACGTTTATCCGTTTTGCTATCGTGTATATCAAACAAACGTTTCAATATAAATTCTTCTACAATGCTAACATCCAATTGCGCCAAAGTACCTGTTAGTTCTTTCTCGTAAGCAGGTTTTAAAGTAAGCACATACGCATCGTTGTTAAAGTATATACCAAACTCGCGCTTTACCAAAGGTTGTACAGGCACATGCCCACTCGGTATAACATCAAAGTATTGGCTTACTTTATTTAAAAAGTCTTCTCCATTTACAATTGATTCATCCTTCACCAAACGATGGTATTCAAAAATATGCAGCTTGTTAAACGGAATTAAACAAACCGGAAAAAAGTTAAATAATTCTGTTCCGGTATAGTTGCCCACTTGTTGGCGCATGGCTTCGCAATAAGCGGCAGATCCGGCACTGCGGTGATGCCCATCCGCAATATATAGTTTGTCTATACTTGCGAAAGCAGTTTCAATAGCTTCTACATCATCCACCTGATGAACAGGCCATAAATTGTGTTTTATTTGATCCTGGCTTATAAAATTATATTCAGGAGCATGGTGCGTAATTACTTTATTAATTACTTCTTCAATGGTATTGTTGTCAGGGTAAGTAAGTAATACCGGATTACCCAAGCCACTGAAAAAAGCAATGTGTTCCGCTAACTCATTTTGCTTTTCGGTTAATGTGTTTTCGTGTTTTAATATATTGTTGTTGTTATAATCGTCAACCGAGGCCGTTGCAATTAAAGTAGTATAAGCCACACTACCTTTTATTAAGCGATATATATAATAGCAAGGTTGGTTTTCTTTGATTAAGACCTGCTCAGCTTTAAATTTATTGAGATATTCTAAACCCAACGGAAAATGCTTTTCAGGGTTTTTCTTTTCTCCTTTAAAATGCAAATACGGCTTTACTACATGCAGGTAGCTATAAGGGTTACGCATAATTTCGTGGGTGGAAAGTTCACGTAAACTACTGTCATAACTAGGAGCCGATACCTGGGCGGCCTTGTCTCTAGCCGGGCGCAATGCTGCAAAGGGTTTTATTATTGCCATGGGCGCAAAATAATATTTTCAGTGATATTTTTAGGTGTTAGTTGTTAGTTGATGATTTTTAGTTTTTAATGTATGACTTATCATGCGTTATGGTTAAATTATATACTTTATGACTGATATATCATACATAAAGTGTGGTTATTTGATAGTATTGTTTTTATTTGTTAAATAAAGTACCATATTTGTATGGCAAATCATGCATTATAGCTAAATAGTATACTTTATGACTGATAAATCATACACAAACTGGAATGCTATGAGCGACCAAAGTCTCACTGAGACCATTGGGGCTTATATAAAACACCATAGAATAGAACAACACAAAACGCAGGAAGAGCTGGCACGTGCAGCCGGTATAAGTCGCTCCACCCTCAGTTTATTGGAACGGGATGGTGTTGTTGCTTTAAATACTTTTATACAAGTATTAAGGGCATTGGATCTATTGTCCGTTATGGATTTATTTAAAATAGATAAAACACCCAGTCCCTTAGCGTTGGCAAAGCTGGAACAAGATAAAAGACAAAGAGTAAGAAATACGAAGAAGGACACCGATAATAAAAGTGACTGGTAATTATGAATACTGCATTTGTAAAAATATGGGGAGAACTGGTTGGTGCCGTAGCTTGGAATGAAGCTACCGGTGTTGCCGGTTTTGAGTATGATACCAAGTTTAAAAGATTAGGATGGGATTTAGCGCCACTCAAAATGCCTCTTGCTGATACCCGAAAAGAAATAAATTTCCCTGAATTACGAAAAGGTAAAAATACAGACTACGATACTTTTAAAGGGCTTCCCGGCTTACTCGCTGATGTTTTGCCTGACAGGTACGGAAGCCAATTAATTAATATGTGGCTGGCACAGCAAGGCCGTCCGCAAGACGATATGAATCCTGTAGAAATGCTTTGTTTTATTGGTACCAGAGGTATGGGCGCCTTAGAGTTTGAGCCCACCACATTTAAAGAAAATAAGCGGACATTTGGTATTGAAATAGAAAGCTTGGTAGATATTGCACAAAAAATGCTTTCGAAAAAAGAAGCCTTTGTAAGCAATTTGCAAAAGGAAGAAGAAAATGCCGTGATGGAAATATTAAAGATTGGCACATCGGCAGGCGGAGCAAGGCCAAAGGCAGTCATTGCTTATAATGAAAAAACAGGTGAAGTAAAATCCGGGCAAACCAATTCGCCTAATGGATTTGAGCATTGGTTAATAAAACTGGATGGTGTGAGCGATGTGCAGTTGGGCGATAGCAAAGGTTATGGCAGGGTAGAGATGGCTTATTACAATATGGCCAAAGCCTGTGGTATTGACATGATGCCTTCTAAACTGTTAGAAGAAAATGGCAGGGCGCATTTTATGACCAAACGATTTGACAGGGAAGGTGGCGATATAAAACACCATATACAAACTTTTTGTGGTATCAAACATTTTGATTACAATGAAGTAACAAGTTTTAGTTACGAGCAACTGTTTCAAACCATGCGTGAACTGAAGTTGCCCTATCCTGATGCGGAGCAA